>CAUPEV010000111.1:0-15806 GCA_963510335.1 uncultured Roseateles sp.
ACCTGCCCCAAGCGCATCGCCCCGACTTCAAGGGCGAGGCGCAAATCGCGGCGCTGCGCAAGATCAGCCTGATCCCGGTTTACCGCTGGACTCTGCAGCCCTGAACCTTGCAGCTATACATAATTCTGATAGCTTCTCTTTAATAAGCCATTTGTTGGACATTGCAAAGGCCGTTAACTTAGCGGCCTCTTTTGTCCTTTGGCGACTGTCCCTTCACCCCCATCGCGCTGCACAGACTCAATGAACATCGACGCACCAAGCCACACCAAGCAGCTCGAGCTGACGCTGAGCCAACAAGCGACCCTGGGTGAAGGCCTGCAATGGCATGCCGGCAGCGGACGCTGGTGGTGGACCGATATCGAGTCCTCCAGTTTGCATGCCTGGACACCGGAAGCAGACGCTACGCTGACGGTCAAGCTGCCGGACCGGCTCGGCAGCTTTGCCCATTGCCGCTCGGGCCGCTTGCTCTTGGGACTGGCCAAACGCCTTTGCCTGGCCACGCTGGCGGACACTCTGGCGACCGGCAGCACTGCTCCCGCCATCCAGTCACTGGTCCCGGTCGACCCGGCCGAGCCGCGCACCCGCGTCAATGACGGCCGCACCGACCGGCGCGGCTACTTTGTCTTCGGCACCATGAATCAGGCCAGCGACAAGCGACCGATCGGCAGCTTCTACCAATATTCACTGCAGCACGGCCTGCGCCGCTTGGCCCTGCCAGCGGTGGCAATCGCCAACAGCATCTGCTTCAGCCCGGACGGCCGCACGATGTACTTCTGCGACACCTTGAGCCAAGCCATCATGCAGTGCGACTACGACGCGGACAGCGCGCAGGTCGCCAATCTGCGCCTGTTCACTCGCGTCACACCGGACCATGCCTGGCCTGATGGCTCGGTCATCGCGGCCGACGGCAGCCTCTGGAATGCGCAATGGGGCGCGGGCCGCGTCGCGCAGTACTCGCCTGATGGGCAGCTGATGCACATCATCGGCGTGCCGGCCACCAACACCACCTGCCCAGCCTTCGGCGGCGATGATTTTGATCAGCTGATGGTGACTTCGGCGCGCGCCGATTTGAGCCGCGAGGAGTTGGAGCGCTTGCCCGGCTCAGGCAGCCTGTTCGGAGGCCGGCAGCCGCTGGTGCGCGGCCTGCCGGATGCCTTGTTCGACGACAGTCCGATTGCTTAGTTTTACGCCCCAAAAACGGAGACAAAAAAGCCATGAAAATCAAACTACAACAATGGGCCAAGCCCCTATTGGCCAGCGCCCTGCTGGCCCTGCTGCCATTGGCCAGCCATGCCGCCGACCCCGTCAAAATCGGCTTCCTGGTCAAGCAGGCCGAGGAGCCCTGGTTCCAGGACGAATGGAAATACGCCGAGCAAGCCGCCAAGGACAAGGGCTTCACGCTCGTCAAGATCGGCATCCCGAACGGCGAAAAAATGATGGCCGCGATTGACAATCTGGCCGCGCAAAAAGCGCAAGGTTTTGTCATCTGCGCCCCCGATGTGAAGCTGGGCGCGGCGGTCGCCCGCGCCGCCAAGCGCCATGACTTGAAGGTGATCTCGGTCGATGACCAATTGGTCGACGGCGCCGGCAAGCCGATTGCGGCTATCCCGCATATGGGCATCTCGGGTTATGAGATCGGCAAGCAGGTCGGCCTCGGTCTGCTGGAAGAAATCAAAAAGCGCGGTTGGAATTTGAACGAAGTCGGCGCGCTGCGCGTCGCTTTTGACCAGTTGCCGACCGGGCGCGAGCGCACCATGGGTGCCGTTGACGCCTTGAAGGCCGCTGGCCTGCCTGCTGCCAATGTGATAGCCGCGCCGCAGGCCAAGACCGACACCGAGAACGCCTTCAACGCCGCCAATATCGCCCTCACCAAGAACCCCAAATTTAAACATTGGGTGGCGGTGGGCATGAATGACGAAGCAGTGCTGGGTGCCGTGCGCGCCGGTGAGGGCCGCGGCATCCGCAAGGATGAGCTGATCGCCATCGGCATCGGCGGCAGCCAGACCGCACTGAACGAGTTCACCAAGCCGGCGCCTACCGCCTTCTTCGGCACCGTGCTGATCAGCCCCAAGCGCCATGGCTACGAGACCGCCGCCAATATGTACAGCTGGATCACCACCAACCAGGCGCCGCCGGCCGTCACCTTGACCAGCGGCACATTGATGACGCGCCAGAACCAAACCGAGCTGCGTAAGCAGATGGGGCTGTGAGCGCGGCAGCATCCCTGCAGTTCGACCAGGTCAGCAAGGTCTTCCCCGGCGTCAAGGCGCTCAATGGCGTCAGCTTCGAGGCGCGCGCCGGTCAGGTCCATGGCCTCTTGGGTGAGAACGGCGCTGGCAATTCCACGCTGCTGAATATACTAGGCGTCCAGTACCGGCCGGATGGCTGCCGCCTGCTCTTGAATGGCCGGGAATGCCATTTCGGCTCGGCGGCGGACGCGATCAAGGCCGGCATCGCAGTCATCCACCAAGAGCTGCAATATGTGCCCGAGCTGACGGTGGCCGAGAACGTCTTGCTGGGCCGGCTGCCGCAGCGCTTCGGCTTCGTCGATCGCCGCGCGGCTCGTGAGTTAGTCGCGGCCCGCCTGACCGAAATCGGCGTTGACCTCGACCCGGACGCGCTGATGATCGACTTGTCGATCGCGCAGCGCCAGATGGCCGAGATCTGCAAGGCGGTGCTGCAGGACGCGCAAGTGATCGCCTTTGACGAGCCGACCAGCAGCCTCTCGCACCGCGAAAGCGAGGTCTTGTTCAAGCTGGTTAAGGATCTGCGCGCTAGCGGCAAGACCCTCATCTACATCTCGCACCGGCTGGAAGAGCTGTACGCGCTGTGCGACTGCTGCACCATCTTCCGCGACGGTCGCAAGGTCGCCACGCACCCGGTGATGGCCGATGTGCCGCGCGATCTGTTGATCAGCGATATGGTGGGCCGTGAGGTCAGCGATATCTATGACTACCGGCCGCGCCAGCTGGGCCAGGAGCGCCTGCAGGTGCGCGGCATGCTCGGCGAACACCTTGCAGCACCGCTGGACTTTGCGGTCCGCGCCGGCGAGGTCTTGGGCTTCTTTGGCCTGGTCGGCGCCGGCCGCAGCGAGCTGATGCGCTTGCTCTACGGCGCCGATGCGCGCAGCCAGGGTCAGGTCTTGCTGGACGGCAAGCCCGTCTCGGCCAAGGGCCCGTCGGCGGCCATCGAAGCCGGCATCGTGCTGTGCCCGGAGGACCGCAAGGAGCAAGGCATCCTGGCGCAATCCTCGGTGGCCGAGAACATCAATATCAGCTGCCGCCGCCACGGTCTGCTGGGCGGGCTGTTCCTGCGCCACGCGCGCGAGGCGGCGCTGGCCGATGCCTTCATCAAGCGCCTGCGCATCAAGACGCCGAACCGCGAGCAGGAGATCCGCCTGCTGTCCGGCGGCAACCAGCAAAAGGTGATCCTGGCGCGCTGGCTGGCTGAGCCCGCCCTGAAGGTGCTGATCCTGGACGAGCCGACCCGCGGCATCGATGTCGGTGCCAAGAATGAGATCTACCGAATCATTCACGAGGTGGCGGAGAGCGGCTGCTGCGTGATCGTGATCTCCAGCGAACTGCCCGAGGTGCTGGGCATTGCCGACCGCGTGATCGTGATGCGCGAGGGCCGCATCAGCGGCGAGCTCGACCGCTCGACTGCCAGCGAAACCGCTGTCTTGCGCATGGCCCTGCCCGACCTGGTCTGAGACCGTAACTAGATATTTGCACGGAACATTTTTCACCATGACTGCCATCAGCAAGACTCCGCTCGACCAAGCCAATATGAAGAAACCCCTCAACCGTGCCTGGCTGACCGAGCACAGCATGACACTCGGCTATGCCGTCTTGTTCCTCGTGCTGGCCGTCAGCGTCGAGAACTTTTTCTCCGCCGCCAATATCGTCGGCCTGATGCTGTCGGTGGCGCAGATCGGCATGGTGGCTTGCACCATGATGCTGTGCCTGGCCTCGCGTGACTTCGACCTTTCGGTCGGCTCGACGATTGCCTTTGCCGGCGTGCTCGGCGCCATCATCCTGGAACACACCCAGAGCGTCACGTTGGCGGTCGGGGGCGGCTTGCTCGCCGGCGCCCTGATCGGCGCCGGCAACGGCGTGCTGATCGCCTATCTGAAGGTCAACGCGCTGATCGCCACGCTGGCCACCATGTTGATGGTGCGCGGCCTCGCCTTCATCGTCTCGCAGGGCCAAGCGGTCGGCATTGCCGACGAAGGCTTTATCGCCTTCGGCGACGCCCGCATCCTCGGCCTGCCCTTGCCGATTTGGGTGACGGGAGCTTGCTTCCTGGTCTTCGGCGTGCTGCTCAATCACACGGTGTTCGGGCGCAACACGCTGGCGATTGGCGGCAATCCGGAAGCCGCCCGGCTGGCGGGCGTCAAGGTCGAGAAGCTGCGCGTCTGGATCTTTCTGCTGCAGGGTCTGGTGACGGCGCTGGCCGGCCTGATCCTGGCCTCGCGCATCACCAGCGGCCAACCCAATTCGGCCACCGGTTTCGAGCTGGACGTGATCTCAGCCTGCGTGCTGGGCGGCGTTTCGCTGCAGGGCGGCAAGGCGCGCATCTTCGGCGTGCTGATTGGCGTGCTGATCATGGGCACGGTCGAGAACGTGATGAATCTGATGAATGTCGATGCGTTCTATCAGTACCTGATGCGCGGCTTGATCCTGCTGGCCGCCGTACTCTTGGATCAGCTGAAGGCGCGCGGCAGCAAGCATGGTTAAGTTGCTTGCAGCGGCGCTGCTGGCCTGCTCGGCCGCGCAGGCGGCGCCCTTTCTAGCCGGCGGCGATGTCTCCGTACTGCCCTTGATGGAAGCACATGGCGCGATCTACTCGGACCGCCAAGGAACACCAGGCGACGCGCTGAAGATACTGGCCGAGCACGGCCACAATATCGCCCGCCTGCGCCTGTACGACAGCCCCGGCCCGGGCACGGGTGCGGACGGCTACTACTGGCCCGAAGGCTCGATGGATCTGCCCGATCTGCTCAAGCTGGCCCGCCGCGCCAAGGCACTGCAGATGCAGATTCAGCTGACCCTTCATTACAGCGATTTCTGGACCAACTCGAAGACGCAGAACCTGCCGCAGGCCTGGGCCAAGGAGCTGAAGCGCTTACCCGACGAGGCGGCACGCCGCGCCCGCCTGGCCGCGCTGGTGTTCGAACGTACCCGCGAGGTGATGCTGGCGATGCAGGCCCAAGGTACGCCACCAGAGTTCGTCTCGCTGGGCAATGAGATCGAGCACGGCATGCTCTACCCCTACGGCAAGATAACGCCGCCCGGAACCGCAGGTTGGGACGGCCTGGCGCCGCTCTTGCGCGCCGGCCATGCGGCGGTCAGGTCGGTGGCCCCTAACGCCAAAATCGTGCTGCATCTGGACGACGGCGGCAACCTGGGCAAGTACCGCGACTGGTTCGACCAGGCCCGCGCCCACGGCGTTGAGTGGGACGTGATCGGTGCGTCCTACTACCCGTTCTGGACCAAGAAGACCGCCACCCAGATGGCGGCATTCAGCCGTGCGGTGACGACGCTGTATGACAAAGATTTGCTGGTCATGGAGGTCGGCTTCAACTGGAAGCCCAAGCTGCCGAATGGCTGGCCCGGCCAGTTGAGCGACAACGGTCCCTACCCCGCCAGCATGAGCTCGCCGCAAGGTCAGCACGACTTCATGGCCGAGCTGTTCGGGCTGCTCAAACGTGAACCACGTGTGCTGGGCCTGCTCTACTGGGACCCGGTGATGATTGCCACGCCGGGCGTGGGCTGGGCCCTGCTTGAGGGCAAGGGCGGCGGCAAGGCCCAGGCGGGCCCGAATGTGGTGTCCAACACCACCTTGTTTGACTTCAAGGGCCGCGCCTTGCCGGTGCTCGATGCGTGGCGCGAGCAGTCCTTGAACCATCAATCTCCCCAGGTAAAACCATGACCCTCAGACTGCAAAACAAAGTCGCACTCGTGACCGGCTCAACGCTGGGCATAGGCCGCGCCATCGCCAGGCTTTTCCTGGCCGAGGGTGCCTGCGTCGTCATCAACAGCCACCGCGATGATGCGGACGCCGCCAACTTGCGGGCCGAGTTGCATGCAGACATCGACAGCGGGCGCTGCTTGTTCGTGCAGGCCGATGTGGCCGATGCGGGCGCCGTCAATGACATGGTGGCGCAGACGGTGCAGCGCTTCGGCCGCCTAGACATCCTTGTCAACAATGCCGGCATGAATGTGTTTGCCGACCCCCTGGCCATGAGCAGCGAGCAATGGCAGCGCTGCTTTGCCGTCGATCTGGACGGCGCCTGGCATTGCGCGCGCGCCGCCCTCCCTCACATGCTGGCGCAAGGCGCGGGCAGCATCGTCAACATCGCTTCGGTCCATGGTCACCGCATCATCCCAGGCTGCTTCCCCTACCCGGTGGCCAAACATGCTTTGCTGGGCCTGACCAAGTCGCTCGGTATCGAGTACGCGGCGCGCGGCGTGCGGGTCAACTCGATCTCACCGGGTTTCATCATGACCGAGTCGAACCAGGCTTGGCTGGCCGGCTTTGCGGACCCGGCCGCCGAAGCGCAGCGGCAGGCCGAGCTGCTGCCGGTCAAACGCTTGGGCGAGCCGATCGAGGTGGCCTATACCGCCCTCTTCCTTGCCAGCGACGAGGCTCGCTTCATCAACGCCGCCGACATCTTGATCGACGGCGGCCGCAGCCAGCTCTATCACGAGTAGGACTTGCGGAAAGCTGCCCCTGCGTCCTTGCTCCGCCTTGCCGCACTCTAGGTACTGTCTGCGGCGTCGCGCCTAGCTGGAGCTGTTTCGCGCAAGTGCTCACACATGAGCCCCGGCCCTACACTGAAGTCATGAACGACGACCGCCTCACACAAGCCTCTGACCGCTTTGTTCGATCCCGCCTGAAGACGCGGCAGCTGGTCTTGTTGGTCGAGCTGGGCCGGCATGGCTCCATCCTGCACGCGGCGCAGGCCGCCAATCTGACGCAGCCGGCCGCCTCCAAGCTGCTGGCCGAGCTGGAGCATGCTTTAGGCGTGCAGTTGTTCGAGCGGCTGCCGCGCGGCGTTGCGCCAACGCTCTATGGCGATGTGATGATTCGCCGCGCCGGCGCCGCGCTGGCGGAGATGGACGCTGCCCATCAAGAGGTGATGGAGCTGCAGTCGGGCCTGAGTGGCCGGGTTGCCGTCGGCACGGTGATGACGCCGTCAACCGGACTGCTGCCGGAGGCCGTCCAGCGGCTCAAGCAAAAATATCCTCGCGTCCATGTGTCGATCACGGTGGACACCAGCAAGCTGATGATTCAACGCCTGCGCGCGGGAGAGCTGGATCTGGTGATAGGGCGCATCTTGGACACCGAGTCCGCCGCCGTGCTCAACTTCGAGCCGCTCAGTGACGAGCCGCACAGCCTGATCGCGCGCGCCGGCCACCCCCTGGCGGGGCGTGAGCACTTGCATTTGGCCGACCTGGTCAGCCAAGGCTGGATCTTGCCGCCCAGCGGCAGCATTCTGCGTGACCGCCTGACCGCGATATTCTTGTCCCAAGGTCTGGATCAACCAGCCGAGATTGTCGAGACCCTGGCCCTGCCGGTCATCACCAAGCTGCTGACCGGCAGCGATATGGTCTGTGCGCTGCCGACCGAGCTGGTGCAACCCTATCTGGAAGCCAAGCTGCTGACCGTTCTGCCGATCGAACTCGGCGTACGGATGGATTTGTACGGCATCGTCACGCGCAAAACCCACCAACTTTCACCCGGCGCCCAGGCGATGCTGCAGACCTTGCGGGATGTCGCCGGCGGGCGGCCCTGAGTCTTGCTCGGCAGACCGCAGACTCGCGCTTCAGACATCCGAAATCCGTATATATCCAACGAGATAAGTGATACGAAACCGCGCGTCCTTGTCCTTAGCATAGCCGCCAGCAGAAAAAATCAATGACGGCGCTGCTGCCGGCGCGGCACTCCCCCCAAAGGTCCATCGGGTGCTCAGCCGGTTCGTCAATATAAAAACGGACACGACATGAGACAAAAGCAACTTTCCTGGATGATTCAGGCCATCTTCGTGGTGCCGGCAGTCAGCGGCCAGGCCATGGCTCAACAAGCCACCCCTACAACAAAGCCGAGCACCGAGCTTGAAGCGGTTGTGGTGACCGGCATCCGCGCTTCGGTACGCAGTGCTTTGGCGACCAAGGAAATGTCCAACAGCATGGTCGAGGTGATCGCGTCTGAGGACATCGGCAAGCTGCCCGACACCACCATCGCCGAATCACTGGCCCGTCTGCCCGGCTTGTCGGCCGGCATCGACCGCGGCAACGCCAGCCAGATCGTGGCGCGCGGCCTCGGCCCCCGCTTTGTCGGCGCGACGCTGAATGGCCGCGAGTTCGCATCGAGCGAGCCGGACCGTGCAGTGCGCTTCGAGATGTTCCCGTCCGAATCGGTGTCGGGTGCCACCGTCTACAAGACCCAATCCGCCGAGTTGGTCGAGGGCGGCATCGCCACCACGATTGACTTGCAGACGGTCCAGCCGCTGGCCTACAAAGAGCGCCAATTGGCGCTGAAGGCCGACGCGCTCTACTACCAAATGGGCAGCAATATCGACGGCGCCAAGACCACGGCCCCGCGCTTGGGCGGCATCTATGTCGATCAGTTTGCCGACCGCACCGTCGGTGTGGCGGTGGCCTTCAGCTATTACGACCAGCCGTCGCTGGAAGACCGGGTGGAGAGCTGGGACTTCAATAACGACCATTCTGCCGACATCACCGGCGACGGCAAGATCGACAAGACCCGCTGGGGCTTCCAGACCGGCGTCAAAAAGGGCACGAACAAGCGCAGCAGCGTCTTAGGCAAGCTGGAGTACAAGCCCAACGCAGACCTCGCCATCACCGCCGATATCTACACAGCGCGGTCCAAGATCGAAGAGCCGGCCCTCACGCATGTTCAGGACGGTATCGGCAACTGGGATGGCTGGCAAAGCGGCAACTTCAGCAACGTCAAGACCGACAGCGGCTATGTCACGGCGGCGACGGTCAAGGACGTCACCCTGCAGACGCTGAACTCGCTGTGGAAGCAGGACATGAAGAATTTCGCCACTGGCTTGAACGGCAAGTTCAAGACCAATGGCTGGCAACTCGACGCCGACATTGCCCACTCAACCGCCAGCCGCGACACGCTGTGGTCGGCCGTCGAACTGAAAAATCTGAAGTCCGGCTCCACCACCTTTGACTTCAGCAAAGACCAGTGGATGACTTACTCCACCAACCAGGACACCGGCAATCCGGCCAACTACTCGAACCAGGTCGATGAGACCTGGGGGCCGACCAAGGGCGGCCGGCTGGACGACTCGCTGAACTCCCAGCAGTTGAGCGCCAGCCGCTTGGTGAACTGGGGCGATGTCAACAAGATCAAGTTCGGTGCCCGCGCCACCCAGCGCGAGAAGTCCTACGAGGCGATCTCCTGGAACCTTGGGCCCACGGTGACGATCCCGAGCTCGGGCTTCCAGCGCACGACGGTTGACGGCCGACCCGACTTTGTCGAGTTGGTCGGTGGTTTCGCCGACGCTGTCGGCAAGTATTTCGGCCCGGCAGCACTGAGCTCGGATGGCCGCACTTCGACCGACACAAATCTGGTGCAAGACAACTGGCGCGCCAAAGAAAACAATGCCGCCCTTTACGCCCAAGCCGACTTGGCCGGCCAGGCCTTTGGCGGCATGAGCTACCGTGGCAACGCCGGCCTGCGCGCCGTCCACACCAGCCAGACCGGCTATGGCTATGAGCAGCGCAACGGCGGCAAGCCCACCGCCGTCTCCGATGGCACCAGCTACACCAAGTTCCTGCCCAGCATGAACTTGATCCTGAATCTGGACGAAGAGGAAGTGAACCAGCTGCGCTTCGGACTAGCGCGCGCAATGTCACGCGCGCCGCTGGACGTGATGAACAACGCCCACACGGTCACCATCGATCCCAAGGGCATTGACCCGACCATCGTGAGCGGCGGCAACCCGCGGCTCAAGCCAATGATGGCGGATCAGATCGATTTGACCTTTATGCGCTTCTTCGGCAAGGGCAGCCTGGTCTCGGCCGGTCTGTTCTACAAGGAGATCAGCGACTACATCGGCATCGCTTCGGTCAAGGGCACTTTCGAAGGCAAGCCGGCCTATTTCACCCAGCAGGTCAACCGCGATGGCGGCCATGTGCAGGGCATCGAGCTGGTCTACCAGCAAGCCTTCACCGCCTTACCGGCGCCATTCAATGGCCTGGGCTTGCTGAGCAACTACACCTACTCCGACAGCAATATCAAGGAGAACGGTGACCGCAGCGGCCAGAGCTTCACGCCCATCGCCACCAACGGTCTGATGAAGCACAACGGCGGCCTGACGCTCTGGTACGAACACAATGGCTTCGAGGCTCGCCTGGCGGCCAACTACCACTCGGCCTTCAACCGTGCACCGACCTGGGATTCGACTGCATTCCAGCTCAATGGTGCGGAAACCTGGGTGTCATTGAACCTGTCCCAGCAGATCACGCAGCAGATGCAAGTCCGCTTCGGGGTCGAGAATCTGAGCAACCAGAAGGTCATCTACACCGACCCGATGAACGCCTTCCACCAGACTAACTTCCAGTTCGGTCGGCGCTTCAATGTGGGTGTGTCTTACAAGCTGTAAGCCAGGCCACGGCTGAACGGATGGGGCGGTGCGACTCTTCAGTCGCACCGCCCTTTTCCATGGATCAAGTCCTTTCGGCGCCATCTCCAGGTTCAATCTCCAACACCTCTTTGTTGGCCTACCTACGGGAGCTTGTTGCGGCGGAGGGAAGCCTCTCAGGGCATCGGTGCCGACATTCGGGTGATCCATGCGTGTCGATTGCGATCCCGCAAGGATGCTGAAGTACCAGTCGCAAAAGCTGGCTCACCTGCATGTTGCTGCGGTGGCTCAGTTCTGGACCGGCTCCATCATCGTCAGGCGCCAACGCCCCTCAACACCCCTTTGTTCACCTCGCACCACGCATCCCCGGGTAAACCGCATGTAAAAATTTCTTTTCAGAAATTTTCATTTGTGAAATACTTGATTCATCAGAGGATTCAATCACTGCAACCGGAAAACCCACACATGACTCCGTCACCCAAGCAATTTCGACCTACCCGGCTGAGCCGCAAGATGCGGCTCGCCATGGGGCTCACGGCGATGGCCGGCCTATCGCATTCCGTTTGGGCCCAGGAGGACGCCGCCAAATTGCAGCGCGTTGAAGTGACCGGCACCTCGATCAAACGGCTTGATTCCGAAGCCGCGCTGCCTATCCAGGTCATCTCGCGCGCCACGATTGAAAAGAGCGGCGTCACCACTGCCGAGCAATTGCTGGCCCAGGTGTCGGCCAATGTCGGCGCAATCGAGGAGAAGTCACAGAACACCGACACCCAGCGCAATAGCGGCTTCTCGGGCGCCAATCTGCGTGGCCTCGGGGTGTCCTCCACCTTGGTGCTGATGAATGGCCGACGCATGGCGAATTACGCCTTCGGCGGCCAAGGTGTCGACCTCAGCTCTATCCCGACCACGGCGCTTGAGCGGGTCGAGATCTTGAAAGACGGCGCCTCCGCCATTTACGGTGCCGACGCCGTCGGCGGCGTGATCAATTTCATCACCCGCAAAGACTATCAAGGTGTAGATCTGAGCGTGCGCGCCGGTGGTTACGAAGACGGTGGCGGCAGCCGCCAACAGTTCAATCTGGCGGCGGGCTACGGCGATCTGAGCGAGCAGGGCTTCAATATCTTCGGCTCGGTGCAGTATCAAAAGTCGGCCCAGCTGAAGGCGATTCAGCGCGAATGGTCCAAGACCGCGCTGCGCCCTGATGTCGGCAGCATCGGCACTTCCACCACCAACTGGCCGGCCAATCTCTTCACCACAAGCTCGGCCAGCTCCTTGCTCGGCAGCGCCGACACAAATGGTGGCAAATGCGCGCCGCCTACCAGCGTCTTCAGTGGCGGCTTCTGCAATTTTGACTATCAGGCGGCGGCCGATCTGGTGCCCGAAACCACCAAGCTGAACGCGTTCGCACGGGCCGTGCTGGCGCTGAACAAGAGCCATAGCTTGTTCGCCGAAGCCGCTCATTCCAGCAACGAGGCCTTCTACCGCATTTCACCGGCCACATTCACCGGCTACAAGCTGACCTCCGCCGGTGCGCGCATCCCGCTCACCTATCCCAAAGGCGGCCCCTTCTTCCCCAAGACCTACATCAATATGAAGACCGGCTTGCCGGTCGCGACGCCGAACGCCAAAGACATCTTTGTCTCGGTGCGCCTGACGCCGCTGGGCCAGCGCGAGCGGGTGCAAGACACCACGCAGGACCGCTTCGTCTTCGGTGCCGAAGGCGAATTCGCCGGCTGGGACTACAGCAGCGCCTTCAACCATTCGGTCTCACGCGCCACCGAGCAATACAACAACGGCTTCGTTTATGGCAATAAGCTGGGGCCCTTGATCGCGTCCGGCGTGGTCAATCTATGGGGTGACAACACCCCCGAGGTGATGGCGCAGATGGAAGCCACGCAAGCGCGTTTGGTGGCCGGCCGCACCGGGCGGGCGACTTCCGACAGCTTCGATGCGCGCGCCTCCAAGGAAATCTACGCGCTACCGGCCGGCGCGCTGGCAGTCGCAGTGGGCATGGAGCTGCGGCGCGAGAAGCTCAGCGACGTTCAATCGGATGAAGCGAAGTCGGGCCTGTTGAACAACATCACCTCGTCCAACGACACCCACGCCCAGCGCACCGTCAAGGCCTTGTTCACCGAAGTCCATGTGCCGCTACTGAAAAGCCTGGAGGCTGACTTTGCGGTGCGCTATGACTCCTATGACAGCGGCGCCATCGGCAGCAGCACCAACCCCAAGCTCTCTCTGCGTTGGCAACCGGTCAAAGAGTTCCTGTTGCGCAGCGCGGTCGGCACGGGCTTCCGCGCGCCGTCCTTGGCCGACGTCAGCTCCTCGGGCGGCATCCGCGCCAGCTCCAACTTCTACACCGACCCGGAGCGCTGCATCAATGGCGTCGGGCCGGGTTGCAAGGCCGGCGCGATGACGATCCGCTCCGGCGGCAACCCCGACCTGACGCCCGAGACCTCCACCCAGTTCTCCTTCGGCACGGCGATTGATCCGGGCCTGGGCTTCTTTGCCACCGTCGACTATTGGAAGATCAAGAAGGACGATGTGATCTCGGAACTGAGCGAGTCGCTGATCGGTTCGAACTTCCCCTATATCTCCAAGTTCGTCACGCGCGAGGCCGCCGACCCGGCCTATCCGGGTTTGCCGGGCCAAATCCTGGAGATCCTTTTGCCTGTTGCCAACCAGGGCAAGCAAACCGTCGCTGGCATTGATCTGTCGCTGCTGCACCGACTCAAGCTGGGTGAGGCCGGCAACATCAAGACCGGCTTGAACGGCACCTATCTGCTGCAAAGCGAGCAGCAACTGGTCAAGGGCGGCGAGACGATCAACAACCTGGGCCGCTACGCCAATCTGTTCCCGACCCCGCGCTGGAAGCACAGCCTGTCCATCGACTGGACCCTGGGGGATTGGGATCTGTACCTGGCCAACCGCTATCAGCGCGGCTATATCGACGCCTATGCCAGCGTGCTAGACCCCAAGACCGGCTTTGTCACCAGCGTGGCCCATGGCACACCGGGCTCGGTCTCGGGCAAGGTGGAGGCATCCAGCACCTTTGATATGCAGTTGGGCTACGCCGGCATCAAGAATCTGCGCCTCAAGGCTGGCCTAGTCAATATGTTCAACACCGCCCCGCCAAAATCCAATCAAAGCGGCTACTTCCGCGGCTTCGACCAAAGTGTTGACGCCACGGGCCGCTATGGTTACGTGAGCGCGGCGTATTCGTTCAAATAAGAACTTAGGGAAGCTCTGCATAAATCAGGCCGGTCCGTGCAAGCGCGGTCTCGGGCGGTCTGCTGCGTTGCACTTTTCGCCAATAGCTACGGCTATTGGCTTCAAACTGCGCCTTGCAGCCCATCCCAATCCGCACTGCCCGGCCTCGCCCCGATTTATGCAGAGCTTCCTCAGCTCCGAACTTGAATTGCTTTTCGGGGGTTGTTTGCGCAAGCAGACCGCCCTCTTTTTTTGCCTGCCGAGGCCAACGCCCGCCTCGCCGTCAACGCCTCACAAGAAGGGGATAGGCCGACCCTACCTTTCTTGACCCCCACGGGGGGCGGACGACGTAGATCGTCGTCCTGGGGGCACACCGAAAGACCGCCTTGTCAAAGTCACTCCCAACAAAAATGCATGCCATCCAAGCACCCGCCGCAGTCGTGATGATTCGGCCGCACCATTTCCAGCCCAACCCCCAAACCGCCGCCGACAACAGCTTTCAATGCCGCACACTCAATGCCTCGGAACAAGAGATCGCGACGCGGGCCTTGAACGAAGTCGATGCGGCAGCCGACGCTTTGCAAGCGGCCGGCGTCACCGTCCATGTCTTCGATGACTGCAGCAACCAGGAGACGCCCGACTCGGTGTTTCCAAACAACTGGTTCTCGACCCATGCCGGCGGCCATATCGCCGTCTATCCGATGTACTGCCCGAATCGCCGCCGCGAGCGCCGCAGCGACGTGCTCGACCTGCTCAAGGCCCAGTACCGGGTGCAGGACGTGATCGACTACTCGGGCCTGGAGCAAGATGGCTTGTTTCTCGAAGGCACGGGAGCGATGGTGCTCGACCATGCCGAACGCGTTGCCTACACGGTGCAGTCAAACCGCGCCAACCCGGTTGCGCTGGAGCGCTTTTGCACCCATTTCAACTATGAGCCTATGGCTTTTGCGGCGCATGACGCGGCCGGACAAGCGATCTATCACACCAATGTGCTGATGTGCATCGGCAGTCAGTTCGTGATGATGGGGCTGGCCAGCGTGCCCGATCTGGCCCGGCGCGCCGAAATCAAAACCCGGCTGCTGCAGTCGGGCCGCGAACTGGTCGAGTTGACGGCGCAGCAGCTGGCCGAATACGCCGGCAACGCGCTCGAACTGAGCACGCCAAGCGGGCCGCTGCTGGCGATCTCCAGCCGCGCTTTGGCGTCGCTGTGCGGCGAACAAATCAAGGCCATCGAGCGCTACGCGAGCATCTTGCCGCTGGCGGTGCCGACCATAGAGTTGGCCGGCGGCTCGGTGCGCTGCATGCTGGCCGGCATCCACCTGGCCCGGCGCTAAGCTAGCTAAACGCCGTCGCGCAGCTGCGAGGCGATCACCTCGGTCAGCTCGGCGGCCATTGCGACGGAAGCCGGGTTGCGCCGCATCACCTCACCCACCAGGGCCTCGCACAAAAGCTGCACCGCCACATAGCTGGACGGCAAGACCGGGTGGGCGGCCGACACGAACAGGCGCAGGTCGGCCTCGTTGGCGAGCGGTGCCGCATGCGAATCAATGATGGCCAGTACCTGCGCACCGCGCTCCCGAGCAAAGCGGGCCAGGTGGGCGGTGTCTCTGGAGTAACGCGGCAGGCTGATGGCAACCAGCACATCGCCCTTGCCGATCGTGCTCATGCGACTGGCGCTTTGTTCGGTGCCGCCGCTCGAACTCAAGGCGAAAACCGCGTGGCTATAGGGCGTCAGCGCATCGGCCAACCAGCCGCAGACATGCGCCGTCAGGCCGAAGCCCAGCACAAAGATGCGGCCGCGCGTGGACAAGAGCTTGGCCGCTGCGTCGATGTCCTTGGCGCTGTTGTCGCGGCTCAGGTTCTCAAGATTTGCCCGCCCCATCGCCACATACTGGGCCGGCGGCGCGAGATTGCTGCGGTGCTGTTCGTCGCGCAGCTTTTGCACCGGGTCTATGGTGTCGCGCATCACCAA
>CAUPEV010000112.1:0-15750 GCA_963510335.1 uncultured Roseateles sp.
AAAGCCGTCTGCATCAGCCTCGCTGTTGGGGTGCCAATTTTTCTGCTGAGCCTGTGTTTTTTGCAGGCGCAGCAAAGCCAGCTGGAGATCCTGCGCAAGGAACGCGCGGGCGTGCGAATGATGGGCAGCTTGCAGCCGCTCTTGCTGGGCTTGCTGGAGGTTCGCAATGCCAGTCGGGCCTTGCTGGGTGGGCATGAGCCTGCGGCCGAGGACCTGCGTCGTGCGCGCGCGCAAGTCAGTGAGGTGCTGCAAGACCTGCAGGGTGCTGACGCAGCGCTGATGGGAGAGCTGGCTTTGCAGCCGGCGCTTGATCAGCTACAGCTGGCCTGGCAGGCCAGTCTGAAGGCCGAGCGCGGTGTCGATGACCAGGGGCGCACCGTCTTTGGTCCGGTGTCAGAGGCCGTGGTGCGTTTGTTGCAGAGTGTTGGCGATAACGCCAGTCTGGTGCTCGACCCGGAGTTGGACAGCTTCTACCTGGTCAACGCCCTGGTGCTGACCTTGCCTCAAACGGCGGAGGACTTGGGGCAACTCTGGGGCTGGTCCAGCTACGGCGTGAGTCGCGGCGGGCTGAGTCTGCAGGAGTACCGCCGCTATGCTGTTTGGGATGCCGGTGTGTTGCAGGGTGTGAAAACGTTGCGCGGCCACCTGGAGCGTGCTTTCAAGGCCAGACCCGAGCTGGCCAGCCTTGTGGATGTATCGGTGCTGGACGCAGTGCTGGCCTACCGCCAGCGCGTCACCGAACCCTCTGCACTGCTGGCGGCGGCGGTCGAGCCGGCCGAGGCCTATGCAGAGGGCCAACAAGCGCTGCGCCAGTTCATGGCGCTGGCCGACTCTGGTTTGGCGGCTTTGGATGATGTCTTGGCGGAGCGTCAGGCGCGGCTGGCCGGCTTGCTGCGTGCGCTTGTTGCGCTGACGCTGGGCTTTGTGCTGCTGGCCGCCTATTTGTTCCATTCATTTTTCCTGGTCATGGATGGCGGCCTGAAAGAAGTGCGGCGCCATTTGTTGGCGATGACGGCGGGCGACCTGACCACTCGCCCCGAGCCTTGGGGCCGCGATGAGGCTGCGCGCTTGATGATGACGCTGCGCGATATGCAGCAGTCCATGTGCGGCATCGTTTTGAGCGTGCGCGACGGCTCGCGGACCATTCTGAAGGCCAGTGAGCGCATGTCGGAAGGGGCTCGCGAGCTCGCTCAGCGGGCCGAGAAAAGCGCCGAACGCTTGCAACAATCGGCCACCGCCATGGAGCAGATTGCGGTCACTGTGCAACACACGGCGGTTCACGCGGCGCAGGCGGAGGGCATGGCGCGCAGCAATGCCGCCGTGGCCCAAAGCGGCAGCTGCCAGGTCAGCGGCGTGATGGGCAGCATGAGCGGTATCGAGCAGACCTCGGGCCGCATGGAGGATGTGATCGGCCTGATCGACAGCCTGGCTTTTCGGACCAATATCCTGGCTTTGAATGCCGCTGTGGAAGCGGCTCGCGCCGGCGAGCAAGGGCGCGGCTTTGCGGTGGTGGCAGCAGAAGTGCGCGCCCTCGCACAGCGCTCGGCTGTGGCCTCACAAGACATTCGCGCTTTGATTCGAGCCAATCTGGATTGTGTGGACGCAGGCAGCGCCGAAGTGCGGGTGGCCGGTGCCACCATGAATCAGATTGAGCAAAGTGCGTACCAGATGAAGCAGCTGTTGGAGGAAATCGCCCGGGGCGCGCAGGCGCAGCGCGCAGGTGTGGCCGAGGTGGGCGCCTCGGTGCAACAGCTCGACGCCCTGACCCAGCAAAACGTTGGGCTGGTCGAACAAAGCGTGGCGGCTTCGCTGCAACTGCAGCAGCAGGCCGTCGCCTTGGTCGAGGGCGTGGCGCGCTTCAGATTGCCGGCTTGAGGGCGGGGCTGGGACGCTGAGCGAGAGGAGCAGCCGAAGTCTCAGCCGCACCGGCCGGCAGCTCGGCCCAAGATTTCACATCGATCTCGAAACGCACTTCGGGCCCTTTGCCGCGCACCGTGGCCTTGATTTCACCGGCGACTTTGTTGGCCAGCGAGCGATCTTTGTTGTCAACCTGGTAGAGCGAGCTGACGTCCAGGCTCAGAACCAGCAAGAAGCGGCCTTTCACATCGATGCGGTGGGGGCGCCCGCTCTGCGGGTCGACCCAGGCGCGCATCAGCACTTGTCGACCAAAGCCTTTGTCCTCGGCTTCAAACAGCGTCCAGAGCTTGCCGTCCAGCGCCTGTGCGTCGCTGCGTTTGACAGGCATTTCGGGTTTGAGGAGTTGCTGACCTTGGCCCAGTGCCGACGAAATTTGCTGGTCCGTCTTGTTGGCGCGGCTGATGCGCAAATCGTCGCTGGTCCAGATCGGTGGCTCGGCGGCGACAATTTCGTAGCTAGGTTTGCCGTCTTGCCAGCCGCTCAACTTGCGGCTGATCAGCTCGCGCTGTGCTGCATCGCCGCTTGTGCTGCTCCCGCTATCGCGACTCAGCCACTGTGTCGTGTCCGACTCATTCGGTACGACCTGCTGCTGCGCTTGCAAATATTGGATCAGTTGCAGCCAGAGGGGGTCAGCGGCTTGCGCATGGCTTAAAGGAGTCAGTGCCAGCAGCAAGCTGAGGGCGAGGGTGAAGAGTCGTTTGAATGACATAAGCTAGCGCGCAGTCTGAGCAAAGAGTCAGGGCTGTTCAGCCCGGGAGCCCTATAGCGCAGCCAGGGCGGAGGCCGTTGACACGCAAAAAATTTCAGGCTGACGATCAGCCCAAGCGCTGCCGGTGCCGCGCAATTTGCGCCCGCACCTGTGCAGGGGCGGTGCCGCCGAGGATGTTGCGGGCGTTCAGCGATCCGCGCAGCGACAAGACCTCAAAGACATCCTCGCCAATGCGGGCGTCGAACTTCTGCAGCTCACTCAAGGGCAGGGCCGATAGATCAAGCCCGGTGCCGATGGCTGTCTTGACTGCATGGGCAACGATCTCATGCGCGTCCCGAAAGGCCAGGCCCTTTTTGACCAGATAGTCGGCCAGGTCGGTGGCGGTGGCATAACCTTTGAGCGCAGCGCGCTCCATCGCCTCGGGTTTGACGGTCAGCCCGCCCATCATCTCGGCAAAGATGCGCAGCGTGTCTTTGAGCGTGTCGACGGTGTCGAACAGCGGCTCCTTGTCTTCCTGGTTGTCCTTGTTATAGGCCAGCGGCTGGCCCTTCATCAAGGTGATCAAGCCCATCAGATGACCGACCACGCGGCCGGTTTTGCCACGCGCCAGCTCGGGTACATCCGGGTTTTTCTTCTGCGGCATGATGGAAGAGCCGGTGCAAAAGCGGTCGGCCAGGTCGATGAAGCCAAAGCTTTGGCTCATCCACAAAATCAGTTCTTCGCTGAGGCGCGAGATATGCACCATAACCAGCGAAGCGGCGGCTGTGAACTCGATCGCGAAGTCGCGGTCGGAGACAGCGTCGAGGCTGTTTTGGCAGACCGCCTCCATGCCCAGTGTGCGTGCGACGCGTTCGCGGTCAAGCGGGTAGCTGGTGCCGGCCAGCGCGGCTGCGCCCAGCGGCAGGCGGTTGACGCGCCGGCGCACATCCAGCATCCGCTCGGCATCACGGGCAAACATTTCCACATAGGCCAGCAAATGGTGGCCAAAAGCGACCGGCTGGGCCACTTGCAAATGGGTGAAGCCGGGCAAGATTACCTCGGCATTCTTCTCGGCTACATCGACCAGCGCTGTTTGAAGCGCGCCCAAAAGAACGCTCAGCTCATCGATCTCGCCGCGCAACCACAGGCGCACATCGGTGGCGACCTGGTCATTGCGGCTGCGGCCGGTGTGCAGCCGTTTGCCTGCAATGCCGATCAGCGCGGTCAGGCGTGCCTCGATATTCAGGTGCACATCTTCCAGATCGAGTTGCCATTCAAACTGGCCGGATTCGATCTCGCTCTTGATTGTTGCCATCCCCTGCTGAATAGCAGCGTGATCCTCGGCACTCAGAATGCCTTGCGCCGTCAGCATCTCGGCATGCGCCAAGCTGCCTTCGATGTCGGCGGCCCACAGGCGCTTATCAAAGAACACGCTGGCCGTGTAGCGCTTGACCAAGTCACTCATGGGCTCCGAAAACAGCGCGGACCAGGCTTGGGCTTTGTTGGCAAGAGGGTTTTCTGAGACTGAGGACATGGCGGGCGGGGGCTAGGAAACTTGGAAATGGGGCGGGCGGATGCTGCGCTGAGGGCGCCGCTGGCAGTAGGCGGCCGGCTTGACACACAATCTGCAACAGCGCGATTCTATCGAGCCACACCCATACTCAGCGCCGCAGCGCGAAAGCAGATCTTGAGACAAAGCAACAAGCCTTCGGACTGGCCCGACAAGCAAAGCGCGAGCAGCATTCTGGACTTCGCCAGCAGCGACCCCAGCGATGCTGGCGATACCGGGGATAGCGGCGGGCGAACGCTGCTGCCGCTGTTCGACCCTGAGCGTGTCTTCGATGTTTGCCATGTGGGCCTGGTGTTACGCGCGGTACTGGGTGTGCAGGGCCTGCTGGCCTTGGGGCTGGCGCTGGCCTCGCGCGATCTCGGCCAGTGGATGCAAAGCATGGCCAGCGGCACGGTGGTGACGATGTCGGCCGTGCTGGGGTGGCTGCTGCTGGTGTGCGGCGCACGCCGGCAACTCGGCCGTTTGGCTGAGCCCTGGCAGTGGACCTTGCTGATGAGCTTGGGCGCCCTGTGTGCTTCACTGGGCTGGCAGTTGTTGAATTTGGCCTCCGATGAGCCCAGCGGCAGTTTTAGGCTCGTCAGCGTCGGCTTGGCGGGCGGCGCGACCGCTGGCTTGCTTTTGACCTGGCTGAAACAGCGCGAGAAGGCACAGCGGCCGGCCGACGCGATGGCCAAGCTGGTCGAGTTGCAAGCCCGCATCCGGCCGCATTTTTTGTTCAATACGCTCAATAGTGCAATCGCCCTGGTGCGCCTGGACCCGCAAAAGGCCGAAGGCTTGCTGGAGGACCTGAGCGAGTTGTTCCGCGTGGCTCTGGCCGATGCGACTGCCGTGGTCAGCTTGGACGCTGAAATCGAGTTGGCGCGCCGTTACCTCGACATTGAGCAGATTCGCTTTGACGGGCGCCTGCGTATCCGCTGGCAATTGGACCCGGCGGCCGGTGGCGCCAAAGTGCCACCTTTGCTGCTGCAGCCGCTGGTCGAGAATGCGGTTCGTCATGGCGTGGAGCCCAATGAGGATGGTGGTGAAGTTGAAATCACCACCCGGCGCATGGGCAGCGAAGTGGAGATTTGCGTCGTCAACTCGGTGGGCCTGCCGGCAAAAACATCCGGTCACGGTTTGGCGCTGCGCAATGTGCGCCAACGCCTTAGGCTGATGCATGATGTGGCCGCGCGTTTCGAGCTGAACCCGGAACCGACTCGTTTCAGCGTGCGCATCGTGTTGCCCCGTTGATCAGGCGTTTGTGAAGGACTCTGCGATGTCTGTGCCGTCTTGTTTGAGAGTTCTGCTGGTCGACGACGAAGCGCTGGCCCGGCTGCGCTTGCGTAGTTTGCTGGAGGCTTGCATAGACCCGCGCGCAGAGGTTGTGGCGGAAGCGGGTAGTGCGTCGCAGGCGCAGGCTTGGCTGCGTGATCATCGTTGTGACCTGATCTTGCTGGACATACAAATGCCTGGCCCCGACGGGCTGCAACTGGCCGGCACCTTGCAGGCGCTTGGCCAGCAGGGCGGGCAAAGTCCTGCTGTGGTGTTTGTCACGGCCCATGCCGAACATGCCGTACAGGCTTTTGATTTGGAAGCGACCGACTACCTGACCAAACCGGTGCGGCGCGAGCGCCTGCAAGCGGCCTTGCAGCGGGTCTCCCAGCGGTTGGCCGAACGGGCGGCCATGCAGGCAAGGCCTCAGGGTCAGGCCTTGCCTGCCGAGGAAGCGTTGGGCGTGATCAATGTGACGGACCGCGGGCGACTGATTCGGGTGCCCTTGGTGGAGGTCTTGTATTTCAAGGCAGAGCTGAAGTATTTGACGCTTCGCACCGCAACTCAAAGCCTGGTGATGGACGGCAGCTTGTCGGAGTTGGAGCCGCGTTTGGGCGAGCGCTTCTTGCGTGTGCATCGCAATGCGCTGGTGGCCAAATCGGCGGTGCGCGAACTGGAGCGTCATGCCCCGACACATGCCGGCGACGATGAGTCTGCCAGCGAAGGCAGCGGCGGCCATGACGGGGCCGATGGTTGGGCCGTGCGTATTGCCGGGGTCAATGAATGGTTGGCGGTGTCACGGCGGCAAGTGGCGGCGGTGCGTGAGGCGCTGGCAGCGCAGAGCGCTTAGGACTCGAGCCACAAAACCGGGCCACAAACGCGAGCCACAAACGCGGGCCACAAAACGGGCCGAAAAATCGAGCCGAAAAATCGAGCCTAAGGCAGCCAAATTTCAAATTTGGTGCCGCCAAGCGCTCGCGGCGCCAGCAAGACCCGACCTTGGCGCTCGCCGTTCTTATGTGCGCGGGCGACGGCCGCACAGAGCTCCATGCCCAGCCCGGTCGAGGATTGGCTGGACGGATCTTTGGACCCCAGGCCGAGTCCATCGTCTTCCACCGAGAACACCAGATAACCCTCTACTTGAGCAGCGCCGATCTGAACATCGGTGCGCGCAAAACGCCAGGCATTGTGCAGTGCGGCCTCCATCGCAAGCAGCACCAGACGGGCGTCGAAATACCAAAATGGCGGTGCGTTCGAACAATCACCCAGGCGCAGCGGCGAGCCGTCTGGGCGTGAGTCCACTTTCAGCAGTTTTTGCAAAAAGCCAAGCGGTGATTCGTCCTCGGATTGCGCGCTCATCTGCCTGTCGTCCGCCGCGTACAGCGTCAGGTAGGCGATCAAGCGTTGACGCAATTGCGAACAATGCTGGTGGGCGCGGTGCGCACGCAAACTGTCGGGTTCGGCTTGCAGCAAGAACAACTCGGCCTCAAGCACGCCCAATTGGTTCTTGATGTCATGTACAAACAGCGCCAACAGCTCCCGGTTCATGCGCGCAGCTCTTTGATGGGTCTATTTCACCAGCTTGCCAAAGCTGGATGCCGGGCTGTTGGAGAGTTCCACGGCCACACCCTTGGTCTGCAAGGCTGCCAGCGTTTCGCGCAGATAGCGCCGCATATTGGCGACCCGGTCATTGGCAGGCAGCAGTTTCTCCAGCCGCGCCAGATAGTCGCGCACTTGATCGACACGGCGCTGATCCAGCGATTTCTTCAAGCGCAGCGACATGCAGTTCATCTGCGCGCATTCGAGCAAGACGGTGGTGTTGTCGGGGTATTCCGCCAGCTCGGCCTCGATGGCCGCCAATGCTG
The DNA here is from genome assembly GCA_963510335.1 of uncultured Roseateles sp. Classification (GTDB taxonomy): domain Bacteria; phylum Pseudomonadota; class Gammaproteobacteria; order Burkholderiales; family Burkholderiaceae_C; genus Paucibacter_A. The sequence goes on from CAUPEV010000112.1 coordinate 7,292, forward strand.
CGTCCAGTTCACCGGCGCGCAGCAGGCGCTTGGCCTCATGCAGCCTTGTTTTCAGGCCCTGGGTGGCGGCTTTGACCAATAGCTCAACCTGCTCGGGGTGGCCGGTGTCGACCAGCGCTTTGCAAATCAATTGCTGTACCCGCGAGTTTTCATGATCAGCGTTGACCGCCTGGCGCAGCAGCGCCAAACCAGCCTCGACATGGCCCGCCTGCAGCGCGGCGCGAGCCACGGTGACGGTGGCAAAGTCAGCCTTACCCTGATGCAGACCAGCCAGCGCCAGCGTGGCTTCTTTGTGCGCCTTGTCGGTGTCGCCCTGTAGTGAATGGGCTTGCGCACGGATGGCCAGCGCTACATTGTCAAATTCGGGCGTGTGGGCCCCTCGGGTCGCTGCTTCGTTGAGGGTCTCCAGCGCTTCCTTGGCTTCGCCCATATCGACTTGGGCTTGTGCCATGGTCAACAGATCTTGCGAGTTGGCGGTCATGGCGCCCTGGCTTGACTTCAAGGCCTTGGCCAGGCTGGCCTTGGCCGTGACAAGATCACCATTGCGATAGGCGCTTTCTGACAAGACGCGCAGGCGTTTGGCCGAGGGCACAACTTGCGCGGCTTGCTTCATCAGTGCCAACGCGCTGCCGGTGTCGCCCAGCGCTTCCATCGAGGCCGCGACCAGGTCAAAAGCGGCCAAGCACTTGGCGCCTTCCGGGCTGCTCAGAATCTCTTGGCCCAAGCGTTTGGATTCTTCAAACTTGCCTGAGGCCTTGGCGGCCTTGACCAGGCCCAGCTGCGCCCACATCAAGCCGTCGCGCAGTGCCAGTGCATCTTGGTAGACGCGCTTGGCATCATCGGGGCAGCCCAGATCGAGCAGGGTTTGGCCCTTGATCTGCAGCGCCTGCATATACCAGCGGTCTTTCTTGGCCAGCAAGGCGTCGCAGGCGCTCACCGCTGCTGCGAGTTCGTTCTTGTTCAGCTGGCGATTGATTTCGAGCAGCGCCTGGCGCTTGTCGAGCTGGTTTTTCAGCCGGTCTTCGATGTCGCCGGCGGTGATGGGCTTGAGCAAATAGGCGTCCGGCATATGCTCGCTGGCCGCCGCCACCGAGTTGTAATTGCTCTCGGCCGTGATCATGAAGAACAGGCAATCGGGTGCCAGCAGGCGTTGCTCGCGCAGAAGCTCGAACAGCTGCTGGCCGTCCGTGCGGTGGTTGAGGTTGTAGTCACACAGGATCAGGCCATAGCGCTTGGCCTTGATCATGCGCAGTGCATCTTCGGCCGAGCCGGCAGCATCGATCTTGCCAACCCCCACCATGCCCAGCTGGCCGCGCAGCGTGGTTTGCTGGGTGGCCATATCGTCAACCACCAAAGCTTCTATCTTGGCGTAGGGTGTCTCAATATGCATGGGCTTGCCCTGGTCGAGCGCCAAAACCTGGAATCAGGCTCAGCGCTTGGAAGATCGCTCTCAAGCCAGAGCTTACCGGACGAATCGCTGCGCGGCGAACAAGCCGACGCCAAACTTTTCAGGCGTAGACGTTCAGCCTTGTGCCCACTTGACCACTGGTGGCCAAGGCGGGCTGCGAGGGCTGCTGCGGCAGACCGCTGAGCAGGTCCATCACGCCTTGTGCCTGCAGATTGATTGCTTTTTTAAGCACCATCATCTGCGCGGAGCTGTGCACCGAGCCGGGCGAGGCGGAGCCGGCATTGTTGACCAAGGCGGTGTTGGCAAGATCCATGATGCAAGCTCCTTGAAGGATGTTCCAAATTTATCGGTCCATCAGGTCGATAACTTGAGCGCTCACTGCCTGAGCTGCTCGTTATCATCCGGCAGCGCGGCATATTGCAGGCCTGGGAGGGCAAGGGATGAGGGTACTTGCAGGGCTGGTCTTGGTTGCGATTTTGGGCGCGGCGGTGTGGTGGCAGGCCGCTGGCGAAGGCGCGACCGTCTCGGTGCCGGTGCCGGCCGCGACGCATAGCGCCGCCTCGATCGCGGGCGCGGCGTCCGCTGCGCCCGGTCCATGGAAGCCAGCCGCCTCCAATGACCCCTGGGCCTTGTTGAGTCGCGCTGAAGCCGCCGCAGACGCTGTTGAATCGAGGCCGCTGCCGGCCGAGCTTCAAAAGAAAGCTTTGGCCTGGCTGGACCCGGCCAGGGATGCCGCCTGGTGTGACCATGTGCTGCCGGCACAAAGGGCATCTGCCCAGGCAAGCGAGGAACTTGGCGATGAGCTGACGCTCGAACTTGCCCTCCAGCAAGTTTTCATCCGCTGGATCAAGGTCTTGCGCCAGCGCGGCGATGGCCGCGCCTTGGCTGCCGCCGACTACTTGCAGGCCCATGCATCGCTGGGCGGAGGCGCTGCAACACAGTCCGAGCCTTTGCTGCAGCGCGCCCTGAATAGCCAGGATGGCCATGTGCTGGCCTTGGCTGCGCACTTGAGCTGTCAACCTGTGCAAGTTGGCTGCCAGGGCTTGCTGTCACGTTGGTTGCAACTGGAGCCGCGCAATGAAATGGCCTTGAGTTGGCAGTTGGACCTGTTGCCGCCCGGCAGTTCCGAGCGGCTGGCGGCCTTGAACCGGCTGGCCGATGCACAGCCCGATGTGGGCTCGCAAGGTGTTTGGGCGGAATATTTTTCGAGTTTGCCGCGCAGCAGCTCGGCCGGGCTGCGCCAAATGGCTGAGCAAAGCGTCTTGGAATCAGTGCATTGGGCGGGCAGCGGCCCGCAGTCATTGACCTGGGTGATGGCTTGCCGAAAGGACAAGCGACCCGCGGCCGAGACGGCCTGTGCCAAGTTGGCCGAGCGTCTTTGGCAGAACGAGCGTGCCACTTTGATGGAGAAAGTGCAGGCGGTTCTGATCGGAAAAAGCCAGGCCGGCGCAGAGCTGCAATGGTCGCAGCGGGAGCGAACCGTCAAGGCTGTTCAAGCCGCTAGCGCGCGCGGGCATGAAGAAGCCGGCGCCGACTCAGCCAGCGCAATCAGCTGTGCCGGCCTGGTCGCGCGGCATGAATGGCAGCAAAAGTTGGCGCGTGAAGGCGAGTGGCGCGTGTTCAGCCAACTCGCCGCCCAAACATCCCAAGCCGCTCAGCCTGTATTGCGCAGCCCCGCCGCAATCCCGTTGATCGACAAATGAATGCCGCGTTGCACGCGCTCGAGCGCTGGATCCTCAAACCGTTTGTCCGCCGGAATGGCGCGGTAGCGCCGCATCAGCTCGACCTGCAAATGGTTCAGCGGGTCGATATAGGGGAAGCGGTGCTCGATCGAGCGCGCCAGCGCCGGGTTGCCGGCCAGACGGTTGGCCTCGCCGGTGATTAGGCTCAGCGCTTGTTGCGTGCGCTCGAACTCTGCCTTGACGGCGGCAAAGATGCGCTTGCCCAGGCGCTTGTCTTCGACCAGCTCGACATAGCGCTCGGCAATGCCCAGATCGGTCTTGGCCAAGACCATGTCCAAGTTGGAGAGCAAGGTGCGGAAGAAAGGCCAGCCCTTCAGCATGCGCTTGAGCAGGGTCAGGTTTTGCTGGTGCTGAGCCGAGCCTTCCTCGCCCAAGAACTCCAGCACTGCCGAGCCGAAGCCGCACCAGCCGGGCAGCGCAACGCGGCTCTGGCCCCAGCTAAAGCCCCAGGGGATGGCGCGCAGGTCTTCAATCGCGCGGGTCGCCTTGCGCGAGGCCGGGCGTGAGCCGATATTCAGTTCGGCAATCTCGCGAATCGGCGTGGCGGCGAAGAAGTACTCGGCAAAACCGGGCGTGTCATAAACCAGGCCGCGATAGGCCTTGAAGCTGGCGTCGGAGAGGGTCTGTGCCGCTTCCAGAAAGCTTTTGGGCGCATTCTTGGTCGGGTGCAAGAGCGTGGCCTCCAGCGTGGCCGCGACCAAAGTCTCCAGATTGCGCCGGCCGATTTCGGGGTTAGCGTACTTGGAGGCAATCACCTCGCCCTGCTCGGTCAGGCGGATCTGGCCGTTGACGGTGCCCGGAGGCTGGGCCAGGATGGCCTGGTAGCTCGGGCCGCCGCCGCGCCCGACCGTGCCGCCACGGCCATGGAACAGGCGCAGCGTGATGCCGTGCGCAGTGCGCAATTTCTCGAACATCTCGACCAGCGCGATCTCGGCGCGGTAGAGCTCCCAGCTGCTGGTGAAGACGCCGCCATCCTTGTTGGAGTCGGAGTAGCCCAGCATGATGTCTTGCTCGGCGCCGCTGCGAATCAGCATGTCGGCGATGCCCGGCAGGCCGTAGAACTCGGCCATGATGGCCGGCGCTTCACGCAGGTCCCCAATCGTCTCGAACAAGGGCGAGACGATCAGGTCGTTGACGGCGCTGCCATCGTCGAGCGTGCCGCGCAGCAGGCCGACTTCCTTTAACAGCAGCAGCACTTCCAACAAGTCGCTGACCGACTCGGTGTGCGAGATGATGTAGTGGCGCAGCGACTCGCGGCCAAAGCGCTGCAGCGACTCGCGCGCCGCCTCGAAAACCGCCAGCTCGGTCAGGCTGCGCTCGCTGTATTCGGCGCCGTGCACGCGCAAAGGCCGAGCGTCGTTCAGCAGCTTGAGCAGCAGTGCGCGCTTGGCGGCTTCATCCAGGCTCGAGTAATCGGTCTCGATGCGGGCGATCTGCAGCAGCTCGGCCAGAACGGCCTCGTGCTGATCGGAGCTTTGGCGCAGGTCCAGCGTGGCCAGGTGGAAACCGAACACCCGCACCGCACGCATCAGCGGCTTCAGGCGCGGCGCTATCAGCGCCTGCGCGTGGTTGCTGCGCAGCGAGGCCTCGATCACGGCCAGATCGGCCAGCAGCTCATCGGCGCTCGCATAGGGCTCTTGCGGGGCCACGGCATGGCGCATTGCCTCGGTGCCGGTCAATTGATGCAGCGTGGCGGCGGCGCGCGCGTACATCCCGGTCAAGGCACGGCGGTAGGGCTCGTCCATGCGGTGCTCGTTGCGGTCCGGGCTGCGCTCGGCCAGCGCCTGCATCGCGGGCGAGACCTGTGCCAGCCGGGCCGAGATCGACAGCTCGGCGCCCAGCTCATGCAGCTCGGTCAGGTAATGGCGCAGCGCCACCTCGCTCTGGCGCGCCAGCGCATGGCGCATGGTGGTGGCGGTGACATTGGGGTTGCCGTCACGGTCGCCGCCGATCCAGTGGCCCATGCGCAAAAAGCTGTTGAAGTCGTGGCCCGGCAGCGCTTCTTCCAGCTCGGCATAGAGCTTGGGGATCTGACGCAAAAAGGTCGACTGGTAGTAGGACAGTGCGTTCTCGATCTCGTCGGCCACCGTCAGCTTGCTGTAGCGCAGCATGCGGGTCTGCCAGAGCTGGGTGACGCGGGCGCGGATGGCGGCCTCGTTGTCACGGTGCTCGCGCTCGGTGTGCAAGTCATCCCTTTGCTCGACCAGTTGTGCGACGGCGCGCTCGGCGTCCAGAATGCTCTTGCGCTGCACTTCGGTCGGGTGGGCGGTCAGGACCGGTGAGATGAAACCATGGTGCAAGGTCTTGGCGATCTCGGCCGGGCGCACGCCGGCTTCGTGCAGGCGCTCCAGCGCGAAGGCCAGCGAGCCGGCTTGTTGGCTGCCGGCGCGTTCATGGATCTCACGCCGGCGCACATGGTGGCGGTCTTCGGCGATATTGGCCAGATGCGAGAAATAGCTGAAAGCGCGGATCACGCTGACCGCTTGCTCGCCGCTCAGGCTCTTGAGCAGCTTGTCAAAGCTTTTGCCCGCCTGTGCGTCGGCCTTGTGGCGATACGCGACCGAGAGCTTGCGGATGCGCTCAATCAGCTCATAGGTGTCGCGCCCCTCTTGCTCGCGAATCACCTCGCCCAGAATGCGGCCCAGCAGACGGATGTCATCCATCAAGGGCAGGTTTTTGTCGGCACCGGCCAGCTTCGTCGAAGGGGGCGCGCTTGATGCGGCGCTTGAGGTGGACTTTTTGGCGCGGGACACTGGACTTACTGGCTTGGGCGGCATGGCGAGGCTCGTCAGAAGGGAGTAACGGTGATGTAACAAGGTTACATGTTTCTGACTTTAACAGTTTCTTTGCGCCTCGCCAGCCCGGCCTTTGCAGATTAGGGCGAACTGCTGAATCCGTCGTTCAGCGTGCGCAAAAAAGCGACGATGTCGCTCGCCTCTTGAGGGTTCAGCGCCGGCACCTGGTTGGCGCGCCGTCCGAACGGCGCACCCTGATGCACATTGGCTTGGTATTGCGCGGGCAAGTCGTTGAAGCGCTGGACTTGGCCACCGACGACGGGGTACCAGCGCGCGGGGTCGCTGTCGCGGGTGGCGTAAAAGGCCACGGCCTCCTCCAGAGTCTTGATGGCGCCGTTGTGAAAGTAGGGCGCGCTCAGGCCCACATTGCGCAGCGTCGGCACTTTGAACATGCCGCACAAATCGCTGCGGCCACTCAAGTCGTTGCGCTGCGGGCCGCACAGGCCGAGGTCGAAAAAGGCGGGGTCGTTCGTTGCCTGGCTGGCGTTGCGCGGCACGCCGAGGGCGAAGTAGCGGAAGTTGGTGAACGCGGCCGGCTGCCCGTTGGGCCGGGGCGAGCTGTCATGGCAGGACGCGCAGTTGCCGCGCTGCGGGTCATTGAATGCAGCCAGTCCGCGCGCCTCTTGGGCCGTAAAGCTGGTGCGGCCAGCCTGCACCGCGTCGAATTTGCTGCTGTGCGCATGGAAAGCTGCGTCCTCCACTTGGTAGGCGGCCAAGGCATTGCTGACGGCTTGCAGCAGTTGCTCATCGCTGGCGCTGGCCGTCAAGGCATTGCTGCGCAAGAGATCCTCGAAATAGCTCAGCGCACGCAGCTTGTTGCTGAAGGTCGGCCCTTCGGTATTGGCCATCTCTTTGGCATTGAAAAAAGGACCGCGCGCTTGCGCTTCCCGGCTATCGGCCCGGCCATCCCAGAACAGGCCGCCTTGCGGATCGCCCTGGGCGTTGAAGCGGAAGGCGCCGGCGCCGTCCAGATAGTTCAGGCTGGGGCTGCTGCGCAGGCCTTGGGCCTGGCCATCTGTGCCGCCCAGGGGCAAGAAGCCGTCGGCAGCATCCGCATGGCCAGCTGCCTGCACATGGCAGCCGGCGCAGGAAAGCTTGCCGCTGGCCGACAAGCTAACTTCATTGAATAAGCGATCGCCGACTTCACTCAAGGTCAGTGGGGCGGGCGCAGGCGCTGGGGCGGGCGTTGGGGCCGGTGCCGGAGCGGGGCTGGCCATAGCAACGACCGTCGCGTCTGGCGAGCTGGTGCTACCACCTCCGCCACAAGCGCCTAAAAAGAGCAGCGTGCCTGCACTCAAGTGGGCGAGCCAGGGATGGCGAATTGTGTTGGGGCTGTTCATCATGTTCTCCGGCTAGGCTTGGGATGAACGGAAGCTTGAACATAGTCTGTGCACAGAGCATGGATGAAATGTGGAGATGAGCTCCATAGTTGCCCGTCAATGTCTGCGTAAGATGGCGATTCACTCCCTTGAGGCCCACTGTTTGGAGCAATCGCCTGCGCTTGGTTCATCAACTCTCGCTGCTGCTGCTGGCCAGCACGGCTTTGGCGGTGTTGGCGATGGCAGGTGTGGTGGCTTGGAATTTGCGTGCCGGCTTCAGTGACTATTTGCGCGCCCAAGATGGGCAGATGCTGGACCGTTTGATGATGCTGGCCGAGCAAGACTTGGCTCAGCGCCGTCAGGCGCAGGGCTTGTGGCCAGAGCGACCCGATCAATGGCGGCCCGTGCTGCGACAGTGGTTGGACGGCAGCCTTGATTTGAGTGATGGCCGCCGTGCGAGGGTCGATTTTGATGAATCCGGTGCCACTCGACCGTCGCCGCCGCGCCGGCCGCCTTTTTTTGGAGGCGGGCGCGATCGACCAGCTCCCCCATTTCCAGCTCCACCCCGGCCCAATGGTGATCCGAATTTGTTCGGGCCCCGCCTCGTGCTCCTGGACGCGAGCGGTACGAGGGCACTTGCCGGTCACCGAGAAGTGCTCGATCTGCCCGGGCAGTTGCGGGCACTCAAAGTTGATGGCGACACTGTCTTGATGTTGCGTTTGGCCGAGCGAGCTGGTCCCGCGCAAGGCGTCGATGCGAGCTTTTTGCGCCGTCAATATTGGGGCTTGGGCGGCATGGCGGTGTTGTTGATTGCACTGGCGCTGTTGGCGGCACGTTTGCTCGCGGCACGTTGGGTGCGCCCACTTCACGAAGCGCAGGCGGCCACGCGCAGAATTGCCCATGGGGAGCTCACGGTGCGCATAGCTAAACGGCGCGATGACGAGCTGGGCGAGCTCGGCGAGGACATCAATGCCATGGCCGAGGCGCTGGCGCGGCTGGAGTCCAGCCGGCGGCGCTGGATTGCCGAGCTTTCGCATGAGTTGCGCACGCCCTTGGCGGTGCTGCGCGCTGAGTTGGAGGCCTTGCAAGATGGCATCCGGCCGCTTGACGCGGTGGCGCTGGCGTCTCTGCAAGATGAGGTGCAACGCTTGAGACGTCTGACCGATGACTTCGATACCTTGGCGATGTTCGAATT
>CAUPEV010000113.1:0-15658 GCA_963510335.1 uncultured Roseateles sp.
CATGCTGTACCGGCAAATGGAGGTGGTTGACCAGCTGCGGAATCTTGGCATAGGCATCCACCAGCCGCTGGCTGAACTCGTTTGGGTGGCTGGTGGTGAAGCGCAGGCGCTGGATGCCGGGGATCTCGGCCGCGTATTCCAGCAGCAGAGCGAGGTCGGCATATTCACCCCCTGTATTTGATGGATGGCCCATCTTGCCCCGGTAGGCATTGACGTTCTGGCCCAGCAGATTGATCTCCAGCACGCCTTGGTCGGCCAGGCCGGCAATCTCGGTCAGCACATCATCAAACGGACGTGATACCTCTTCACCGCGCGTGTAGGGCACGACGCAGTAGGAGCAATATTTGGAGCAGCCTTCCATGATGGACACAAAGGCCGAGGCGCCCTCGACCTTGGCGGGCGGCAGGTTGTCGAACTTCTCGATCTCGGGGAAGCTGATGTCGACCTGCGGGCGCAACTCGTCCTGACGCGCCTTGATCATCTGCGGCAGGCGGTGCAGGGTCTGCGGGCCGAAGACCAGATCGACATAGGGCGCCCGGTCGATGATGGCCGAACCTTCTTGGCTGGCCACGCAGCCGCCGACGCCGATCAACACACCTTTTTCCTTCAGGTGCTTGACGCGGCCGAGGTCGGAGAAAACTTTCTCTTGCGCCTTCTCGCGCACCGAGCAGGTGTTGAACAGGATCAGATCGGCCTGCTCGACGTCATCGGTTTTTTCGTAGCCTTGGGCGGCGCCCAGTACGTCGGCCATCTTGCCCGAGTCGTACTCGTTCATTTGGCAGCCGAAGGTTTTGATGAAGACTTTTTTGGACATGTGGGAACTCACGGTACTTTCTTGGCGGCAGGGCGCGCGCAGGTCAGGCGCGCAGCTGCGCTGTTTTCAATCAAACGGGCAGTGCGCAGCTCAGCGCTTGATCCAGGTCTGCGAAGCCTGATCAAAGCTCCAGTTGGAAGCCTCTTCCGGCTTGCTCGGCCATGGTTTATTGGCCAGCTCGGCGGCATTCAAGATCCACACATCGATCAACAGCCCAGAGGGGTCAAGCGTGTAATGGACGATGAATTTTTCGCCGCTGATTGCGGCGGGTTGCTGCAAGAGATTGTTGTCGCCGCGAATGCGGGCTCCTGGTGCGAGCCGAGCGAGTTGGCCGTTCAGGCTGACATCAGGGGTTTGCAACACCACCAACTCGCCGCGCAAGGCCTGCGCTGGGAAGGGGCGGTGAGCCTGGGCTTGGGCGCAGGGGCTCAAACTCAGCGTGGCCGCAGCAATTGCGGCCGGGATCAAAAATGTGGCACAGCGGTACATGGTATGTTTCCAGTGGCTGCAAAAGGGGGCGATTGTAATCGAGCCGCCCGGAGGGGCCGTTCTCGTTAGTCAGCAAAAATCAGCCGACCAAGCCGTCAAAAAAGATCGTCCAATGACCGTCTTTCTCGCGCCAATACTGGCGTTTGAGCTTGGAATTGCCGCTGTTCGGGCTGAGTTCTCGGTAAGTGACGATCTTCACCGAAGGCTGATCGGGCCAAGGTAGGCTGCTGATGCGCTCCAGCGACTGCACCGGCAGCTCATGTTTGGCCATGCGAGCCAGATTGGCGTCCAGCCTGGCGGCGCTGCTGTCTGAACCGCGCTCCAGGCCAGGCTCGTAAAAGCCCCGTAAAGTCTGCGCATCCTGGCTTAGGCGCGCTTGCTGCCAAGCCAGATAGGCGCGTTCGAAGCCGGGGTCGGAGGATGCTTTGGCGGCAACATCGCGCCGCACCCATTCGACCTTCTCAACAATCACCACCGGAGTTTCGCGCGCAGCGACTACGTCGGCCAGCGAGCGCATCTCGTCGTTGCTGAGCACGATGCAGCCGTCGGTCGATTGGGGGCCGCGCGCGTAATTGCCGACGCGCTCGCCGTGCAGCCAGATGCTGCTGCCGCTGCGGCCCAGGACGCGGTCATATTCGCTCGGGTAGTTCAGCGGCAGTGCCGCGGCACCATAGCGTGCGGCCGCTTCGTCACGCCGCAGTCCGATATGGTAAGTGCCCAGCGGTGTGCGCTGATCACCTTCCAGCAGCTTGCCGGTGCCCAGCTTGCCGATCGAGACATAGCTGTCACGCAGCAACTTGAGGCCATCGGCATTGTTTTCAAACAGGTAAAGGCGAGCCCGACTGGTGTCGACGACGACGGCATGGCGCACTGCCAGCGACAAGCCCTGCAATTGCTTGGGGACGGCGTTCTGAGGTGGGCGCTCAACCAATGCCGCCAGACGCAGCTTGGCTTCGGCGCGCAAGCCGTCGCCGGTGCTGGCTGCACCGCTGGCAGCCGCCTCGGCGCTTTGCTCCATCGCGCCGGGCCGGCCGCTGCGAGCCAGCAGCAAGTCACCCAAAAGCAGCTGCGCCAAGGCAAAGTCGGGCTGCCGTTTGACCAACTGCTCGGCCGTGCTGAAAGCTTGCGCCTCTTCGCCGCGCGCCAGATGTTGATAGGCGAGGATCAATTGGCCCTCAGGGGTGTTGCCATCGACCTGGGTTTTGATCAGGCGCTCGGCCGGGCTGACGGCCCGATCAGGCGCAGGCAGGTCTGACTTGTCGGCGATGCCGGGTGGTAAGGTGAGGAGATCCGGATGCCCCGCGCTGAAGTTCACCTTGGCAAATACAAAGCCGACCGCGCCCAACACCGCAGTCAAGCCCAATACCGCCAGGACGGCCGGTTTGATGCTGCCACCCATGGCCGTGCTGCTGGGCGCTGCCGCAGCGCGTGGGGCACTGCGCGAGCCGCTTGCGGCATTCGGATCGGTGACTTCGGGCGAGTGGTTCATGGCAAAGAAAAAGGGCTCGGCAAACGATGGGACTCAGCTCGACGTCTCTTGGGTGATTTGCCAATCACCGGTCTTGCTTTTCACCAATTCGATATTCTTGCCGCTCTTCACGCTCAAGGCATCCGAGTTGTAGTCTTGGCGAAGGCGAACTGTGGCCTTGTTGCCACTGACCTTGATGCGCAGATCGGACAGCGTCACGGTGATCTTCTTCTTGCCGGTGATGCGGTCACGCCGCTCTTGTTCCCACGCCTTGCGGCTGGCCGCCTTGCCCTTGAAGTCGGGCGCGTAGGCGTCGAAATAGGCGGGCATGTTCCGAGAGCTCCAGGCTTTGGCCCACTCGCGCAAGGCCTTTTCAACGGCTTGCTTGTCAATCTCGGCGCTGTCTACCTTGACCGGCTCGGCTTTGCTGGGTTCAGCCTTGGCGACCACCGGTGCTGGCGCCGGTGCAGGCTTGGCAACGGCGACTGCAGGCGCTGAGGCTGCTGCAACAGGCACTGGGACAGGCTTTGGCGTAGCGGCAATTGGAGCCGTAGCCGGTGCGGTTGCAGATGATGTAGTAGCAACAGGAGCTGGTGCTGGAGGCTTGGCTGTTGCCGCAGCAAGAGGAGCCGGAGCGGGCGCGGTGGGCTTCGCTGGCGTTGGGGCGGCTGGAGCAGAAACAGGCGTAGCGGAAGAAGCAATTGGGGCTGCAGCCACCTGCTTTGGCGCACGTGGATCGACGCTGGCCTCAAACACGTTTTGTACGACCGCCAGCTTCAATGGCACAGTGCCGTCGGACTTGTCCAGCGCCAAGGCCTTCTTATAGGCTTGGCCGGCCAGGCGAGCGTAAACATCGCCGAGGTTCTGAAACGCGGTGGCATAGGTCGGATTGGTGCGGATCGCCAGTTCCAGCGCCTGACGTGCTTTCTCGTAGTCGCCCTGGTTGCCATAAAGGACGGCCAAATTGTTATAAGGGCCGGGCAGTTCGGGGTGGCTTTCGATCAATTTTTGAAACACCACAATCGCCTCGGCTTGCCGGTTCAACATCGACAAGGCGATGCCGCGCTGCAAACGCAGGCGTGGGTCGTTGGGCTTGGCGACCAAGAGTTGGTCAACTTTCTTGAGCCCCTCGGCCGACTTGCCGCTGGCCAGAATGGCTTGCACATCGCTCACATCATCCGCCATCGTGACGCCGAAACTCATCAGCAGTGCGGCCGCTAGGCAAACTGAGCGAAGCGAAAAAGGGGTCGTCACGGCTGTGAAAGGAGTCATGGCGCGGCTGAAATGGTTTGCGCCGATTGTAGTGGCGGCGCCGAGTGCAAAGCTGATTGAGTGGGCTGCTTGCGTGCTAGAGTGGCCGCCGGATAGGGCTCGACTGCAAGTCTTTCGGGCGCGGTGTCCAGCTCTGTTTCCAGTCTTTCTCCACTCCCTTTATTGCCATTTGCCTGCATGGATAGCTGCCCCGCTTTGAATTGCCAGTCCGCAGCATGGGTCAAGTTGAACGGTGTGCGATTGCTCTTGTGGGCTGCGGCCTTGGCCGGTGCGCCTGCATATGGCCTCGAAGTCGGCACCGCGCAGATGTTGTCGGGGCTGGGCCAGCCGCTTTCTCTGCACTTGCCGATTCGTTGGGCGCCGGGCGAAGCCCGCTCTGCGGGCTGTTTGAAGGTGAGTGTCGAAGCGGGTGAGCGGCAACTCAGTGCGGCCGAATTGCAGCAAAGCCTGTTGAAAGGTGCGGACGCAAATTCGGCCTTGATCTGGGTGCGTAGCAAAGGCGAGATGGTCGAGCCGGTGCTGATGCTGACCTTGGGCTGTCCGGCGCAGCAAGTGATGGCCTTGGTTGACCCGGTGCATTCGATGATGGCGCCAGCCGGTGGCAGCAAGGCGATGCCCGCAGAATTGGCGCCGCTGGACTTGTTCGGCACGCCGAGCGATGAGCGCCGGCCCGTGCGTGCGCTCAAGGTCCGTGCCGAGCGGGCCACCCCAGGCAATCAGTTGCGTCTATCGGTCGATAGCTTGCCACCTTTGTCGATGGCGGATGCCGAAACGCCTGGCTTGAGGTGGCGCTTTGACAGTGATATCGACGGGGCGGGCACTGTTGCCCATGCTCCTCGCAAAACCAAGGCTGGCAAAGACCAAGGCTTTTACGTGCGCCCCGGTGCGCCCGGTGCCAGTTTGTTGATGTCTATCGATGTGGGTCGCCCGGCCGGGCCGGCCGACTTGCTGATGGCCCAAGACGGCCCTGAACGTTTGGCGCGTGCGCAGGCTCAGTTCTCTGCCTTGCAGGCCGACCACCGTGCGCTCAAGCTTGAGCTCGACAAACTGGCCGCCGCAGTGGCCGCACGCGACGCCGCGGTAGCAAGCACGCAATATTGGCTGATGGCGGTGGCCGCTGGCCTTGCGATTGTGGCCGCTGGCGCGGTCTATCTGTTCAGGCGCCGCGCGCACGGGCACAGAGAGTTCCAAGCTTGATCGACTCGCAATGAAAAAGGGCTCCCTCGGGAGCCCTCTTGTTCGGCGAACTGGCTTGCCTTACTTGGGCAGGCGGCGGCGCACCATAAGCCCGATTGCGCCCAAGCCGGCCAGCATCAGCAAGTAGGTGACGGGTTCGGGAACCGCGGTCGTAAAACCGTGGAAGGGCTCGTAGCCCAATTCCAGCTTACCGCCCTGGTTGTCAAAACCGGCCGGCACAATGCTTAGTGAATTTGCCACCAAAGTGCCTTCCAGGTGACCGGAGCCGAACACATTGGCGCCGACGGCCAGCACTGCACCGTTGACAAAGGTCGCGATATTGACCGCTGTTGCATTGACCAAGTTGAAGATGACGCGATCGCGGTGCTGGGCGAGGCTGTCTGCACTGTTGGCCTTGTCGCCACCGACATCGCCGCTGAAGACGGCGCTTGTCAACGTGCTGTTGATCACCACGGCAGCGCCGGCCTTGATGTTCGCGAACGAGATGTTCTTCAGGTCAGCGGTTCCGACATTGAAAACTTGGGGCTTGTCGCTGCCGTCGCCGGTCAACTTGAGGCCGCCGTTCTCGATCGTCCAGCCACCCGTCTGAGCCATGCCGGAGAGTTGCGTGGACAAGCCGCCCAGCTGGGTCTTGGCGGCATCAAAGTCGATGTAGTTGGCGTTCTTGGTGGCCGAACCGTATTGCCAGTCTGCCGCCGTCAGGGTTGTGCCGTAGACAATGTTGCCGGTCGTCAACTGACCCGGCACCCAATTGGCTGCTGCCGGTCCGATGCTGGCATTGGTGTCGACATTGATGCTGGGGCCGTTATAGATCATCCCGGCCGAACCCCATTGGCTGGTCAAGGACACGCCGCCCTTGACGACCAAGGAGGGCGCGCTGCTGCCGTAGGCATTGCGGTAACCGACGTCAAAGCCCGACGTCAGATTGCCGCCGACGGCCAAGCGGCCCTCAACGTCAGCGGCGGCATTCACATTGCCAAAGAAGAAGCCGCTATAGCCCTGCGCAGCGCCGAGGTCGATGACGGCGGCGTTGGCGCTAGCGGCCATCAGCAGGCCAGCAACTGTAGATACCAATTTAAGTCCGGAAAAGCGATTCAAGGTCGTGCGATGCATTGATATTCCCTAGGTCGTTGTATTCATGGCCAGGTCGCAGAGCTGCTCTTTGGGCATGATCGGTATTCTAAGTAGCGAAACTAGGGTAAATACCCCCTGTTTGAGGGGGTATTTGATTGGTATTAATTTACAAACAAAGAGAGGGCTGTAGCGCCAGTGGGAGGCTCGTGCGTACTTGGGTTGAGTGAGCTCGCTTGACCAAGGGCCTGCAAATGAGCGCGAAATCGAGGCTTTCTTCCGCTTTTTAGCCCTAAGTGCTTCTCCTATATTGCTCCATTGATTGCCATCCATGGAGTGCCCGCAATGAATCTGCAGGATTTCACCGTACGTGCCCGTCTGTATGCCTTGGCGGTGTTTGCCATGCTGATGCTGGGCGTGGTGGCCGGCGCCGGCATTTACAGCTTGAATCATGCGCGCGCGTCCTTTGTGCACTTTGCCGAGGATGACAATGCGTCCCTCAAAATCATTTCCGGCATACGCGCCAGCGTTGGCAATCTGCGTCGCTTTGAGAAAGACATGGTCATCAATCTCGCGGATGACAAAGCGATCGAGAAATATCGCGAAGACTGGGCCAGTGCCTATGCTGCAACGGTCAAGGGCCTGCATGACATCGCCAAATTGGATCTGGAACCCGAAACACGTCGCCTCGACACCGAGATCGACGGTCTGCTGGGTGCCTACAAGTCCGAGATGGAAGGCTTTATGAAGCAGCTCGGCGCCAAGGCTTTTGCCGATCCGGATGCCGCCAACAAGGCCTTGGACGGCGCCAAAAAGGCGGTTCGACCGATCGAACAGAAATTGCAGGAAATGGTCGAGTCGCTGGACAAGGCAGGCGTCGAGGCTGTGAGCGGGACTTTGGACAAACAAGATTCAAAGCGCATTGTCTTGATCTCGGTGTCCTTGTTGGCAATGGTCGCGATTGGCAGCTTCACCGTCTTCAATATTCGCTCGATCCTGCAACCCTTGCTGCAAGTTCAACAATCGGCCGAACGCATTGCCGGCCAAGATCTGAGCGAGAAGATCATCGCGCAAGGCCGTAGCGAAACCAGCGACTTGATGCGCGGCGTGCAGGCGATGCAGGCCTCTTTGCGTGCAGTGGTCGGCAACGTACGCAATGCCACCGACAGCATTGCCACGGCTTCGGCCGAGGTGGCCGCTGGCGGGCATGACCTCAGCCATCGCACCGAACAAGCCGCATCCAGCCTGGAAGAAACTGCTTCGGCGATGGAAGAGCTGACGGCCAGCGTCAAACACAATGCCGATTCGGCGCGCCAGGCCAATCAGTTGGCGGTGGATTCGGCCCAGGTGGCGGAGCGTGGCGGCACGGTGGTGGGCGAAGTGGTCGACACCATGAAAAGCATCAGCGCGGCCTCGCACAAAATCAGTGACATTATTTCGGTCATCGACGGCATTGCATTCCAGACCAATATTCTGGCTCTGAACGCGGCCGTTGAAGCGGCCAGGGCGGGAGAGCAGGGGCGCGGCTTTGCGGTCGTGGCCAGCGAGGTGCGCAGCTTGGCGCAGCGCTCGGCTGAAGCGGCCAAAGAGATCAAGGGTCTGATCACAGCCAGCGGCGAAGCTGTGGACAAGGGGGCGACCCTGGTCGAGCGCGCCGGTCAGACCATGCAGGAGGTGATTGGCTCGATAGGCCGCGTCAGCAGCATCGTGGCCGAGATCAGCCATGCCACGGCCGAGCAAAGCACGGGCATTGCGCAGATCGGCCAAGCCATCACCCAGCTCGACACCATGACGCAGCAGAACGCTGCCTTGGTTGAACAATCGGCCGCTGCCGCACAAAGCTTGCAGGTGCAGGCCGAAGACCTGGCGAAATCGGTGGCGGTGTTCAAGCTCTGAATAGGGAACCAAGGCAGGGTCAGGTCTTGCTGACTCCACTCTTTGCACGCAACTTTGCAGACTTTTCTCCTCTTGCCCCTTCCGTGCGAATGGTGAATCAAATACATTGAAGTCGTAGCTCATCCAATCAGGAGTGGTGTTCATGAATCTGCAAGATTTCACCGTACGCGCCCGTTTGTATGCCTTGGCAGGCTTCTCGATGCTGATACTTCTGATCGTCGGCTTTACCGGCCTTTACAGCTTGAACGAGGCCAAAGGTGCGTTCAAGCATTTTGTCGACAACGACAATCAGTCGCTGGCATTGACCTCCAAGATCCGTGCCGAAGCCGGCAATTTGCGCCGTTACGAAAAAGACATGGCGCTCAATCTCGACGATGCCGCAGCGGTCGACAAATACCGGGCCGATTGGGCCAAGACCTATACGTCACTGGATCAAGCTGTCCAAGGGCTCAACAAGCTGGACATCCCCAAAGACGTGCAAGACGAGCTCAAGGACATCAACAGCGGGATGAAAGCCTACAAGCTCGAAATGGAGAGTTTCATGGTCAAGCTGGGCGAGAAGGCATTCGCCGACTCGGCCACGGCCAACAAATCTTTGAGTGGCGCGAAGAAAGCGATCCGGCCTATGGAGGCCAAGTTGGAAGAAATGGTTGCTTCTATCGACAAAGACGCTGCCGCTGAAGTGGAGGCAATTGCCGCCAATGAGGTCACCATCCGGCGCAGCTTGATGCTTGTTTTGTTGGGCGGCCTCTTGGCCATTGGTACGCTCACTTTCTTCAACTTGCGTTCCATCTTGCAGCCCTTGAATGAGGTGCAACAGTCGGCCGAGCGCATCGCCGCGCAGGACTTGAGCGAAAACATTGTGGTGCACGGCAAATGCGAGACCGGCGACTTGCTTCGCGGCGTCAAGGCGATGCAGACTTCCCTGCGCGATGTCGTGGGCAATGTACGTAACGCAACCGACAGCATCGCCACCGCTTCGGCCCAGGTCGCTGCGGGTGGGCATGATCTCAGCCACCGTACAGAGCAAGCAGCCTCTAATCTGGAAGAAACGGCTTCGGCGATGGAGGAACTGACCGCGAGCGTGCGGCATAACGCCGATTCAGCGCGGCAGGCGAATCAACTGGCGGTCGATGCGGCCCAAGTGGCGCAGCGCGGCGGCGCGGTGGTGGGCGAGGTGGTTGCAACGATGAGCCGCATCAGCACCTCGTCCAACAAGATCAGCGACATCATCTCGGTGATCGACGGCATCGCCTTTCAGACCAATATCTTGGCGCTCAATGCTGCCGTAGAGGCGGCTCGTGCCGGCGAGCAGGGGCGCGGCTTTGCGGTGGTGGCCAGTGAGGTGCGCAGTCTGGCGCAGCGCTCGGCCGAGGCGGCCAAATAGATCAATGGCCTGATCACCGCCAGCGGCGAGAGCGTTGAGGCGGGCGCGGCCTTGGTGAGCCGGGCGGGAGACACCATGCAAGAAGTCATCGCCTCGATTGGCCGGGTGGGCTCTATCGTGGCCGAGATCAGCCATGCCACCGGTGAGCAAAGCACGGGCATCTCGCAGATCGGCATGGCCATTACCCAGCTGGACACCATGACGCAGCAAAACGCAGCGCTGGTCGAGCAATCTGCCGCTGCGGCGCAGAGCCTGCAAGTGCAAGCCGACGAGCTGGCGAAATCGGTGGCGGTGTTCAGACTCTGAGGACTGCAGCAGCAGTCGAGACCGCAGTGAGTCAAAGTGCCAAACGAATCTTCCGCAACCTGCTGCTGATTGCGGGCTTCGCCTTTGCATTGATCGCGGGTTTCACACTGTATGGCGGCCACAGCTTGTGGCAGGCGCTTGAGCGTTACCGGCTCGAAGCCTTGCCCGAACATGACCGGGCCGAGCGCACTTTGGGCGTGGCGATCGAGTTCAAATGGCAGGTGCAGGAATGGAAGAACTTTCTGTTGCGCAGCTCGGACAGCGCACAGGCCGCAAAGCTTTGGGCGGTGGTGCAAGAGCGTGAGCGCGCGGTTGAAACGGGCTTGCTTGCGCTGCGAGCGTCCAGCTTGCATCAAGCCTCTGATCTCAAGGCCATTGATGCTGCCATGCAGGCGCATCAAGCGCTCAGCGAAAGCTATGCGCAAGCCCGTTTGCGCTTTGAGGCGAATGGCTTTCATCCTCAGCCGGTCGACGCGTCCTTGCGGGGTGCGGATCGGCCCTTGTTGGTGGCGCTGGAGGCCATCTCCGAGCGCGCCGCCGAGCGCGCCAAGCTTGCCGATCGAGAGGCGCAGCAGAGTTCGCGGCGTGCGCTGAGCGTGGCCTTGGGCGGCTTGGCACTGGGTATGTTGGGCGGCATGGCGATCTTCTTCTTGATGATTCGCCGCGCCGTGTTGCGCCCAACCGAACAGGTATTCACACAATTGGCGGCGACGTCGGAGCTGCTCTTGCAATCCGAGCGCATGGCCAGCCTGGGCGGCCTGGTGGCCGGGGTTGCGCATGAGATCAATACGCCGGTTGGCGTATCGCTGACATGTGCGAGCACCTTGCAAAAGGCCACGCTGGATTTGTCGGGCCAGTTGGGGGAGGGCACACTGCGCAAGCAAGTACTGCAGGACTATGTGCATCTTGCGTCTGAGTGCAGCGGCTTGATAGTCTCTAACGCGCAAAAGGTCGCCGATCTGGTGCGCAGCTTCAAACAGGTGGCGGTGGATCAAACCAGCGAAGCAAGACGCAGCTTTCGCGTGCGCGCCTATATTGATGAACTGCTTGTGAGCCTGCGCGCGGAGCTCAGGCGCAGTCCTTTGCAGATAGAACTGCACTGCCCCGAGGGCCTGGAAATGGACAGTTACCCCGGCGCGTTCTCGCAGGTTTTGACCAACTTGCTGCTCAATGCACAGCGTCACGCATTTGATGCCGAGGCCAGCAGCAAGGCCAGCGTCATCACGATAGACGTCAGTCAGAGTGGCGAGCTATTGGAGATCGAGTTTGCAGACAACGGGCGTGGCATTGCCCCCGAGCATCTCGGCAAGGTCTTTGATCCCTTCTTCACCACCCAGCGCCATGCCGGCGGCAGCGGATTGGGTCTGAACATCGTCTACAACCTGATCACCAACACCTTGGGCGGCCAAGTGCGCTTGCTCAGTCAGGTGGGTCTGGGCACTCGTTTCTTGATTAGCTTGCCAAGGGTGGCGCCGAAACTGGCGGTTGCTCAGGCTTGACGGACTTTGATCAACCCTGGCTTAGGTGGCAATGGTATGGCTCAGGCAAATGACTCGAATGCAGCCGATGAAATGTGGCTTCTGGACGACCCACCAGAGGCAGGACCTGCGAGCAAATGCAATCCGCTGGACGCGGCGCCTTGGCGGGTCTTGATCGTTGATGACGAGCCGGATGTGCATTCGTCCACCAGGCTGGCGTTGGCGTCCGTCACCTACAAAGGGCGCAAGCTGCAGATGCTGTCGGCCTACTCGGCGCTGGAAGGCGTGATGACGATGCGGCGCGAACCCGATATCGCACTGATCTTGCTCGACGTGATGATGGAAACCGATGACGCCGGGCTGCGCATGGCGCGCCAGGTGCGCGAGGACTTGGGCAACCATTTGTCGCGCATCGTGCTGCGCACCGGTCAGCCGGGCCAGGCGCCCGAGAGCGATGTGATCGTGCAATACGACATCAACGATTACAAATGCAAGACCGATATGAGCCAGCAAAAGCTCTTCACCACGGTGATTGCCTCGCTGCGCACCTATGAGAGCCTGGTGATGATCGAGCGCAACCGGCGGGGCTTGGAGCGAATTTTGGACGCCTCAAGCGACCTCTATCACGTGCGCTCGTTGCGCGAATTTGCCTCCGGTGTGCTGAATCAGATCAGTGCGATTTTGGATGTCGGTGCGGACGGTGTGATTTGCTTGCGCCAAGCCGGCGTGCGAGGCGAGACCCTGCCGGTGGTGATGGCCGCAACCGGCAGCTATGCGGGCATCAATCAGATGAGCCAGGTGCCGGCGCCTGCTGCGGCCGCCACAACACGCGCCTTTGCCGACCACCACAGCCACTTCGAGCAGGCCATGGATGTGCTTTATGTGGCCACCCCTGAGGGCCATGAGTTTGTTATCTTGGTCTCGGCTCCTTGGCCTTTGGTGGCCTCTCAGCACAGCCTGCTGGAATTGTTCTGCAGCAAGATCACTTGGGCCTTTGACAATCTGCATAGCTTTGAAAAGCAGCAGCAATCGCAGGCTGAATTTGCACGCGCGGTGGCGGCCTTGTTCGATGCCCTGCAAGCCGGGCAAAAGTCCTTGCTCAGCGATGCCTTGGCCACGCTGCTGCCTAGACTTTCGGCGCAAAGTGGCCGCTCCTACGATGCCGCCGGCCTGGAGCGGGGGCTGCAACTGGCAATGGCGGCGGCCCGTTCTTGAACTGGCGGCTCAATCCGGTGCCACTTGGTCGACCTGAACCAGCGCCAGTTGCCCGGCGCTATTGCGCTTGACGCTGTGGACGATGAAGGGGCGGGTGCTGAGGTCGCCGCGGGCGCCCAAATCGACTGCGGTTTTGGCGCCGTTGTAGTCCTCAGGCTAGGCACTCGGGTCGCGTGGGCTTTTGTCGGCGCCCATGATGGTCGTCGTCGCCCAAAGCGCCGATGCAAGCGCAGGGCACGGACTAAGGTTTTGTCGCCGTGAATTTGAAGCCGAGGTCTCAAACATCGTCGCCTTGCAGGCCTCGGTGTAGCCCATGCGTGACTTCATCAGATGAGTATCTGCGCGATTTTCTTGATGGCCGAGGCACCGTTCTTGATCTGCAATCGAATGCGCATCGAAAGCGAATTCCCGCGCCGCTATGCGGTCAGCGGTCAGCGACCTGCGTGATGTGTGATGTGTGATGTGTGATGTGTGATGCGTGCCGCAGCCTGGGTCAGCTGGCCCGCAGCGAGTTGCTGCAGGCCAGCATGGAAGCGAGCTTGCTCAGGCGCTGAGCCCGAGCTTCATTCAAGCCGGCTGTTTGACAAACGCCCGCAGCTCCTGCGCCATGCGCGCTAGCGAGGGTTGGTGGATATACATCATGTGTCCAGCCTCGAAGTAGCTGACTTGCACATTGCCTTGCAGCTTCTCGTGCAGACCGAGATGGCTGAGGGTGTAGTCGCCTGCGGCGTGCGGTGTGGCCAGGTCGTAATAGCCGCTCGCCACATAGATGCGCATATCGGCATTGGCATGCATGGCGCGGCGCAAGCTGTCGCCGACGTTGACATACTTGTTCTCGAAGCCCTTCCAGCTCCAGGTGTTCCACAGCGGCGCAATCACCAAGTAGGGCGCATCGTCCTCGAACTTCAGCGTGTCACGTAGCAGGCGGTTGATGCCCACCGCATAGGCGCCGACCAGATTGTTCATGCCGGCGTCTTCTTCCGGGTGCTCGCCGGCGTCGTCGCGGTCCAGGCCCAGGAAGCGGCTGTCCAGGCGGCCGACGGTCTGACCGCGCTCGCGCAGCAACTCCTTAAAGAAGCGGAACTCGGTCGGGCGCAGGTCGCAGCGCAGCAGGTATTGCACGCTCAGGCCGCTGAAGTGGGCGAGCTTTTCGGACACCTTCTGGCGCTGCTCTTGCGCCAAGCGCGAGCCCTGCATCAGCGCCGTCCAATACTCGCCGTTGGCAAAGGCTTCGGCCTCGCTGACGACTTCTTTGAGCGTCTTCTTCTGCAGCGCCGGCTTTAGCGCCTTGTGATACCAGGCGGTCGCGGCATAGGTGGGCAAGTAAAGCGGGTAGGGCAGTTCATTGCCGTGGTCGAAGCTCAGCGTCTGGAAGTCCACCGCCATCGATACCAGCATCAGGCCGTTGAGATGGATGTTATGTTTTTC
This sequence comes from uncultured Roseateles sp., assembly GCA_963510335.1. Lineage (GTDB taxonomy): Bacteria > Pseudomonadota > Gammaproteobacteria > Burkholderiales > Burkholderiaceae_C > Paucibacter_A. The sequence continues at coordinate 14,022 of CAUPEV010000113.1, forward strand.
CTGCAAGTGGCGGGACAGGCCGGCCGCGCGCGTGGTGCCGTAGCTTTCGCCGATCAGGTATTTGGGCGCACCCCAACGACCGTTGCGGGTCAGGTAGAGGCGGATGAATTCGCCCACGGCGTCCAGGTCGCGCTGGTACTCGTGATATTCGGCCAGCTTCTCGCCCTCGGCCACGCGCGAGTGACCGGTGCCGACTGGGTCGATGAAAACCAGGTCGGAGTCGGTCAGTAGCGTGAACTCGTTGTCGGTCAAGGCGTATGGCGGTGCGCCACACTGGCCCATTTCATCGGTTGGCACGCGCTGCGGGCCCAGCAGGCCCAGATGCAGCCAGACGCTGGATGAGCCCGGCCCACCGTTGAAACTGAAGGTGATGGGGCGATCGCCCTTGGTCTTTTTCGACGCCTTGAGCGTGTAGGCGATGAAGAAGACGCTGGCGCGGGTCTTCTTGCCCTTGTACTGGCCCTTGTGCTCGCCTTCGGCTTCGCTGTGCACCTCTTGCAGCAGCAGCGTGCCGCAGGTGGCCGTGTACTCCAGCACCTGCTTGCCGATCACCATTTTGTGTTCGGTGCTGACCAGATGCTCGACCGGTGGGGGCGAGCTTTTGCTGTTGTCGGACTCGGCTTTGGTTTTGCTGTTCGGCTCGGCTGCGGACATGAGGCTTCCTTTGTTTACGCTATGGTGGCGAGCATGCACTCTAGCTCGATAAATTCCAACACCCTCTTGCTGGGGGTTGATTTCAGCAGCGCACCGACGCGCCGCAAACCGATCACCGTGGCGCAGGGGCGACGACAGGGTCAGGTCTTGCGCTTGGACGCTGTGTTGAGCTTTGAAACCTTGCTTGGCTTTGGTAGCTTCTTGGCGGAGCCAGGCGATTGGCTGGGCGGCTTCGACTTTCCCTTTGGCTTGCCGCGTGAGTTGGTGCAGGCGCTGGACTGGCCCCAAAGCTGGCTGGCGCTGATGGGGCATTACACAGCGCTGAGCCGCGCCGAGATACGCGACGCCTTCGCCGGCTTTTGCGCTGCGCGGCCGGTATGCAGCAAATTCTCCCACCGCGCTTGTGAAGGGCCGGCCGGCTCCTCGCCCAGCATGAAATGGGTCAATCCGCCGGTGGCTTTCATGCTGCATGCGGGCGTGCCCTTGTTGCTGCAAGCCGGTGTTGAGTTGCCCGGTTTGCAAGCGGGCGATTCAAGGCGGGTCGCGCTGGAGGCCTATCCGGGCCTGTTGGCACGCGAAATTCTTGGACGGCGCAGCTATAAAAGTGACGCAAAACTTAAGCAGACACCCGAGCGCTTGATCGCCCGCAAGGACTTGATTGAAGCGCTGGAGCAGGGGCGCACTCGATTAGGTTTGCGCCTCAAACTCAGCCATGCCCAGCGTGACAGCTTGGTCGATGACGCCAGCGGCGACCGTCTGGATGCGGTCTTGTGTTTGCTGCAAGCGGCTTGGGCGCAGGGGCGGCCGGGCTACGGCTTGCCGGCGCTGATCGATCCTTTGGAGGGTTGGATCGTCAGCGCTTGATTCCGCAGGCAGGGCAGCCTGATCAGTTGGGGACAGAGCTCGCTAAGTACAGCAAGGTCTGTCCCGCAAGAGCATATGCCTCTCATCAAGTTTGATTTTCCGTCTGCCGCAGGCAGGGC
>CAUPEV010000114.1:0-15614 GCA_963510335.1 uncultured Roseateles sp.
AGAAGTCATCCATCGTCACCGTGCACATAAAGGGCAGCTGCATATGGGTGTGCGGGTCGATGCCACCGGGCATCAGGTACTGGCCGCCGCCGTCCAGGGTCGGGCAGCCGGGCGGCGCCTCAGTGAGCGCTCGCGGTCCAATGGCCGCTATCTTCCCATTCACGCACAGCACATCGGCGGCAAACTCGCGGTCGGCGTTGACGACCGTGGCGCCACGAATCAACAAGGACTCTTTCATATCGGCCTCCGCGCCGTGAAGAAGTGATAAACGCCCGCCACGGCCAGGCTGAAGAACCAGCCGAAGTCATACAGGCTCAAGAGCAGGGGCGCGACCGAGTCCTTGGCAATCACGCCTGAGACCGCCAAATAACCGGGCAGGCAGGGCAGCACGCCTAGCGCAAAGGCGATCAGCGCATGGATGTTCCAGCCGCCGCTGTACTCGTATTCACCGCCGCGCCGGTAGAGGTCGTCTATCTTCAGCTCGGTCTTGCGAACAAGGTAGTAGTCGACCAGCAAGATGCCGGCGACGGCGCCGAGCAGGGTGCCATAGCCGCCCAACCATGTGAACAGATAGGCGCCCGAGCTGGCGAGCAGCTTCCAGGGCTGGAACAACAGGCCCAGCAGGGCGGCAATCAGGCCACCCATGCGAAAGCTGATCTTGCTCGGCGCCAGTTGCGAGAAGTCATAGGACGGCGAGACCAGATTGGCCGCCACATTGGTGGTCAGGTTGGCCAGCAGAATCACTACCAAGCCGATGCTTGAGGCGACCGGCCCCATCTGCGTCAACAGGCCGTCGGGGAAGAGCTGGGCCTTGCCGTAGAGGATCTGCGAAACCGAGAAACCGATCACGCCGACCAGGGAGAACAGCGCCATCGGCAGCGGCAGGCCGACCGCCTGACCGATGACCTGATCGCGCTGCGACTTTGCGAAACGGGTGAAGTCGGGGATGTTCAGCGCGAGCGTGGCCCAAAAGCCGACCAGGCCGGTCAGCGCGGCCCAGGTCTTGGGCCCGCCCTCGACGACCTTGGCCGGCAGGCTGAAAATCTGAGCCGGCGGCACGGTCATAAAAGCCCAGATAACCAGCGCAATGGAAGCCGCGATCATCAGCGGCGCGGCCACCACCTCAAGCAAGCGTACCGATTCCAATCCCTTCCAGATGAAGGCAATATGCACGGCCCAAAACAAGAGGAAGCAGACGAATTGAGAAGTGCTGATGGTTTCACCGGCCGCCGGTCCGGCCAAACCCATGCCAAAGGCGTTGGCCAGCCCATGCATGGCCAAGGCACCGAAGTAGCAATTGATTGAAAACCAGCCGCAGGCGACCAGACCGCGCAAGACGGCCGGCAAGTTGGCGCCGATGACGCCAAAGGGCGCGCGCGCCAGGATGGGGAAGGGGATGCCATGTTTGGTGCCGGCGCGGCCGATCAAGACCATCGGTATCAGCACGATCAGATTGGCCAGGAACACCAGCCAGATGGCCGACTGCCAGCTGAAGCCCTGGTCCAGCATGGAGCTGGCCATGGTGTAGGTTGGCACGCAGATGACCATGCCGACCCAGAGGGCGGCAAAGTCCTTCCAGCCCCAATGGCGCTGGGCGGCGGTGGTCGGCAACAGGTCGGCGTTGGCGAGCGAGGGTTCGGTCATGCGCAGGGCTCCTTGGGTCTCATCACGGGACTTGCAAGCTTTGTGCCTGAATGGTCAGGGCGCCATGGGGATAAACCGCTAGGTCGAGACTCGCATCGGGTTGTTGGCATGCGTGGTCCAGTTGGCATAGTCGCCGCTCACCGCTGTGCCGGTACGCAGATCAATCTCGCCGGGCTTGAGGGCGCGCATCGTGATGGTGTTGGGCACCGGGCAGATCGAGACGCAGAGATTGCAACCGACGCATTCATCATCCTTGACCTCGAAATATCGCTTGCCGTCCTTGGTCGCCGTGATGGCCTGGTGTGAGGTGTCTTCACAGACCACATGGCAGCGTCCGCATTGGATGCAGCTGTCCTGGTTGATGACGGCCTTCTCCACATGGTTCAGGTTCAGCTGGTTCCAGTTCTTGACCGAGGGCACGGCCAGGCCGCGCATCTCGTCCAGGGTCTTGTAGCCTTTCTCGTCCATGAAATTGTTCAGACCCGAGCACATGTCCTGCACGATCTTGAAGCCATAGACCATGGCCGCCGTGCAGACTTGCACCGTGCCGCAGCCCATGGCGATGAACTCGGCCGCGTCGCGCCAGTTGCTGATACCGCCGATACCGGAGATGGGGATACCGGCGGTCAGCGGATCGCGGGCGATCTCGGCCACCATATTGAGTGCAATCGGCTTCACCGCCGGCCCGCAATAGCCGCCATGCGAGCCCCAACCGTCGGTGCTGGGGCTCATCAGCATGCGGTCCAGGTCGACCCCCATCACCGAGTTGATGGTGTTGATCAAGGACACCGCGTCGGCGCCGCCGGCCTTGGCCGCGCGGGCCGGCATCCGTACATCGGTGATGTTAGGCGTCAGCTTGACGATCACCGGCAGCTTGCTGTGCAGCTTGCACCAGGCTGTCACCATCTGGATGTATTCGGGCACCTGGCCGACGGCCGCGCCCATGCCGCGCTCGCTCATGCCGTGTGGGCAGCCAAAGTTCAATTCCACGCCGTCGGCGCCGCTGTCCTCGACCTGCGCCAGGATGCTGCGCCAGGACTGTTCCTCGCAGGGCACCATCAGCGAGACGATCATCGCCCGGTCGGGCCAGGCGCGCTTGACGCGGCGGATTTCGGCCAGATTGGTGGCCAGCGGCCGGTCGGTGATCAGCTCGATATTGTTGAGGCCGATGACGCGGCGGTCGGCGCTCATCAGCGTGGTGTAGCGCGGCCCATTGACGTTGACGACGGCCGGGTCTTCGCCCAGCGTCTTCCAGACCACGCCGCCCCAGCCGGCCTCGAAGGCGCGGTTGACATTCACCTCCTTGTCGGTCGGCGGCGCCGAGGCCAGCCAAAACGGGTTGGGGCTGTGGATGCCGAGGAAATTGCTGCGGATATCGGCCATGTTGTTCAGCTCCTCAAAAATGCATCAATGGAAACAGCGGCCTGTTTGCCATGCTCGACCGCCTCGACGGTCAGGTCGCGTCCGCCATAGCGGCAATCGCCACCGGCCCAGAGTTTGGGGTGATGGGGGACGTGGCCGGCCGCGTCGGTTTCGATCTTGCCGCCTTTGAGCGTGATGCTGGCCAAGTCAGCGGCAAAACTCTGGCCGATGGCGGTCAAAACCATATCGGCGGCCAGATCGAAGCGCTCGCCGGTTTCGACCAGCTTGTCCCCCATTTGCTCGGTGACGGCAAAGCGCACGCCGGTGACCTGACCGGCCTCGCTCAGAATCTCGACCGGTGCCGCCCAGCAGCGCAAGTTGACGCCATTTCTCTGAGCCCAGTCCTGCTCATACGAAGAGGCGCTGAGCGCCTCGACGCCGCGCCGGTAGACCATGCTGACCTCGCGGGCACCGAGCAGCTTGCATTGCACGGCCGCGTCAACGGCGGTCATGCCGCCGCCTATCACCACCACTTGGCGGCCGACTTTGACAGTGGCCGGGTCCGACTGGCGCAGTTCGGCGATGAAGTCGACCGCAGGGCGCAGACCGGCGCAGGCCGCTGCAGGCAGGTTAAGGGCATTCACGCCGGCCAGGCCCAGGCCCAGAAAGACGGCGTCGAAATCAGCCGTTAGCTGAGCGAGCTCAACGTCGCGACCCATCATTTGCTCGGTCTTGACCGTGATGCCGCCAATCGACAGCAGCCAGTCCACCTCTTGCTGGGCAAAGCCGTTCGGCGTCTTGTAAGTGGCCAGGCCATATTCATTCAAACCACCCAACTTGGGTTTGGCGTCGAACAGCGTCACCGCATGGCCCAAGCGCGCCAAACCATGGGCGGCGGCCAGACCGGCCGGGCCGGCGCCGATCACGGCAACCGACTTGCCGCTGCTTGGAGTCCGGCTGAACAGCGGTGCCGCGTCCTTGTTGGCGAAGAAGGTGTCGGTGGCATAGCGCTGCAGGCGGCCGATCTCGACCGGCTTGGCCTCATCGCAACCATTGCGCACGCAGCTTTGCTCGCACAGCACCTCGGTCGGACAGACCCGCGCGCACATGCCGCCCAGCGGGTTGGCGCTCAGAATCGCCTCGGCCGCGCCGCGAATATTGTCTTGTGCGATGCGCTGAATGAAGCTGGGCACATCGATGCCGGTCGGGCAGGCCGTGATGCAGGGCGCGTCGAAGCAGTAGTAGCAGCGCTCGGCCTCGACCAGGGCCTGCGTGCGCGTCAGCGTCGGATGCGCGTCGCAGAAATTGGCCGGGTATTGTTCGGCCTTGAGCCGACCGGCCTGAATGCCGGGGGTGTTTTGATCCATGCCAAGCTCCCAGAAGAATTGGTAAACGTTGGATGTCATAATTTACCGAGTGGTAAAAAATTACCAGTTGGTAAATTCCCGCATACGGATAGCTTTTGATGTCAGAAACCACAACAGGGCTCAGCCCCAGCCGCCTTGCCAAGGAGGCCGCGATCTGCGCGGAGGCCGAGCGGCAGTTCGCGCAGTTCGGATTTGAGGGCGTGTCGCTGGAGGTGATTGCCGCCGGCTTGAACCTGACCCGTCACAACCTGCTGTATTACTTCCCGAACAAAGAGGCGCTGTACCGGCGTGTCTTGGACGAGGTGCTGGACGAGTGGTTGGCGCGCATGGACGGCTTGGTGGCCGGCAACGACCCCCAAGTGGCGATGCGCGACTACATCGCCGCCAAGCTGCGCTTCTCACGCGAGCGACCGGCGGGCTCGCAGGTGTTTGCGCGCGAGGTGATGGCGGGTGCACCGCGCTTTCGGGATGCGATTGAGGGGCGGGTTCTGCCGGCCTTGAATGCCGATGTGCAGACCTTTGAGCGCTGGGCCGATGCTGGTCTTGTGGCGAGGCTGGACTATCGGCATCTGATGTTCAGCATCTGGGCCAGCACGCAGGCCTATGCCGATCAGGCCGCGCAGTTCGCGATTTTGCTGGGCAAGCCGGCCTTGGAGCAGGGTGACTTTGAGGCGGCGGAGAAGCTGATTACGGGGCAGGTGCTGGCGGCGTTGAAGGGCGGCTGAGCTTTAGTGCGGGCATGCGATTTTGGTGCCCGCCCGCCGCTGAGCGGCTTCACTTTGTTGCACAAAGTGAGCGGACCCCGAACAGAATGCGCCCCGCGGCCGGGGGGCGCGCCTTGGCTTGTCAGCCAATCCGCCCGAGCAAAAGGTGCTCCATGAGTGCCGACCCGCGCTGGACGCGTGTCGGCCTTCGGCAGGCGTCAGACAGGCCGCAGGGCCTGTCTTCGGTCCCGCCTCAGCCTTTTGCACGTGCATTCTGTTCTGGTGTGCACCCGCCGCTCACGCGGCTTCACTTTGCTTGGCAGCCAAGTGAGTGCACCCCAAATCGCATGCGGCCCTGTCGGGCCTGGGTCACCTCGGCTGTTCAGCCGATGCGCCCCAGCAGAAGGTACTCCATGAGTGCCTTCTGCACATGCATGCGATTTTCTGCCTCGTCCCAGACGACGGATTGGGGGCCGTCGATGACCTCGGCGGTGACTTCTTCGCCGCGGTGCGCCGGCAGGCAATGCATGAACAAGGCGTCGGGCTTGGCCACAGCCATCATCTCGGCGTCTACACACCAATCTGCAAAGGCCATCCGGCGCTTCTCGTTCTCGGCTTCATAGCCCATGCTGGTCCACACATCGGTGGTGACCAGATCGGCGTCGCGGCAAGCTTCCAACGGGTTCTTGAAGACTTTGTAGCAATCACGGTTCTGAATGCCAGCGACCACCGGGTCCACCTCGTAGCCGCTCGGCGTGCTGACATGGACAGTGAAGCCCAGGATCTCGGCTGCCTGCAACCAGGTGTTGGCCATATTGTTGCCGTCACCAACCCAGGCCACCACACGACCCTTGAGGCAATCGACATCGACGATGCCGCGTTGGTTCATGCCGCGCGCTTCGATGAAGGTGAACAGGTCGGCCAGGATCTGGCAGGGGTGGTACTCGTTGGTCAGGCCATTGATCACAGGCACGCGCGAGTGCGCGGCAAAGCGTTCGATCTTGGTGTGCTCGAAGGTGCGGATCATCACCAGATCGACCATGCGGCTGATCACGCGCGCGCTATCTTCGATCGGCTCGGCCCGGCCCAGCTGGCTGTCGCCCGTGGTCAGATGCACAACCGAGCCGCCCATCTGATACATGCCGGCCTCGAAGCTCACGCGCGTGCGGGTGCTGGCCTTCTCGAAGATCATCGCCAGGCTGCGGTCGGCCAGCGGTTGGTAGCGCTCGTAGTTCTTGAAGCGGCGCTTGATGATGGCGGCGCGCTCGAACAGATGCGCATATTCCTCGGCGCGGAAGTCCTTGAACTGCAAATAATGGCGCATCAAAGCGGTGCCCGGCTTCATGGCTTAACGGCTTCCGCGGCTTCCGCGGCTTCCACGGCGACAAAAGCCTTGATCAGCGGGCAAAGAATCGCGGCAATCTGCGCGGCTTCTTCACTGCTCAAAATAAGTGCCGGCACCAGGCGCACGACACGGTCGGCCGTGACGCTGATCATCAAGCCGGCCTCGGCCGCCTGCAAGAGCAGGGCGCCGCAAGGGCGGTCCAACTCAATACCCAGCATCAAGCCTTGACCGCGCACTTCGACGACCCCGGCCACACCAGCCAAACCGGCTTGCAGTACGGCTTTCAGCTCGGCGCCGACGCGGGCCGCATTGGCTAGCAGACCGTCTTCCTGCATGATGGTGAGCGTCTCAACGCCAGCCCGCATGGCTAAGGGGTTACCTCCAAAGGTTGTGCCATGGTTGCCGGGCTGCATCACCTTGGCAGCGCGCGGGCCGCAGACCACCGCACCGACCGGCACGCCCGAGCCCAGGCCCTTGGCCAAGGGCATCACATCGGGTTGAATGCCGGCCCATTGATGGGCAAACCATTTGCCGGTGCGGCCGATGCCGCATTGCACTTCGTCCAACATCAACAAGATGTCGTGTTCGTCGCAAACGCGGCGCAGCTCTTGCAAGAAATTGAGGGTGGCCGGGTGGACACCACCTTCGCCTTGGATGGTTTCCAGGAAGACGGCGGTGATGTTCGGATGCTCGGCCAATGCCTTGCGCACTGCGGCGATGTCATTCAATGGCACGCGCACAAAGCCACCCACCAAGGGGCCGAAGCCAGCGTGAATCTTTGGGTTGGCGGTCGCCGACAGCGTGGCGATCGAGCGGCCGTGGAACGCACCCTCGAACACCATCACCTCGGGCATGTGGTTGCCACGGTCATGACCAAATTTACGGGCGATCTTCAGCGCTGCCTCATTGGCCTCCAGGCCGCTATTGCAGAAGAAAGCCGTGCTCAGGCCGGACAGCTCGCAGAGCATGCCGGCGAGCTTTTCTTGCAGCGGCACATGGTAGTAATTGCTGGTGTGGATCAGCCGCGCAATCTGTTCTTGCAGGGCAGGCACCAGGCGGGGGTGGGCGTGGCCGAGGGTGTTGACGGCGATGCCGCCGAGGCCGTCGAGATAGCGCTTGCCCTTGGTGTCCCAGACCCAGCAGCCCTGACCATGCGACAAGGCAATCGGCAGTCGGCCATAGGTTTGCATCACGTGTGGCTCAGATGGTGCATCGGGGCGGACTTGGGGCGCGTTCATCGGCTCTCCATAGGTATCAGTAAGGGGTGGGGGTCGGGTCTTGCCTCATCGCAGGACCTTTGTGCTGGTTGATTCTAAAGGGCGACTCGAATGACTCAATTCCCAGCAAGGAATGCTGTGCGATTGTCCTGAATTTGGCGTGCAGTTTGAAAGCTTGCTTGGCCATCCAAGGCACAATAGCGTTTGTCGTAAAACCTTGACCTAGCCTTTTGGGCCACAGTCGGGCCTGGAATTCAAATCGCTAATTCATGAGTCAAGCCCCCAAACCACGCGAAGTCTTTATCCAAGGTGTCACCTTGGCGGGGCAGACCTTCAGGCCCAGCGACTGGGCCGAACGCTTGGCCGGGGCAATGTCCTGCTTCCGACCGGGCGGCGCACGCGGTGGCATTGGGGCTTACATCGGCTACTCGCCGCTTTGCGTGCCTCGCGTCATCAACGGCATCAAGTGCGTGATCGTCAACGAAGAGCTGAGGAAGCTTGAGCCCATGGCCTGGGACTTTGTGATGAACTTTGCGCGCGACAATGACTTGCAAGTCGCCGAAGCATGCCTTTTGCCCGACCCGGCACCTCGCACCAAATAAGGCGTTTGTTGGGCCAAAGGCTTATCGGTCTTGCAGCTCACTCAGCGTCTGCTCGTCGACGCGCCCGCAGCAGGGCCACCAACTCCACCAGTCCCCAGAGCAGGCTGCGCCCATGAGCCAGCTTTGTCTGCAGGGTCACGCGGACCGCTGGCCTGTGTGAATGATCTCGTGCTTGATTGCGCATGGCTTGTTCCTGGGTTGCACTGGAGCCAAGGCTAGGCCGACTTGATGACAAAACTGTGTCTGAGTCTCTCAGTGGCGCATCAATGACTCTTCGATGACCCCTCAAGTGGATGATGGTCGCCTCTTCATGCTGCGGCTATGCTGCCAGCCGGTGCCATCTCCTGCGGCTCACAAGCTCGCCATTCTTGCGTGCAACAAACTATCGCTTTGCCAGCTATGCCGGAATTGGCCGCCTTGGAGCGCCTGATTGAGTCCGGCCACCCCTATCTTGAGCGTCATCATCTGGGCGATGTGCACATGGCAGAGGGATCTTTGCCCTTGTTGGGGGTGACGCTGGGCAATCCTGACCCCCATGTGCCCGCGGTTGGCTTCTTCGGCGGCGTCCATGGCTTGGAGCGCATCGGCGCCGAGGTGGTCATGGCTTTTTTGGCGAGTCTGGTGTCGCGGCTGCGTTGGGATAGCAGCTTGCATCGCAGCTTGGAGTCGGTGCGCCTTGTGTTCATGCCCTTGGTGAATCCGGGCGGTCTTAGGCGCGCCACACGCGCCAATCCAAACGGTGTAGATTTGATGCGCAATGCGCCGGTGCAGGCGGGCGGGCCTGTTCCTTGGATGGTGGGCGGGCAGCGCATCAGTGCAAAGCTGCCCTGGTTCATGGGTGCGCCAGGTGCTGCGATGCAGGTGGAGAGTCAGGCCTTGTGTGAATTGGTCGAGCGCGAGATGCTCAGCCATGTGAGCTCAATATCTGTGGACTGCCATTCGGGCTTCGGCTTGGCTGATCGCATTTGGTTTCCGTTTGCCCACACCGCCAAGCCTGTTCAACACCTGGCTGAAATTCACGCCCTGTGTGAAATCCTCGATCAAACACATGTGCAACATCGCTATGTGTTTGAGCCGCAGAGTCGCCAATATCTGACACATGGTGATCTTTGGGATCATTTGTATATGCAGGCCTGTGGCCGACCGGATTGCTTGCTTTTGCCCCTGACTTTGGAAATGGGCTCTTGGCTATGGGTCAAGAAGAATCCGCGCCAGTTGTTCTCGCGCAGCGGTATGTTCAACCCGCTGGTCGAGCATAGGCAGCAACGGGTCTTGCGTCGGCATTTGGCCTGGTTGGACTTTGTGCTGCGGGCGGCAGTGGGTATGCAGCGATGGTTGCCTCGCCCAGAAGCGCGCGCATGGCATGAGGAGAGGGCATTGAATCGTTGGTATCGGCAAATGGACGGGCGTTCGGTCGCCCAAGGAGTTCACGCATGACTGAGCCGGCGACCTGGGTGTTGCTGCGCGGGCTGTCGCGCGAAAGTGCTCATTGGGGGGATTTCCCTGCGGTCTTGCAAAGCGAAATTAAACAACATCAGCCGGGTGCTCGGCTGCTGATGTTGGACTTGCCCGGCAATGGGGTCTTGCACCATGAATCGAGTCCCACTCAGGTGGGCGCAATGGTGGAGCGCTGCCGCGAGCAGCTGCGCCAACTTGGTGTGAACGGACCGGTGCATTTGCTGGCGATGTCTTTGGGGGCCATGGTGGCGAGTGATTGGGCAGCTCGCTATCCGCAAGAACTTCGTGCCGGAGTCTTCATCAACACCAGCTTGCAGCCCTTCAGCCCCTTCCATCAGCGGCTGCGGCCGATCAATTACCTGACGCTGCTGTTGTTGAGTCTGTCCAGCATCGGGCTACGTCGGCGGGAAACGATGGTGCTGGAGATGACCACACGTTTGCAAGCCAAACCGGCCGAGGTGGTGGCCCGGTGGGTTGAAATTCAAAGCCAGCGCCCGGTGAGGCTGCGCAACACGCTGCGTCAATTGATGGCCGCGAGCCGCTACCGGGCCAATTTGATTCGCCCTGCAGTGCCGATTCTGTTGCTATGCAGCCAGGCCGACCGTTTGGTCGACTGGCGCTGCTCACAGGCCATCAGCCGGGCGTGGGGAGCGCCTTTGCGTATGCATGTGAAAGCGGGCCATGATTTGCCTCAGGATGACTCGCTGTGGGTGGCGCAGGCGGTGGGTGATTGGCTGAAGGTGCGCCACATGCAGGGTCTGCAAGCCGGCCGCTGGCAATGACGAAGGTTTTCAGAACGAATAATGCCCACTTAGACTTGCGTCTAGGCGGGCATTTGAGTTCCTTCAAGCGGATTCGCGTGGGCTGCAAATCAGAGCCTCGGGGCGCAAAAATCGGTTTGCGCAATAGAAAAGGCCCGCTTTTCAGCGGGCCTTCAATCTTTGCACCAGAACCGGTTTTTAGGCGGCCAAGGCCTTGATTTTTGCCGACAGACGGCTCTTGTGACGAGCTGCCTTGTTCTTGTGAAAGATGCCCTTGTCAGCGACGGAGTCGATGACAGTTTCAGCAATCTTGAACAGCTCTGCCGACTTGACCTTATCGCCGGTCAGGACAGCTTTTTGTACGTTCTTGATGACCGTACGGAATTTGGAACGCAGCGCCGTGTTGGCGGCGTTGAGCTTAGAGTCCTGGCGAACGCGCTTGAGGCCCGACGCCAAACGGACTGTTTTCTTCTTAGCTTTGGAAGAGGTTGCCATGCTGTGATTCTACCCAGTTGGTGCAAAGACCGCGAGTGTAGCACTGAAATGGCAATATGACAAAGATTTGAACTCAAAAACCGGCGAATGCGGGTGCGGCAGCGGATGATAATGCGCCGCTTATCTGATGCTTGGCTGTTTTGGCCATAGCCACTAACGGTTTCCCTATTCCCCATGAATCTGCTGCGCTCGGCTTCTTTTATCTCGGCTTTGACCTTGGTGTCTCGAATAACAGGGCTGGTGCGTGAGCAAATGGTGGCGGCCTTGTTTGGCGCGAGCAGCCTGACCGATGCCTTCCAGGTGGCGTTTCGCATTCCTAATTTATTGCGCCGTCTGTTTGCTGAGGGCGCTTTTTCGCAGGCCTTTGTGCCGGTGCTGGCTGGGACCCGGGCGCGGGAAGGGGACGCTGCCACGCAGCTCTTGATCAACGCTGTGGCGACCGTTCTTTTGTGGGCCTTGCTCCTTACATGCTTGGTGGGGGTCATTGGAGCGCCGCTGTTGGTGTGGATATTGGGGTCGGGATTGCCAGCTTCTGCGCATGATGCGGCCGTGGTGATGACGCGCTGGATGTTCCCCTATATCGGTTGTATGTCTTTGGTGGCTCTGTCTGCCGGTATTTTGAATACTTGGAAGCGGTTTTTGGTGCCAGCGGCAACGCCAGTACTGCTGAACTTGGCGGTCATCGCCGCCGGCTTTTTACTGGTTCCTCGTCTCGAAGCATGGGGCTGGCAGCCTATCTACGGCTTGGCCCTTGGTGTCATGCTGGGTGGGATTTTGCAGCTGATGGTTCAAGTGCCGGCTTTGCTGCGGATTGGCGCTTTTCCTCGCTTGGGCTGGAGCGTTGGGGCTTTGCGGCAGTCCTGGCAGCATGCAGGGGTGCAACGGGGGCTAAGTCAGATGGCGCCCGCCTTGGTCGGTGTTGGCGTCGCGCAGTTGTCGCTGGTGATCAATTTGCAGATTGCCTTGCTGGTGGGCGCCGGCGCAGCATCGTGGCTGACTTACGCGGATCGGCTGATGGAGTTTCCTACCGCGCTGCTGGGGGTGGCCTTGAGCGCAATATTGACGCCACAGCTGTCAGCCGCCTTGGGCAAAGGGGAGCCGCAGGCCTACTCCTCCTTGCTGGACTGGGGTTTGCGCCTGGTGTTTTTGTTGGCTCTGCCTTGTTCGGTGGCCTTGTTGGTGTTCGCTCAGCCCATGGTGGCGGTGCTTTATCACCGCGGTGCATTTCAGGCCAGCGATGTGCTGCACACCACATCGGCGGTGATGGGCTACGGCGTTGGTCTGATCGGCTTGGTTGCCATCAAGGTCTTGGCGCCGGGCTTTTACGCGCAACAAGACACTCGCACGCCGGTGCGCATTGCCGTGACGGTGCTGGTCTTGACGCAGCTTTTCAATCGTGTTGTTGTGCCTTGGTTGGGTGTGGCCGGCTTGGCCCTTTCGATTGGCTTGGGCGCCTTGATCAATGCGACTTGGTTGTTTGTAGGCTTGCGCCGCAAGGGTAGCTACCAGCCGGCACCGGGTTGGCTAGGCTTCGCTTTGCGAGTTGGCGTTGCCAGCCTGGCCATGGGAGGGCTGCAGTATTGGCTGGCAAGGTATTTTGACTGGATCGAACTGGGTGCGAGCGAATTGATGCGCGCCTTGGCCATGGCTGGCAGCTTGGGGGCATCGGCCCTGCTTTACTTCGCCGTGTTGCTGATCTTGGGTGTCAATTTGCGGCAATTTGTCCGCCGGGTCTGAGTCAATTTAGACTTGCAGCATGAGCGAATATTTGCGTCTGAATGTGCCAACTCCTTTGGAGTACTTTGCAAGTCTGGTCGCCCAGGACGCCGGCCTGAATCTGCTTGAGGCGGCCACGGCGATCGCGCAGGATGAGTTTCCGGCGCTTGACGTTGAGGCGGTCTTGTCCGAGGTTGAGACCCTGGCTCAGCGCTTGAAGCAGCGCCTGCCCGCCGATGCCGGGGCCAAACACAAATTGCTGGCGTTGACGCGTTATTTCCATCACGAGCTTGGTTTCGCTGGCAACGTCAATAACTATTACGAAAGCGGCAATAGTTTCATTCACCATGTCTTGGCAACGCGGCGCGGCATTCCCATCACGCTGGCGGTGATCTTTTTGGAGTTGGCGACCCATCTGGGTCTGCGTGCCCAGGGCTTGGCGTTTCCGGGGCACTTTCTGATCAAGGTGAGCATGGGCAATGGCGAGCTGGTGCTGGATCCTTTCTCCTGCGAATCGATGTCACGTGAGCGTTTGGATGAGTACTTGCAGGTGTTTCGCAAAGGTGCGGGTTTGGCCGGCGAGGTAGAGCTGCCTATCGAGTTGTTCATGCAAGCTGCGACACCGCGGGACATCTTGGCGCGAATGCTGCGCAATCTGAAAGAGATCTACCGTGCCGGTGAAGATTGGCCGCGCCTGTTGCAGGTGCAACAGCGTTTGGTGGCTTTATTGCCCAGGGACGCAGTCGAGCGCAGGGACCGTGGCTTGGTGCTCGAGGCCCTGGGGCAATGGCGGGCAGCTGCCGAAGACTTGGCGTTCTATGTGGAACAAACGCCTCAGGCGGCTGACGGGCAAGCCTTGCGGCAGCGCTTGACGCAAATGCGCAAGCGCGCAGGCCCATCGCTGCATTGAGGGCTGCGACGTGGCCGCCCACTAGAATGCGGCCGGCCCGGCTCGGGCGCGAAGCTCTGCAGATCAGGGGCTGGACAGTGTTGGATATCTAGACTTTGAAGCAAATACCGCTTGCGATCGGCTCTCCGCCGATCTTTACTTTTGAGAACTTTCTGCCGGGCGCCAATAGCGCGGCCTTGGCGCATCTGCAGGCATTGCGATCTGCCGGTGTCAGCGCGCCGCCAGTGTTTTTGTGGGGTTTGGGTGGCAGCGGTAAGACGCATGTTTTGCGAGCGCTGGCACATGAATGGCAAGCCGCCGGAGCCCAAGTGGCCTGGTATGACGCCGATACTTGCTTGCCCTGGGAGCTGCCCAGTCAGCCCAGCTTGCTGCTGCTGGATGATTGCGATCGTTTCGATGCGGGGCAGCAGCATGCAGCGTTTGCACTCTTTGTCGAGGCTGCCACACATGGTTTGGCGGTGGTCGCGAGTGGCAATGCGCCGCCGGTTGACTTGGACCTGCGGGAGGATCTGCGCACACGCCTGGGTTGGGGACCAACTTTTGGCTTGCAGCCGCTGTCGGAGGCGGAAACCCGCGCGGCTTTGCGCCGCGAGGCGGATCGGCGCGGTATCTTGTTGGGCGATGAGGTGATTGATTATTTGCTCAGCCGTTTCGCCCGAGACCTGAAGAACTTGATGCGATTGCTGGATAGCCTCGATCAATTTGCACTTGCTGCCAAGCGCGCGGTGACGGTGCCGCTGTTGCGGAAAATGTTGGCAGACGAAGGATTTTTTGGATGAATTTGACGCTTTTTGATCTCGATGGCACCTTGATTCCGAGTGATTCGGATCATGCTTTCGGCGCCTTTATGGTGGACATAGGCTGGGCGAATGGCGAGCAGTGGCGACAGCGCAATGATGAGTTCTACGCCCAGTACCAGGACGGTCGCCTTGACTTGGAGGAGTACATCGATTTCGCCACTTCGGTCTGGCGCAGCCGTCCTTTGGCCGATGCGCATGCGGCCCGCGAGCGTTTCATGACCGAGGTGATGGCGCCGATGTTGCAGCCCCAGGCGCGTGCCTTGGTGCGCCGGCATGCTGAAGCAGGTGACTTGATCGCGATCGTGACGGCCACCAATGAGTTTGTGACGGCGCCAATTGCCAAAGCTTTCGGTGTCGAGCATCTGATTGCGGTTCAGTTGCAGCGCGATGCAAACGGCGCCTACACCGGCGCAATCGAGGGTGTTCCTTCGTATCAAGCCGGCAAGATCAGTCGTGTTAAATCATGGTTGTCCGGCTTGGGGCGACAATGGCAGGATTTCGGGCGAATCACCTTCTACAGTGACTCGGTGAATGATCTGCCTCTTCTGGACTTGGTCAGCCACCCTGTGGCCACCAATCCAACCCCGGCTCTGGCGGATATTGCATCCGCCCGCGCTTGGCCCATTCTGAATCTGTTCGCATGATCAAAAAATTCATAGACAAGTTGTTGGGCAAGCCGTCCCTGGCCAAGGTGGCCAAGGCCGCCAAAGCCGTGGCACCTGCCAAGTCGGCTAAGCATGGCCAGAGCCCGCTGGGCAAGCGGGTCGAGGTGTCGGTTGCCGAGCATGGCATCGACCCCAGCTTGCTCGATGAACGGGCGGTGCGTGTGGTGCAAACCCTGACCGAGGCGGGCTTTGAGGCCTATATCGTCGGCGGCGCGGTGCGCGATTTGCTCCTGGGCATGCGCCCGAAAGATTTTGACGTTGCCACCGACGCGACGCCTGAGGAAGTCAAAGGTTTGTTCCGGCGCGCCTTCATCATCGGCAGGCGTTTTCGGATCGTCCATGTGGTGTACGGCCGCGGCCGCGAGCATGAGGTGATCGAGGTCTCCACCTTTCGGGCCTTGTTGGCCAATGAAGGTGCCGAGCAGGTGGCCGGTAACGAGAAGACATCCAAAGCAGAGTTGGCCGGCAAATCGCATGTGGTGGACGCTGCCGGGCGGGTCTTGCGCGACAACGTCTGGGGCCCGCAGATCGAAGACGCCGCGCGCCGCGACTTCACCGTCAACGCGCT
>CAUPEV010000115.1:0-15605 GCA_963510335.1 uncultured Roseateles sp.
CACCGGCCGGCGCGAGGTGATCGAGTTGCTGCGCCAGCGTTCGCGCCCCTATCTGTTCTCCAACACGGTGGCGCCCAGCATCGTTGGCGCCTCGATTGCCGTGCTCGATCTGCTGGAAGGCTCGACCGCGCTGCGCGACAAACTCGAAGCCAACACCGCCTATTTCCGCGAGGCCATCCAGGCCGCCGGTTTCGAGATCAAGCCGGGCACCCATCCGATCGTGCCCATCATGGTCCATGACGCGGTGCTGGCGCAAAAGCTCAGTGCACGGATCTTGGAGTTGGGCATCTACGCCGTCGGCTTCTTCTTCCCCGTCGTGCCCAAGGGGCAGGCGCGCATCCGCGTGCAGGTGTCGGCCGGGCACTCGCGCGAACAGCTGGAGCAAGCGGTTGCCGCCTTCACCCAAGCCGGCCGTGAGCTGGGTCTGATCAAAACCGCTTGAGAAACAGATAGGCAAGCTATTTCAATGAGTACCACCAAGATTCTGATCATCGGCGCCAACGGCCAAATCGGCTCCGAGCTGGCCCAAGAGCTGGCCTTGCGCCATGGCGACGCCAACATCATCACCAGCGATCTGGCGCCCGAGGGCCGCGTGCCTCAGCTGACGCATGAAATGCTGGACGTGACCGACGCGGCGGCGCTGGCCACCGTCGTCAAGCGCCACAGCATCACGCAGATCTATCACCTGGCCGCAGCCCTGTCTGCGACCGGCGAGAAGCACCCGATGTGGGCCTGGGACCTGAATATGAAGGGCCTCTTGAATGTGCTGGAGCTGGCGCGCACGCAAAAGCTGGACCGCATCTTCTGGCCCAGCTCGATCGCGGCCTTTGGCCCGTCGACGCCGGCGCTGGACACGCCGCAGACCACGGTGATGGACCCGACCACCATCTACGGCATCTCCAAGCTGGCAGGTGAGCGCTGGTGCGCCTGGTATCACAAGAATCACGGCGTCGATGTGCGCAGCCTGCGCTACCCCGGCCTGATCAGCTACAAGACCCCCCCGGGTGGCGGCACCACCGATTACGCGATCGAGGTCTTTCACTCGGCGCTGAAGACCGGCAAGTACAGCTGCTTCCTGGAGCAAGGTCAGGGCTTGCCGATGATGTATATGGCCGACGCCCTGCGCGCCACCATCGAGCTGATGGAGGCTCCGGCCGAGAGTATCAAGCAGCGCGGCAGCTACAACCTCGCCGGCGTCAGCTTCACGCCGGCCGAGATTGCGGCCGAAATTGCGCTGCAGATTCCCGGCTTCGAGATCAGCTATGCGCCGGACTTCCGCCAAGCGATTGCCGCCAGCTGGCCGCAGCGCATCGACGACAGTGAAGCCCAGCGCGACTGGGGCTGGCAGCTCAAGTACGACCTGCGCGCGATGACGACCGACATGCTCAAAGAGCTGCGTCCGATATTGGGCTTGGCCTAATTCCTAGTGCCTATGCCTTCAGCGCGACGCGCAGTGCCGCCAGCAAGGCGTCTGGCACTTCGCTCATCAAGGAGTGGCCGGCAGGCAGCATGACGGTCTTGGCGCCCTGTAGCGCCTCGGCCAGCGTCTTGCTCTGCTTGGGCGCCGTCATCTGGTCGCGCGCGCCCAGGATCAGGGTGCTGGGTGCTTTCACTTTGGCTGCCGCTTCCAAGCCCCCGCTGTAGGCATCGCAAAGCCTGAAGTCATGCTCGAACAAATTGACCTCAGTTTGCCGGCCCTGGATGCGGCGCTTGAGTGCCATTTCGCCACCTTGCAGCCAAGCGCCCGGCCCCGGGTAAGACGGCTTGCTGGCCCAGCTCGAGAAGGAGAATTGATTGACCATGGCGATCGCTTTGTCGGGCTGCACGGCCGCCGTTTTCAGCAAAGCTTCCGAGACCTTCATCGGATCGGCCGTGGCCAGCAGCGCCAGATGGCTGGCTCGCGCAGGCTGGCGGGCCGCCGCTTCCAGCGCAATCAGCGAGCCCATACTGTGGCCGACCAGTGCCGCCTGTTGCTGAACGCCAGCGGCGTCAAGGAAGGCCCAGACCCAATCGGCCAAGTCGGCGATGTTGCTCAAGACCGGCCCGGCGCTGCGCCCATGGCCGGGCAGATCGACCGCTAACACCGCATGCCCATGGTGGGCGAACCAGCGTGCCAGCAAGGTCCAGACGCTGTGGTCATTGAGCGCACCGTGAACAAAGACGATGGCGGGCAGGGCGGGGTCCAGCGGCTTGCCGCCGGTATAGGCATAGGCTTCAAAGCCATTGACGATCAATTTCATGCTGTTTTGCTCCTAGGCCTTGGCTGCGATTTTCAGCGCGCGTTTCAAGTCGGCAATCAAATCATCCGCGTCTTCCAAGCCGATCGAGAGGCGAATGCTGCCCGGCGCAATACCGGCCAAGGCGAGCGCTGCATCATCCATCCGGCTGTGCGTGGTCGAGGCCGGATGTATTACCAGCGAGCGGCAGTCTCCAACATTGGCCAGGTGCGAGAAGATCTGCAGTGCCTCGATGAAGGCACGGCCCTGGGCGCGCGTGCCCTTCAGATCAAAGCTGAACACCGAGCCGCAGCCGCGCGGCAGCAGGCGCTGCGCCAAGGCGTGGCTGGCGTGGCTGGGCAAGCCGGGAAAGCCGACTCGCTCGACCATCTCGTTAGCATTCAGGAACTCGGCAATTTTCTGTGCGTTCTGCACATGGCGCTGCATGCGAAGAGACAGGGTTTCGATGCCTTGCAGAATCAACCAGGCCGTGTGCGGGCTCATGCAAGCGCCAAAGTCGCGCAGACCCTCGCGGCGCGCGCGCAGCAAAAATGCGCCGACGGTGCTTTCCTCGGCAAACACCATGTCGTGAAAGCCGGCATAGGGCTCACACAGTTCGGGGAACAAGCCATGCTTGTCGTGTGCAGCCTGCCAGTCGAAGGCGCCGCTGTCGACCAAGACGCCGCCCACCACGGTGCCGTGGCCGGACAAAAACTTGGTCGCCGAGTGATAAACCAGATCGGCACCATGCTCGAAGGGCCGCATCAAGTAGGGCGTGGTCAGCGTCGAGTCGACCAGCAAAGGCAGGCCGGCATCGTGGGCAATCGACGCAATCGTCGGAATGTCCAGCACGTCCAGGCCGGGGTTGCCGAGCGCCTCGCCGAACAGCAGCTTGGTATTGGGTCGGATCGCGGCGCGCCAGCCCGCAATATCACCGGGCCGCACAAAGGTGGTCTCGATGCCGAAGCGGCGCAGCGTGTAGTGCAGTAGATTGTGGGATCCACCGTAGAGTGCGCCCGACGAGACGATATGCGTGCCGGCGCCCGCCAGCGTGGCGATGGCCAGATGCAGCGCTGCTTGGCCGCTGGCCGTGGCGATCGCGCCGACGCCGCCCTCGAGTGCGGCGACCCGTTCCTCGAACACGGCGGTGGTCGGGTTCGACAGGCGCGAATAGACATGGCCGGCGCGCTCCATATTGAACAGCGAGGCCGCGTGCTCGGCGTTCTCGAACACAAACGAGGTGCTCAGGTGCAGCGGCGTGACGCGTGCGCCGGTCGTCGGGTCGGGTGCGGCCCCGGCGTGTAGCGCCAAGGTGTCAAAAGCAGGGTCTGCATAGCCTGACATGGTGTCTCCCAGGTGTTGGTTGGGCGCATTGTGTGCTATGTTTCTAGCCAGTAAAAAATTTGGGTTCGAGCCATATCGGCGACCCACTCATTCAGGAGTCAGCGCATGAAAGTCGTCGATATTTTGCGGGTCAAAGGTGGCACGCTGTTCACGGTGACGCCAGAGGAAGCTCTGTCACAGGCGGTGACCACCATGGCCGAGCGCGATATGGGCTCCTTGGTGGTGATGGAGCATGGCGATCTGGTCGGCATGCTGACCTTCCGCGAGGTGATCGCTGCGGTGGTGAAAAACGGTGGTTCGGTCGGCACCTTGCGGGTGCGCGGCGTGATGGACGACCATCCGCTGACCTGCACGCCCGAAACCGAAATCGACGAAGTGCGCCGCATGATGCTGGGCCGGCACGCTCGCTATATGCCGGTCTTGAACGGCAGAACCTTGCAAGGTGTGATTTCGTTTTACGACGTCGCCAAGGCAGTGGTCGATGGCCAAGACTTTGAAAACCGCATGCTCAAGGCCTATATCCGCGATTGGCCACTCGAAGATAACCCCGAGAGCGCCGGCGAATCCAAGTTTTAAATCGCTTGAGTCTGCACAAGAGGCGGCCCACGGGCCGCTTTTGTTTTGGCGCCCGATAGAATCCAGGCGCCCCCAGCTACACAGGTTCCCCATGTCAGGCAGTACTTTCGGCGAGTTGTTCCGTGTCACCAATTTCGGCGAAAGCCATGGCCCCGCGATTGGCTGCGTGATCGACGGTTGCCCGCCGGGCCTGCCCCTGAGCGAGGCCGACATCCAGCCCGAGCTGGACCGCCGCCGCCCAGGCACCTCGCGCCACGTCACCCAGCGCAATGAACCCGACGCGGTCGAAATCTTGTCCGGCGTCTATGAAGGCCTGACCACCGGCACGCCGATCTGCCTCTTGATCAAGAACCAGGATCAGCGCAGCAAGGACTACGGCAATATCCTTGACACCTTCCGCCCCGGCCACGCCGACTACAGCTACTGGCGCAAGTACGGTCTGCGTGACCCGCGCGGCGGCGGCCGCAGTTCGGCCCGACTCACAGCGCCCATGGTCGGCGCCGGGGCCGTGGCTCGCAAATGGCTGAAAGAAAAATACGGCTGCGAGTTCCGCGGCTGCATGACGCAGCTGGGTGAGCTGGAGATTCCGTTCGAAGGCTGGCAGCATGTGGGCAACAACCCCTTCTTTGCGGCCAACGCCAGCAAGATTGAAGAGCTCGAAGCCTATATGGACGCGCTGCGCAAGTCCGGCGACTCGGTCGGCGCGCGCATCCGCGTCGAAGCCACAGGCGTGCCCGTGGGCTTGGGCGAGCCATTGTTCGACAAGCTTGATGCCGACATCGCCTATGCCTTGATGGGCATCAATGCGGTCAAGGGCGTCGAAATCGGTGCGGGGTTTGGTGTCGTTGCGCAGCGCGGCAGCGAGCATGGTGATGAGTTGACGCCGCTGGGCTTTGCTTCGAACAATTCTGGCGGCATGTTGGGTGGCATCTCGACCGGCCAGGACATCGTTGCAAGCATCGCCATCAAGCCGACCAGTTCGATCCGCACGCCTAAAGCGTCCATCAACCGGGCCGGTGAAGTGTCATCGGTCGAAACCTTTGGCCGCCACGACCCTTGCGTCGGCATCCGTGCCACGCCAATCGCCGAAGCGATGCTGGCCCTGGTCTTGATGGACCATGTGCTGCGCCACCGCGCGCAATGCGGCGATGTGGTGTTGCCGATCGAAGCCATCGCGGCTTCTAACGTGCAAGCTTGCTGCCAAGTCTCAATGCCTGAAGCCGCAGCGTCCAAACGCACGCTGGCGGCTTGCAGCGCGCTGTCCTGCGCCTACTTTGCCGCCATCGGCGGCTTCAACCCTTACGCGCCACTTTGGTACAAGGAGTTGGGCCTGCCGGTGGTAGCGATCGGCTTGCTGGTGTCCTTGGCGAGTTGGACGCGCTTGTTCGCGCCCTATGCCTGGGGCGCCTTGGCCGACCGGCGCGGGCAGCGCACCAAAATCATCCGCTGGGCCGCAGTCACCAGTTTTGTGGCCGGCTTGGGTTTTCTCGTGCCGCCGCCCTGGGCTTCGGTGACGACGCTGGCCGCTGCCACGTTTTTGATGTTCACCTTCAACGCGGCCATCGTGCCGTTGATGGAGACCCTGGTCGCGGCGCAGTTGATGACGGCCGAGGGCGGCATGGACGCGCGCCGTTATGGCCAGGTGCGGGTTTGGGGTTCGGTGGGTTTTTTGGCCACCGTCTTGCTGGCCGGCTGGTGGTTCGAGCATTTCGGTATGCAGGCCTTTGCGGGCACGACCTTGGTATTGCTGGCTTTGGTGGTGGTGATGGCCTGGCGCTTGCCCGAGCAGCCCGAGCAACTTCACTCAGCGCAGGCGCCCAGCCCACCTATTGGCGAGGTGATGCGCCGCCCTGAGGTGCGCTGGTTTTTTGCCGGCGTGTTTTTGACCGTGCTCGCCCATACGGCGCTCTACACCTTCTTTAGCCTTTATCTGGATTCGCTGGGCTACGGCAAGCAGATCGTTGGGCTCTTGTGGGCTGCTTCGGTGGTGGTGGAGATTGCCTGGTTTGCCTTGCAGGGCAGGGTGATGGAGCGCGGCAGTCTGCATCATTGGCTGATCGCGGCTGCGTTGGCGACAGCCTTGCGCTTTGGCGTGACCGGTGTTTTTGCCGGCAGCTTGTGGGTCTTGTTCTTGGCCCAATGTCTGCATGCGATCACCTTCGCCGCCCAGCACACCGCCTGCATCGCCCTGGTAACGCGCTATTTCCCCGGCCAATTGCGCGGCCGCGGCCAAGCCTTGTACACCGTCTTGGGCTATGGTTGCTCGGGCGTTTTGGGCAGCTTGGCCGGCGCTTGGCTGGTGTCCTACACCGGCTATGCGGCGGTATTCGGCGTGGCGGCGGTGGCGGCCTTGGCGAGCGCTGTTTGCTGTTGGCGCAGCCTGGTCTGGGATAGACGGCAGAACGCATTCATCAGATGATCGCTGCCGAGTGCAGATCGTGCCCTGAATTCTGCAATTCGTCACGATGACCATCGCAGGGCCCTGGCCCAGTCCCTACACTGCGGCCACTTTGGCAATAGATGAATAAGGGGACTCCATGCGCAAACAATGGCTTTTCGGCGGTATTACCGCCGCAGTGCTGATCGGTGGGGCAGTCGCGGTATTTGCCAGCAAGGGTGATCCGGCTGCCAAGCCGACCAAGCCGGGTGAAGACAAGGCGGCGGTGGCGCTGGAGTTTGTGCCGGCCGAGGTGATCAAGCCGACCCTGACCAGCATGCCGGCCTTGATCGAGTTTTCCGGCCCCCTGGTAGCACCTGGCACGGTCATCGTGCGCGCCAAGTCGACCGGCACGCTGCTGAACCTGAGCGTCAGCGAAGGCAGTCGCGTCAAGGCTGGCCAAGCCTTGGGTCAGCTCGATCTGGAAGAGCTGCGTTACCGAGTTGCCGAGCGCAGCGCCAGCGTCGAGTCAGCGCGCGCACAGCTGGACCAGGCCGAGCGCCAATTCAAGGCCAACCAAGGCCTGGCCGAGCAGAAGTTCATCGCCTCTACCGCGCTAGACACCTCGCGGGCCAGCTTGGAGACGGCGCGCGCTCAAGTGGCCACGGCCAAGGCGCAGCTCGACACCATGCAGGTGACGCTGCGCCAAGCCGCCTTGGTGGCGCCCATCAGCGGGGTCGTATCCAAACGCCATGCGCTGCCGGGTGAGAAGTTGTCGCCCGAGCAGCAGATTCTGAGCATTGTTGACTTGAGCCGCCTGGAGCTGGCCGGCCTGGTTGGCACGCACGAAGTCAGCCGTTTGAAGCCCGGCATGCCGGTGCAAATTCGCGTTGAGGGCTCGGATCGCAATGTCGAGGCGCGCATCAGCCGCATCGCCCCGGCGGCCGAGCCGGGCACGCGCTCGATCGGCGTGACGCTGGAATTGGCCAACCCCAAAGAAGAGTTCCGCGCCGGCCAATATGCGGTCGCCAAGGTGGAGCTGCCCGATGACGCGCAGCGCCTGACCGTGCCGGTGGCTGCCGTCACCAGCAATGCCGGCCAAGACGGCGTTTGGCTGATCGAGAACGGCGCTTTGCTGCGCCGCATCGTCACGACCGGCCGCAGCGATGCGCGCGAAGGTCGGGTCGAGGTGCTGCAAGGCCTCAGCCCTGGCTCGCAAGTGCTGGCGGCTCGCTTTGACAATTTGCGTGAAGGTGCCAAGGCCTCGGTGGTGGTGAGCAAGACCAAGGTCGCCGAAGCCACTAAGTCCACCGCCGCCGCGTCGAACTGAGGCCCAGATCATGTGGATGACCAAAGTTTCGATCCAGAACCCGGTCTTCGCGACCATGGTGATGGTGGCGCTGTGCGTGCTGGGTATTTTTTCGTACAGCAAGCTGGGCGTGGAAAACATGCCCGATATCTCGATCCCCGTCGCCTCGGTGGACGTGCGCTACCCCGGCGCTTCGCCTGAGGCTGTCGAGCGCGAAGTGGCCAAGCCACTGGAGGAAGCACTCAACACCATTGCCGGCGTCGAGAAGGTGATGTCGCGCAGCTTTGAGGGGCGTGTGCAAGCGCAGGTCGAGTTCGGCCTCAACACCGATATGGGCCGCGCCATGCAGGAGGTGCGCGACCGTGTCGCCGCCGCGCAAGCTGCCTTTCCTAAAGACGTGAAGACGCCGACCGTGGCGCGCGCGCAGATCGAGGACAACCAGCCCATCGTGCTGGCGGCCTTGATGAGCAAGATGCGGCCGGCACGCGAGCTGTCGATGATGAGCGAGCTGATCATTGCCAAGCGTCTGGGCCGGGTTGACGGCGTGGCGCGGGTCGACGTCAGCGGCATGGTGCTGCGCGAGGTGCGCATCGATCTGGACCCTTTGCGTCTGCGCGCTTACGGCGTGACGCCGGCGGAAATCTCCACCGCGCTGCGCGAGGCCAATAACGATCAGCCGGTCGGCCTGATCTCCGACAAAACGGCCGACGCGATCCTGCGTGTCGAAGGCCGGGTCAAAGACCCCAAGCAGTTCGCCAATATCGTCGTCGCCCGGCGTGGCAATCTGGTGCTGACCTTGGGCGATCTGGGTACCCTGGTCGAGCGTGAGCGCGAGCCCGACAGCCTGGCTCGCATCAATGGTGCGCAGGCCGTCACCTTCAATGTCTTCAAGCAGCAAGATTCCAATATCGTGACCACCGGCGAAGGCGTCAAGGAGGCGATGGAAGAGCTGCGCAAAAACCTGCCCAAGGACGTCGAGCTGAACCTGATCTATGCGTCCAGCGACAACGTCAAGAACTCGCTGGAAGGGCTGAAGCACACGCTGGTCGAAGGCGCCTTGCTGACTGTGGCGATCGTGTTCTTGTTCCTGCACAGCTGGCGCTCGACCATCATCACTGGCCTGACGCTGCCTATCGCGGTGATCTCCAGCTTCATCGCTGTGCATGCGCTTGGCTTCACGCTGAACTTCATGACCATGATGGCGCTCAGCCTGTGCATTGGCTTGCTGATCGATGACGCCATCGTGGTGCGAGAGAACATCGTGCGCCATGTCGGCATGGGCAAAGACCACCGCACCGCCGCGTTTGACGGCACCAACGAAATTGGCTTGGCCGTGATGGCCACGACATTTGCCATCTGTGCGGTGTTTGTGCCCATCGCCTTCATGGGCGGCATCATCGGCAAGTTCTTCTATCCTTTTGGCATCACGGTCGCGGTCGCGGTGCTGGTCAGCTTGTTCGTCAGCTTCACGCTCGACCCCATGCTCAGCTCGATCTGGAAAGACCCACCGAGCACCTATCTGAAGCGTGTGCCGGTGATCGGCCACCTGATTCGCGCCACAGATCGCGGCATGGACCTTTTGCACATCGCCTATGAGCGCACGATTCGCTGGGCTTTTTCGGGCCGGCGCTACCGCGTGTTTGTGCCGCCGCTGCCGGCCTTTGGTCGCCCGTTTGGCACTGACGGTCAACGCGATCGCAGCCAGCCACGCCGCCTGCGTTTTGCCACCATCACGCCGCGCGGCCTGGTGATGGCGATAGGCGCGGCCAGCTTTGTCGTGGCCTTGGGTTTGAGCGCCTTTGTCGGCAGCGAGTTCGCCCCCAAGACCGATGACAGCTTTATCCAGGTCAATCTGCGCATGCCCACTGCCTCCAGCCTGGAGCGCAGCAATATCAAGGTCGCGCAGATCGAAGAGATCCTGTCGCAATACAAGGAAATCAAGACCATCTCGACCAGCGTCGGCGGCACCGGCGAGGGCATGACGACGGGCCGCAACCAGGCCACCTTGAGCATTGCCCTGGTCGACAAAAAGGACCGCAAACGCAGCCAGAAGCAGCTGGAGGACGCCTTCCGTGCCGACATCGCCAAGCTGCCCGGCGTGGACGCCAGCGTCGGCGGCGACCGCTCGATCTGGATCACCATCCTGGGCACCGACCCGACCGTCTTGACCGAGGTGGCCAATGATCTGGTCGCCAGGATCAAGAAGGTACCCGGTGCGGTGGACGTGGAAACCACGGTCAAGCAAGGCTTGCCGGCCTACGCCGTCAAGCTGAAGGACTCGGCCGTGCGTGAGCTGGGCCTGACCGCGCCGCAACTCGCCGCCTCGCTGCGCGCCTATGTCAATGGCGATGTGGCGACCTACTGGACCACGCCGGACGGCAATCAGGTCGAGGTGCTTTTGCGCCTGCCGGTCGAGCAACGTCAGAGGGTTGATCAGATGCTCAAGCTGCCGGTCGCGTTCGCCAAAGATGGCTCGCCGATCTCGCTGGATCAGGTCGCCACCATCGAATCGGTGTTCAATCCGGAAGTGATCCGTCGCCAGAACCTGCAGCGCCGCGAGGCCGTGTTTGCCGGTACCGAAGGGCGCCCGTCCGGCGACGTCAATGCTGACGTGCAGAAGATGATCAAGTCCATGCAACTGCCGCCCGGTGTGAGTTTCAATGTGGACGGCGCCGGCAAGCAGCAGGCCGAGGCTTTCAAGGGCTTGCTCGCGGCGATGGGTCTGGCCGTGATCTTCATCTACATCGTGCTGGCCAGCCAGTTCGGCAGCTTTGTGCAGCCGATCGCCATCATGGCCTCACTGCCGCTGGCCTTGATCGGCGTGATGCTGGCCTTGCTCTTGACCGGCTCGACCTTGAATGTGTTCTCGATGATCGGCCTGGTGATGCTGATGGGCCTGGTCAGCAAGAACGCGATTTTGCTGATCGACTTTGCCAACCAAGCCCGCAAGGGCGGTGCGACCATCCCCGAAGCCTTGCTGCAAGCCGGTCTGGTGCGCATGCGGCCCATCATCATGACGACGGCGGCGATGGTGTTCGGCATGCTGCCGATGGCGCTCGCCTTCAACCAGGGCGGCGAGGTGCAAGCACCGATGGGCCGCGCCATCATCGGTGGCGTCATCACTTCGACGCTGTTGACGCTTGTCGTGGTGCCGGTGCTGTACTCTTACTTGGTGCGTGAGCGCAAGCCCAAGGCGAAGGCCGCCGCCGAGCAATCGGCAGCGCTGGGCGGCATGACCCTGGCGCCGGGCGGGGATGACTGAGGCCAAGAGCGACCCACGGTTCTGAGGCAAACGAGCAAGGGGCGCTGCGGCGCCCCTTTTTCACGCTTGCCGGGGCGATTGAATCGGCAAGCGCGGGTATCTGCACGCAAGTCCGTCCGCGCTGCTATCCTCTGGCCGCCATGTTCCAGCCCCGCCGTTTCCCGTTGTTCGCGCCACACACCTTGTGGGCGCTTGTGATGTGTGTGTTCGGGATGTCGGGCGCTCTGGCGGAATTTCGACTGTTGAGCGAAGAGTTTCCGCCGATCAATTTCACTGAACAAGGGGTGCCGCGCGGCTTGGCGGTCGAAATCGTGCAGGAGATCCAGCGTCGTGAAGGCTCAACGACACAGATTGAATTCCTGCCCTGGGCCAGAGCCTTTCGCGACATCAAGGGGCCGGGCGAAACCGCGCTGTTTGGAATGGCTCGCACGCCCGAGCGTGAAAAGCAGTTCAGGTGGGTGGGCCCTATCGTGACCTTCTACAGCTCCATCTACGCGCCGGCTCAAGACGGCATGCGGCTGCGCAGCATGGATGACGCCAAGCGCGCGCCGGCGGTGCTGGTCGTGCGGGACTGGTTTACCGCCGAGGAGTTGAAGACTCTGGGCTTTCAAAACTTGGTCAGCGTCACCGACCCGGTCACCGCCATCAAGATGCTGCTGGCCAAACGGGCGCCATTTTTCGCGACCGAGCGCTTGTCGATGCCGGGCATTCTGGCCAAGGCCGGCGTCCCGCCCGCTTCGCTCGAAATTGTCTACAGCTATGCCAGTTCCGAAGGCTATATTGCCTTTTCGCTTGAAACGCCCGACGCGGTCGTCAATGCATGGTCGGGCCGGCTGCGCGAGATGAAGCGGGACGGCAGCTTTCTCGCGATCTATAAGCGGTGGTTGCCGAACGACAGCCCACCCATGGGTGTGCGACCCTGAGTGTCGCGCACCGCCGACCCGCTTTGATGTTCAGCACTCGACAATATTCACCGCCAGGCCGCCGCGCGCGGTTTCCTTGTACTTGGTCATCATGTCTGCACCGGTGTCGCGCATGGTCTTGATGACCTTGTCCAGGCTGACAAAGTGGGTGCCGTCGCCGCGCAAAGCCATGCGGGCGGCGTTGATCGCCTTCACCGATGCGATTGCATTGCGCTCGATGCAGGGGATCTGCACCAAGCCGCCGACTGGGTCGCAGGTCAGGCCCAGATGGTGTTCCATGCCGATCTCGGCCGCGTTCTCGACTTGCTCCGGCGTGCCGCCCATCACTTGGCAGAGCGCACCGGCCGCCATTGAACAAGCGACGCCTACTTCGCCCTGACAGCCGACTTCGGCGCCCGAGATCGAGGCGTTTTCCTTGTACAGGATGCCGATGGCTGCGGCGGTCAGCAGAAAATCAATGACGCCTTCTTCATTCGCCCCGTGATAAAAGCGCGTGTAGTAATGCAGCACGGCGGGCACGATGCCGGCCGCGCCATTGGTCGGCGCCGTGACCACGCGGCCACCAGCGGCGTTCTCTTCATTGACGGCCAGCGCGTACAGATTGACCCAGTCCATCACCTGCAGCGGGTCGCGCAAAGCAGCTTCGGGGTTTGCGGTCAGGTCACGGTGCAGTTGCGCGGCGCGGCGTTTGACCTTGAAGCCGCCCGGCAATACACCTTCGGTCTTGCAGCCGCGCACCACGCAGTCTTGCATCGTCTGCCAGATCTTCAGCAGGCCGGCGCGAGTCTCTTCGTCGCTGCGCCAGTGGCGCTCATTGCGGCGCATGATCTCGGCGATGCTGATGCCATGTTCTTTGCAGATCTTCAGCAAATCGTCGCCGCTGTGGAAAGGGTAGGGCAGCACCTGCGAATCCGGGGCGATGACCTTTTGTTTGCTGCCGTCGGCCGCCACCTCGTCGCTGACGATGAAGCCGCCGCCGACCGAGTAATAGGTGCGTTCCTGAATCTCTACCTCGTTCGCGTCATAGGCCACAAAGCGCATGCCGTTGGCATGAAAGGGCAGGCTTTGGCGGCGGAAGAAGACCAGATCCTTGGCCTCGTTGAAGGCAATTGGATGTTCGCCCAGCAGGCTCAAATTGCCGCCGCGTATGCCGTCTAGGTAAAGCGATACTTGCTCGACATCGACGCTGTCCGGCTCATGGCCGGCGAGTCCCAGCAGCACGGCCTTGTCGGTGCCGTGGCCCTTACCGGTAGCACCCAGCGAGCCATACATCTGCGAGACCACCCGGCTGGTCTTCTCCAGCAGGCCTTCGTGGCGCAGGCGCAGCGCAAACAGACGTGCGGCGCGCATCGGACCGACTGTGTGGGAGCTCGATGGCCCGATGCCGATCTTGAACAAGTCGAAAACTGAAACGGCCATGTCAGGCCTCCATCAAAAATGTCAGCGAAAAAAAACCGACGGCGCGGCAGTGGTGCGCGCAGTCGGTTCGAGTGGCTAGTGGCTGATCAAGCCTCGTAGTCGCTCATAGGAGGG
Organism: uncultured Roseateles sp.; assembly: GCA_963510335.1. Taxonomy (GTDB): domain Bacteria; phylum Pseudomonadota; class Gammaproteobacteria; order Burkholderiales; family Burkholderiaceae_C; genus Paucibacter_A. Next base: position 13,541 of record CAUPEV010000115.1, read on the forward strand.
CAGGAGCAAGACAGATTGCGGTCGCCCCAGACGTTGTCGACGCGACCGACCGGCACCCAGTACTTCTGGCGGCGCAGCGTGGCGACCGGGTAGGCCGCCTCTTCGCGGCTATAGCCATGGCTCCATTCCGCCTTCAGCAAGGCCTCGGCCGTGTGTGGCGCGTTGACCAGCGGATTGTCTTCGCGCGACCAAGTGCCGTCTGCTACTTTGGCGATCTCGGCGCGGATGGACAGCATCGCATCGCAGAAACGGTCCAGCTCGAACTTGGATTCGCTCTCGGTCGGCTCCACCATCAAGGTGCCGGCGACCGGGAATGACAGCGTCGGCGCATGGAAGCCGTAGTCGATCAAACGCTTGGCCACGTCTTCGGCGCCCACGCCGGTTGCGTCCTTCAATGGACGGATGTCCAAGATGCATTCGTGCGCAACGCCGCCGCCCTTGATGCCGTCCAGATTGCTGCTGAAGTGAATGTCAAACGCATCGGCCAATCGCGCCGCCACATAGTTGGCTGACAGAATGGCGACCTCGGTGGCAGCCTGCAGGCCGTCGGCGCCCATCATGCGGCAGTACATCCAGCTGATCGGCAAGACGGCCGCATTGCCCAGAGGTGCCGCCGAAACCGCACCAATTGCGGTCTCACTGACATAACCGCCCGAACGGTGTGTGGGCAGGTAGGGCACCAGATCAGCCACCACGCAAACCGGGCCCACGCCCGGGCCGCCACCGCCATGCGGGATGCAGAAGGTCTTGTGCAGATTTAGGTGCGAGACATCGCCGCCGAATTCACCCGGAGCGGCCACGCCGACCAGCGCGTTCATATTTGCGCCGTCCACATAGACCCGTCCGCCATGGCTCTTTACCAGTGCGCAGATCTCTTTCACATGGGTGTCAAACACCCCGTAGGTGGAAGGGTAGGTGATCATGATGGCGGCCAGATTGGCACTGTGCTGTTCGCACTTGGCCTTCAGGTCGACCAGATCGATATTGCCGTCCTTGTCGCATTTGGTGACGACGACGGTCATGCCAACCATCTGTGCCGAGGCCGGGTTGGTGCCATGGGCCGATTCGGGGATCAGGCAGATCTTGCGCTGAGCCTCGCCGCGTGCTTCGTGGAAGGCCTTGATGGCCAACAAGCCGGCGTACTCGCCCTGCGAGCCAGCATTCGGCTGCAAGGAGATGCCGGCATACCCGGTCGCTTGGCACAGCCAGGCTGTCAGCTGCTCGTTCAGCAAGGTATAACCCTTCAGCTGATCGTGCGGCGCGAAGGGGTGAACATTGGCGAACTCGGGCCAAGTGATCGGGATCATCTCGGATGTCGCGTTCAGCTTCATCGTGCAAGAGCCCAAGGGGATCATCGAGCGATCCAAGGCCAAGTCTTTGTCCGACAGGCCGCGCAAATAACGCAGCATCTCGGTCTCGGAGTGGTAGCGGTTGAAGACCGGGTGAGTCAGGTAGGCGCTGCTGCGCTGTAGCTCGGCCGGGATCAGGCTAATCACACCTTTTTCAAACGCGCTGAAGTCGGCGACGGCCTTGCCGGCCGAGAACACCGCCAGCAAAGCTTGCAAATCGGCGCGTGTGGTGGTTTCGTCCAGCGAGATGCTGACGCGCTCGCTTGAGGCGCGGCGCAGATTCATGCCGGCCGCCACGGCAGCGGCCAGGATGCCGTCGGTCTTGCCGCCGGTATTGACGGTCAGCGTGTCAAAGGCGCTGGCGTTGGCCAGCGTCCAGCCCAGGCCTTGCAGGCTTTGGGCCAACACCGCGGTGAAACTGGCGACGCGCTGGGCGATCCGCTTCAGACCCAGCGGGCCGTGATAGACCGCGTACATGCTGGCGACGACGGCCGGCAAGACTTGAGCGGTACAGATGTTCGAGGTGGCTTTTTCGCGGCGGATATGCTGCTCGCGGGTCTGCAGCGCAAGGCGGTAAGCCGGCGCGCCATGTGCGTCGATGCTGACGCCCACCAGGCGGCCGGGCAGACTTCGCATGTATTCATCTTTGCATGCCATATAAGCGGCGTGCGGGCCGCCATTCCCCATAGGCATGCAGAAGCGCTGGGTGTTGCCAA
>CAUPEV010000116.1:0-15536 GCA_963510335.1 uncultured Roseateles sp.
AGGACGACAGATTCATCATCAAACGCCCGACCACCAGGCCGCCTCGCATCATTGGCCGCTCGACGATTTTGTTGACGCCAACGATGGCAACCTCCGGGTGGTTGATCACCGGCGTAGTGACGATGCCGCCCAAAGCACCCAGGCTGGTCAGGGTCAGGGTGGAGCCGCTCAACTCGTCGCGGGTGGCCCGGCCGGTGCGGGCAACCTCGGCCAGTCGCTTGATTTCGGCCGCGGCCGACCATAGATCGTGATTCTGCGCATCGCGCAAGACCGGCACCATCAGCCCCGCATCGGTCTGCGCCGCCACGCCCAGGTGTACGGCCGAGTAACGCGTCAGCACGCCGGCTTCATCATCGAGCCGCGCATTCACCTGCGGGAAATCGACGACCGCCCGGGTGATCGCCCGCACCAACAGCGGCAACAGGGTCAGCTTGCCGCGCGTTGCGGCCCAGCGCTGATTGAGCTGCTCGCGCAAGGCCTCCAATTCGGTGACGTCAAGCTCTTCGACATAGCTGAAATGCGGAATCCGGCGTTTCGACTCTTGCATCTTCTGCGCGATCTTGCGGCGCAGGCCAGTGATTTTGATGACCTCGTCTGCGGTCAAGGCTTTGCGGGGTGCGGCAGGCGGACTGGCCGCCACATGTGTCGCTGACTTCGCGCCCTCCAGGTCGGCATGCATGATGCGCCCGCCCAAACCACTGGGCCGGACCTGAGTCAGGTCGACACCTAACTCCCAGGCCCGTCGGCGCACTGAGGGCGAAGCGATCGGCTTGTCGGCTGTGCTCGTCAGTTCTTGCGGGCGGTGCAAGGGAGCAGCCTGCACAGGCGCTGCTGCGGCTGCGGCGGTATGCAAGGACACTGGCTTGACGGTATCAAGTGAAGTTGCCGCTGTTGGTTCAGGTGTTGCTGTTGCAGCAGAAGCGGCTTCAGCCCCTTCCCCGTCCACCTCAATGCGCACCAAGTCCGAACCAACCCGCATCACTTCACCGGCCTCGCCGCCCAGCGCCAAGACCCGGCCATGCACCGGTGAGGGAATCTCCACCGTCGCCTTATCAGTCATCACGTCAGCGAGGATCTGATCTTCGGTGATGCTGTCACCGACCTTGATCCGCCAAGCTACCACTTCCACTTCGACAATGCCTTCGCCAATGTCCGGCATCTTGATGATATGCAGTCCCATCATTTCTCCATCGCACGTTGCAGCGCTGCGGCCACCCGGGCCGGGCCGGGGAAGTAGTCCCATTCCTGGGCATGCGGATAAGGCGTGTCCCAGCCGGTGACGCGCTCGATCGGCGCTTCCAGGTGATAAAAGCAATGCTCTTGCACGAGCGAAACCAACTCGGCACCGAAGCCGCTGGTGCGCGTCGCCTCATGCAGCACCACACAGCGGCCGGTCTTCTTGACCGAGTTGACGATGGTCGTCAAATCGAGTGGCCAGATGCTGCGCAGATCGATGATCTCGGCGTCGATGCCAGTTTCCTTGGCTGCGGCCTCGGCCACATAGACCATGGTGCCGTAGGTGATCACCGTCAGCTCGCGACCGGGCCGGAACAGTGTTGCCTGATCGAGCGGCAGGCTGTAATAGCCTTCAGGCACCAGGCCCAGCGGATGGCTGGACCAAGGTGTGGAAGGCCGATCATGATGACCATCAAATGGGCCGTTATACAGGCGCTTGGGCTCCAGGAATATGACCGGGTCATCGCATTCGATGGCGGCGATCAAGAGGCCCTTGGCGTCATAAGGATTGGTCGGCATCAGCGTGCGCAGGCCGCAGACATGCGTGAACAGCGCCTCAGGGCTTTGGCTGTGTGTCTGCCCGCCGTAGATGCCGCCGCCGCAGGGCATGCGCAGGGTCAGCGGAGCCGTGAAGTCACCGGCCGAGCGGTAGCGCAGTCGCGCGGCTTCAGAGACGATCTGGTCCGAGGCTGGATAAAAGTAGTCGGCGAATTGAATTTCGGCCACCGGCCGCAAGCCATATGCACCCATACCGACGGCCACGCCGACGATGCCGCCCTCGGAGATCGGTGCATCAAAAACCCGCTGATCGCCGTACTTCTTCTGCAGGCCATCGGTGCAGCGGAAGACACCGCCGAAATAACCAACGTCTTGACCGAAGATCACCACATCGGGGTCGCGTTCCAGCATCACATCCATGGCCGAGCGCAAGGCCTGAATCATGGTCATGGGGACGCGCGCTTGGTTCTGCTCTTGATCCATCATTCCCGGCCTCCAAAGCGCCGCGCCTCGGCCATCTGCTGCTGCAAATGAACCGGCATGTCCTTGTAGACATCCTCGAACATCGAGGCGATGCTGGGGATATGGCCGTCGGCCAAGGTACCAAAGGCCTCGGCCTCTTTTTGAGCCTTGATGATCTCAGCCTCCAGCTCCTTTTGCGCGGCTTCGTGCTGCGCCTCCGACCATTCGCCCAAGGTGATCAGATGGGCCTTCAAGCGCTCTACGGGATCGCCCAAGGGGAAGCGCTGCCATTCGTCGGCGGGCCGGTATTTGCTCGGATCATCCGAGGTCGAATGCGGGCCTGCGCGGTAAGTCACCCACTCGATCAGCGTCGGGCCCAGATTGCGCCGGGCGCGCTCCGCCGCCCATTGGGAGACCGCATAAACGGCCAGGAAGTCATTGCCATCGACCCGCAGCGAGGCGATGCCGCAGCCCGAGCCGCGCGCGGCAAAAGTCGTACCCTCGCCGCCCGCAATCGCCTGGAATGTCGAAATCGCCCATTGGTTGTTGACCACATTCAGAATCACCGGCGCACGGTAAACATGGGCAAAGGTCAAGGCAGTATGGAAGTCAGCCTCGGCGGTGGCACCGTCGCCAATCCATCCCGAGGCAATGCGGGTGTCGCCCTTGATGGCCGAGGCCATCGCCCAGCCGACCGCCTGGATGAATTGGGTCGCCAAATTGCCGCTGATACTGAAGAAGCCGGCCCGCTTGATCGAATACATCACCGGCAACTGTCGCCCCTTGAGCGGGTCGCGCGAATTCGACAGCAACTGGCAAATCATCTCGACCAAGGGCACATCGTCGCGCGCCATCAAGAGGCTTTGCTGCCGATAGGTCGGAAAGCACATATCGCCCGCACTCAGCGCCATCGCATGCGCGCTGCCGATCGCTTCCTCGCCCAGGCTCTGCATATAAAAAGACAGCTTCTTCTGGCGCTGCGCGATCAGCATTCGGCCATCAAAGACGCGGGTTTTGAGCATGGTGCGCAGCCCACGGCGCAGCTGATCCGGGCTCAGCGCGGGCACCCATGGGCCTGTAGCGCGACCATCTTCACCAAGCACCCGAATCAGGCTGTAGGCGAGGTCTGCGGTGTCGACGGCGGCGACGTCTATGGCCGGCTTGCGCACTGCGCCGGCCGGCGACAAATGCAAATAGGAAAAATCGGTGTGGCAGCCGGGCCGGCCGGTCGGCTCCGGCACATGCAAGCGCAGGCGTTCGCCCACGCTGGGAAGATCGTTCTTCATGCGTTTGTCACTCCTGCGCGGATCTCGCGCCCAAGCAAAACAAAATCGTGACACACAAGCTCAGCGGTGTCGCTCTGCCTGCCTCACGGATGGTGCGCCGGGGTTGCCGACGACGTGCTGCTAGCGTAGCGGATCGCCAGCGCTCTTTTGGCAAGAAGGCTCAAATTGGCACTCAGAAAAACCCTAGGAATGCGGGGTGACCCAAAGACACCGCTAGCATCCAGCCTTGTCCAGAGAACCTACGCCATGCTGAAACACCTTCTTTGCGCCCTCGCCTTCTCGGCTTGCTTCGGCGCTCAAGCCGCCGAACTCAAGCTCCGCATCATGCAGACCAGTGATCTGCACATGAACCTGCTGAACTATGACTACTACCGGGACGCCAGCAGCGATGAGTTTGGCCTGGCCAAGACCATCAGTTTGATCAACGCCGCGCGCGACGAGGTGCCCAATAACTTGCTGTTTGACAACGGAGATTTGCTGCAGGGCAACCCGCTCGGCGATGTGATCGCGCGCGGCCAAACGTCACGCACCAGCAAGGGCGAGACACACCCGGCCTACAAGGTCTTGAATTTGCTGCGGGTGGACGCGGCCAACTTGGGCAATCACGAGTTCAATTACGGCTTGCCGTTTTTGCGCGAGGCCATTGCAGGCGCCAATTTCCCCTATGTGAATGCCAATGTGATGCTGGCCACCCGCAAAGGTCAGGCGCCGCGCCATGCCTTCACGCCCTATGTGCTGCTGCAGCGCAGCTTCATGGACGAAGCCGGCCGGCCGCAGCGTTTGAAGATAGGCGTGATCGGCCTGACGCCGCCGCAAATCATGCAGTGGGACAGACCCAATCTTGAAGGCCAGGTCAGTGCCCGCGATATGGTGCAGACCGCTCGCGAGCTGATTCCTCAGCTGCGCGCCAAAGGGGCGGATCTGGTCGTGCTGATCGCCCACACCGGCTTCGAAAAGTCGGCTCAAGCGGATCTGGCCGAGAACCGGGCCGCCGAGTTGGCGCGTCTGCCCGGTGTGGACGCGCTGCTGCTGGGTCATGCGCACAGTGAGTTCCCCAGCCAGCTGTTTGCCGAGCACCCCGGCGTCGACCTGCGCAAGGGCACCATCCACGGCGTTCCGGCCGTGATGCCGGGCCGCTGGGGCGACCATCTAGGCCTGATTGACCTGACCCTCAGCCAGAACACAGCGGGCCAATGGCGCGTCGCCAACTCCCGATCTGAGCTGCGTGCGATCTATCAACGCAGCACTCAGCAAGCCTTGGTGGCGGCGGATCCTCTGGTTGCTCATGTGATCGCGCGCGAACATGCCGACACGCTCGTGGCCATGCGCACCCAGGTCGCCAGCAGTTCGGCCGCGATCCACAGCTATTTCGCGCAGGTTCAGCCCGACCCCTCAGTCCAACTGGTGGCACAGGCGCAACTGGCCTATATGCAGCGCGCTGTTCAGGGCACCGACTTGGAAAGGCTACCGCTGCTGTCGGCTGCTGCACCCTTCAAATCGGGCGGCCGCCAAGGTTCCAACAACTACACCGACATCCCCGCCGGTCCCATCGTTGCCAAGCATGTGGCGGATCTGTACGTCTACCCAAACACGATCAAAGCCGTCAAGCTCAGCGGGGCAGAAGTGCGTGAGTGGCTTGAAATGTCGGCCGGCCATTTTCGCCGCATTGACCCCAAAGGCCCCGCCGAGCAGGACTTGCTGGACCCCGACTTTCGGGCCTACAACTTTGACTCCATCCTGGGGCTCACTTATGAGATAGACGTCACCCAAGCCGCTCGCTACGACGCCGAAGGCCGGCGCAGCCCTTCGAATTCGCATCGCATCGTCAATTTGCAATACCAAGGCCGGCCCCTCGACGAGGCCGCGCAATTCTTGGTCGTCACCAACAATTACCGCGCCCATGGTGGCGGCAACTTTCCGGCCTTGAACGCCAGCAAAATTGTTGTCGACGCACCCGACGAGACGCGCCAGGCCTTGGCGCAATACCTGAGCCAGGCGGGGCATTTCAAGCCCAGCGCGGACGGCTTTTGGCGCATCCTCCCGGTGCCGGGCGTGCGGCTGCAATTTGTCTCCGGTGCCGGTGGGATCCAATACTTGCCCACGGCGGGTCAAGTCAAACTGCTAGAGACGCGCAAGAATGGTTCGGCGCTGTACGAATTGACCCCCTGACTCAGGGGATCAAAGGATCAGGGGATCAGGGGAATTCCAGGCCAGCCTGGCAAAAAATCCGCAACAATCGGTCCGTTCAGGGGAGCCGGTCAAAACTAGGCAATTGGACAATGGCGCATAGCTCGCAAGACCCGCTGGAGGCCAATGGACGGCACCGTGCCGAGCTCATGGCCGCTCAAATGCACTTGACTCGTTTGGAGTTGAAGCAAGCCTCCGCCGCTTTGGCAAAGTTTTCCGAAGGCTGCGCTGTAAGTGAAGTCACTCCTGAAGATGCACTTTTTGCGCAGATCCTGGGCTTTTTCGTGCACTTGCGCTCGGGCCTGCATATCGCCGACAGCGGGCTGCTCAATCAAGCGTTTGAACTGACCCGAGCCGCCGCTCAACTCGACAAAGAGCCTTTGATCGAAGCTGCGTCCTTGCATGCCTTGGCGCTGTTGCAGAGCCGGATGCGCATGCATCACGGCGCCTTGTCGCATCTCAGCCGAGCGCTCGAATTGACCCTGGGCGTAGGCGAAAGTGAGTTGACCGACAGCATTCAGGCGACCCAGGCGACCGTGATGGCGCAAGGGGAAATGTTCGAGGACTTGTTGGCGCTTTACGAGCGGTATTTGCCCCGGCGGGCACAAATGACGCCGATGAACGTCCACCGGCTGCTGGTTGGCGCAGCCACCGCCTGCTTTGTCTTGGCCGACGAACAGATGGCACCCGCTGGCGCGCCGCTGTGGCTGCGCTGCAAGGCCCTGCACGAAGATGGTTTGGGCGTTGCGCAGCGGCATGGGCTGGTAGGCAGCGCTTTGGCCAGCCATCTGAACCTGAGCTTTGTCGAAAGCCTGGTTGGCGACACCGTGGAGGCGCGCCTGCATCTGGATGCCTTGAACGACCCCGCCGTGCAGGAAATGCGGGCCAATTTCTCCGGTGCAGCTTTGGGCGTCGAGCTGTCTCGCCGCTTGGTCGAATGGCGAGAGCTCAACTCGCCCGAGACTTGGCAAGCGGTATTGGACTATGAAATCGAACTGCGAAGCCAGGGCGAGGCCAGCAAGTTCGTGCGCGAATATGCCTTGCGGGCCATCGCTCGTCACGGCCTGGCCGCCGGTGACGCTGCCTCCGCCGTGCAAGCCAGCCACAGCTTGCTGGATGTCTACCGGCAGCGCATGCGAGCCATATCGGCCACTTTGTCGAATGCGGTGCAAGACGTGATCGAGCTGCAGCACAGCCGGCTCGAGAATGAGCAGTTGACCCGCCAAGGCAACCAGCTTGAACAGTCTCTGGCTGCACGCAATGCTGAGTTGAATCAAACCTTGGCCCGCCTGCAAACCGAAGCCAGCATCCGGCGCGCGGCTGAGGCGGCCTTGCAGCAGGCCAATGAAGAACTTGAGGCTCGAGTAGCAACGCGTACCCAAGAGCTGGAGCAGGCTTCACGCGCCTTGATGCAGCAAGAAAAGCAGCTGGCCCTTGGCCGTGTGGTGGTCGGCATGGCGCATGAACTCAACACGCCCTTGGGCAATGCGCGCATGGGGGCGTCGGTCATTCACGACCGGGCCGTCGAGTTGGAGCTTTGGCTCAGCGAGGGTCAGGTGCGCCGCCAAGCCTTGTCAGAAACCGCCAACTCGCTGCAGCAATGCTCGTCGCTGGTGGATCGGTCGCTAGATAGTGCCACTGCGCTGATTCAACGCCTCAAGACCTTGTCTAGCGACAGCGTTCAGGAGCCCGCGCAAGATTTTGACGTTTGCCTGTTGATGCAAAGCACCTTGGCGCACCAGCAGCCGCGCCTGGATGCGGCCGGCATCCGCTGTGAATGGGACACGCCAGCCCATCTTCAAATGCATGGCGCCATGCATGCACTGAGCGAGGTGTTGAAAGAACTGCTGGACAACGCCATTGACCACGGCTTGAAGCAAGCCCTCGATCCAAGGCTCACGCTGAGCTTGCGTGTCCAGCAAGACAGGCTGATGATGGGCTTACGCGACAACGGTCGCGGTATTTCAGCCGAGGCGCTGCCACGCATTTTCGACCCCTTCTTCAGTGGGCAGATGGGCCGCTCAGGCGCAGGATTGGGCCTGAGCGTCGTGCGCATGCTGGTCGAAGAAATGCTGCGCGGGCAGATTACGGTGCAGAGCCAAATCGGCCAGGGAACATGGGTCGAATTGAATTTACCTCTGCGCTGACGCCAACGTTCACCACGCCAGGCCGCGCCACGCCAGTCGAATAGTCAGTCAGTAAGAAAGTCAGGCGTGAATATCCAGCATCGTGCCCGAAGCATCCAGCTGAGTTTGCAGCACCCGCAAATTGGCGACAAAGGCATAGGTGGCCGATTTTTGAGTCATCAGATCGGCTTCCATCGCATTGCCGACCGAATTGACTTGGCGCAGTTGGCCCTTGACGCCGCCGGTTTCCAGGGTTTGCGACTCCACCTGCTGACGGCGGAAATCGGCCGTCTGGGTGTTGGCGATATTGTGGGCGGACGCGCGCAGGCGCTCGTTGGCCACGGAGATGCCGGACAAGGCGGTAGACAGACCGATGGACATGGCGAAACTCCGTACTGCTGGTGAATGCCTGGATTCTGAAGACATCATCGGCAGCCTGCGCCAGAACTTTAGAAAAGAAGGGATATTTCCCGTTATTTCTTCACGCCGGGGACAAGTCACATTGAACGGGCGAAAAAAAGCCCACCTCGATACAGGTGGGCCCATCGCGCAACGCGCTTGACTGCCTAGCCAGCCTAGCCTGCCAGTTCCTCAAAGCCACCGGCCGAAATGAAAACTCGCACTGAGTCCCCGCCGGCCGCTTTGGCCTCGGTGCAGGCCAACACGGCAGCGCCGATCACTGCATCGACGCTCTCCAGCGTCGCTTGCAACTGCACCACGCCAACACAGGCCTTCACACGCGTGCGGTGCAAACCCCAACGCAGTCGGAAGCCGGCAATGCCTGCACGCATCTTCTCCGCCACGATTTCAGCGTAATGCTGATCGCAATTGGGCAGCAACACCGCGAAGCAATCATTCTCAAGCCGCGCCACCAAATCGGACGCCCGCACCTTGGTGATCAGCAACTGGCCCAGGCCATACAGAAAATGGTCGCCCACTTCTACGCCCATGCCGGCGATCACCTCGGAGAAATGGTCCACATCGACCCATAGCACCGACACCGGCTCATGCCGGCGACTACCGACATGCTCAGCCAGGCGACGCTCAAATTCGCGCCGGTTCGCCAACTCGGTCAGCGCGTCATGTTTGGCCGTCCAGGTCGGCTGCATGCGCAAAGCTCGCGCTGCCGTCACATCATCCAGCAGCCAAAGCGCCTCGCCAGCCGGCGCATCCCAATGCACCGGCGTAGCCTGCAAACGGCCCCAAAAACGGCTGCCGTCACGCCGCACATACTCGAATTCATCATCCAAGGGCCGGCCGCTGACAAAAGCTGCCTTCATGCGTTCTTGCACCGAATTCAGGGCCGCATCCGACACATGTACGCTGCGCGTTGACTGGCCGCTCAAATCGGTGTCATCCCCATGTCCGAACAGGTGATTGAAATGCTCGCTCACCAGCGCGAAGGTTCCGTCTTTGACGAAGCCGACCGCCATCGGTGCGCGCACCATCAAGGCCCGCATCCGTGCGGAAACGAGCTCTGGTGCGCCATCGACGCCTTCCCCTGACTTTGCTTCTTGCATCTGCAACTCCTATGACGGTGCACTCACCGAAACTCGACTATCGCAGGTGTAAGGCATTTAGGCCACGCAGAAAACCCCGAACAGGCAAGCGATTCCAGCTCTTTTGATTTGAATCCGAAAAAACTCGCTTCAGCCCCCAGTTATTGCACTCGTAGAACAAGGTTCAGGCGTCGCTTTGCCTCCCAATGATCGCTCGGCAGGAGTCAATGGGCTGGCCCGATCGACCACCACCCGCCAAACGCCGGGCGACTCTTGCCGCCAGACCGAGTTGAATCGCAGCATTGGGCCGCCCTGAGGATCACGAACCAAGCCCGTCGAATGAGCAATGCTTCCATCTGGGCTGACCACCACTTCATCGGGAGACCATGAAAATGGCGCCCGCGGGCCATCAAAATATGCGCGCCATTGAGCCAGCACGGCGTCCTTGCCACGCAGCACAGGGCCACTCCCAAAGAACAAAGCTTGTTCCGAAAGATGGTTCCCGAATAAAGCGAAGTCGCGCTTCGCCATGCTTGCAGCAAAACTGCATTCCGCCGCCGCCACTTCAGCCGGCCATTGTTGAGTTGGCTCAGTTTCCAATTTTGCGCCCAGAGCAGTTTGGGTCAGCAGACAAGCCAAGCCGATCAGCAAAAGCGATCTCTTCAACATGAATATGCTCCATAGGGTCTGACTTAGCTCAGCGGTGCAATCTGTTCGGCATAGTCATACAAAGCGCCGAGGATTTCCTGGCCTCGCTCATCGGCCGCCTCGCTCAGTTGATCAATTTGCTCAAAATGCGCGGACAGCGTCTGTGCGCCGCCCTCCCCTTCATGCAAGCGAGCCGCGCAATGGGCCGTCCAACGGTCTCGCTCGGCAGGGCTCAGGCTGCCCGGCCAGTTGCGAGCCCGAAACCGGAACACCAACTCGTCCAGACGCGGATCCGCAAAGCTCAGCTTGCCCTCACTGGCCCGCTGCGCCAGCTGCTCTGGAGACAAACTACGCAAGCGCTGCAAGGCACGCCGGTCATCCGGGCCGATAAAGCCGCCGTACAGGTCTTCGTCCACATCCGGCGCGGTGCTCGACTTGTCGCGGTGGAATACCTCGCCCCACAAGCCATCCAAGGCCCTGCCCTTTTTCTCCATCAGGATTTGAGCATGGGCTAGGCCCTGCACCATGTCCAAGCCCCATCGCTCTGCCATCGCCGGTGACAAAGTCTTTAAATTGCCGATCACAATGGGTGACTTATTGATGTGAATGGTCTTGATCGGCAGCCGCGTTTGACCCTCGGGCAAATCCTCTTGCTTGACGAACAAGCGGCCTCGGATATCTGCCGCATTCAGCGTCAGCAATTCGCTCGGGTCGGCGGCCAGATCCCACACGATCAATTCATTCTTATTGGTCGGATGCGGCGCCAGTGGCCAAACCAGGGCCAAGCAGCCGCGTTCGGGACCATACATGCCGGAGATGTGCAGGAAAGGTCGTCCTACGCCGATCTCGGCCCATACCGCGTCCTTCTTGCGCAGTCGCAAGCAGAACTCAAAAAGCTTGGGCTGAGTGGTCTTCAACAGCCTGGCCAGCGCAATAGTGGCACGCACATCGCTGAGCGCATCATGTGCGGCATCGTGGGCCAATCCGTTGGCCATTGTCAGGTGCTCCAGTTTGAAAGAGGGCCGACCATCCTCGTGCTTGGGCCATTGAATGCCCTCAGGCCGCAGCGCATAGGCGCAGCGCACCACATCCAAAATATCCCAGCGCCCGCACTCGTTTTGCCACTCGCGCGCATAGGGGTCGATCAAATTGCGCCAAAACAGATGGCGTGTCACCTCATCATCAAAACGGATCGAGTTGTAGCCAACTCCGACGGTGCCCGGTTCGGCCAAGGCAGCCTCAATTGCATCAGCAAACTGATGCTCCAGCACACCTTTTTCGAGGCAGGTTTGCGGCAGTATGCCGGTCAACAAGCAGGCCTCCGGATCGGGCAAAAAATCCGGTGCCGGCTGGCAATACAGCATCAAGGGCTCACCGATTTCATTCAGCTCAGCATCGGTTCGCAGGCCCGCGAATTGCGCCGGGCGGTCACGCCGGGGAATGCGGCCAAAGGTTTCGTAGTCGTGCCAAAAGAAGGTGATGTCATTCATGCCGCGAGGTTAACGCATCAAATGAAATGCGCTCAACCGAGTGAATATGTGTGAATTGGCCAGCGTTCATCAAACAACGGCGATTCGCCGCCCAAATGAAAAACCCTCCGGAGCCCGAGGGCGGCGGAGGGTGGGTGGCTTACGCCACCTTTGGGGCTCTAAGGCGATTTGCCGAAGGGCTCCTGGCGCGCAAAGATTGCGCCAGAGGTTGTGCCTTAAACAGGCTCTTCAAATTTAGGCGATGACCACCTGTCTTTCAATCCCCGGATAAACCCGATGCTGGCATTTCAAACAGCTGTCCGAACAGGAGATCGGCACGCTTTTGAACATCGGCGGACATGCTGATCGGCACGCCCCATTCACGCGTGGACTCACCCGGCCATTTGTTGGTGGCGTCCAGCCCCATTTTTCCGCCCAAGCCGCTAATCGGAGATGCAAAGTCCAAATAGTCAATTGGCGTGCTGTCGACCAATGTGGTGTCACGAACCGGATCCATCCGTGTCGTGATGGCCCAGACGACTTCTTTCCAATCACGAATATTGATGTCTTCGTCGACCACCACGATGAACTTGGTGTACATAAACTGGCGTAGATAGCTCCACAAACCGAACATCACTCGTTTGGCATGCCCCGGATAGGCCTTTTTGATCGAAATCACGGCCATGCGGTAGCTACAACCTTCTGGCGGCAAATAGAAGTCAACGATCTCGGTGAACTGCTTTTGAAGAATAGGGACGAACACTTCGTTCAGTGCAACACCCAAAATAGCGGGCTCGTCAGGCGGCTTGCCGGTGTAGGTCGAGTGGTAGATCGGTTCACTGCGTTGCGTCATCCGCCGTACTTCGAACACCGGGAACCAGTCCTGCTCGTTGTAATAGCCAGTGTGATCGCCAAACGGACCTTCGATCGCATGCAAATATCCGCCTTTTTCCATCAAACGAACGCCGTCTTCGCTGACGCCGCTATAACCCGCTGGCGCAACGGGTATGCAGCCCTCTAGCACGATCTCGGCACTGGCAGGCACCTGCAGCATTCGTCCATTCTGACCTGCCGCACTGTCGACCAATTCGGTGCGCGAGCCACGCAACAGGCCTGCAAATTGATATTCAGACAGTGAATCCGGCACCGGCGTTACCGCGCCCAAAATCGTCGCCGGATCTGCGCCGAGTGCAACAACAATCGGAAAAGGCTGACCAGGATTGGCCAAGGCAAAATCACGAAAGTCCAAGGCGCCTCCCCGATGCGCCAGCCAACGCATGATGAGCTGATTGCGCCCAATCAATTGCTGGCGGTAGATACCCAGGTTCTGACGGGCTCTGGGTTGGGCGATGTTCTGGGGTCCGCGCGTGACCACCAATCCCCAGGTGACTAAGGGTCCGACATCGCCTGGCCAGCAGGTTTGAATGGGCAGCGTCTTCAAATTGACATCGCAATTCTCAAACACTTCTTGCTGACAGGCAGCTTTGCGAACCACGGATGGCTTCATGTCCCACAAGGACTTCAGCATGTGCAGCAAACGCCCTGTGTCTTTAAGTCCCTTGGGAGGCTCCGGTTCCTTCAAGCTCGCGAGCACATGACCCACATTGCGCAGATCCAGCAAAGTCTGAGCCCCCATTCCTAGCGCAACCCGCTCCGGCGTGCCAAATAGATTCGTCAAAACTGGGGTCTTGTGGCCAACAGGATTCTCAAACAACAGCGCCGGGCCGCCAGAGCGCAAGACGCGGTCGCTCAAAGCCGTCATTTCCAGAATTGGAGAGACAGGTTGAACAATGCGGCGAAGTTGCCCCATGCCTTCCAGTCCGTGCACAAACTCACGTAGATCGCGATACTTCATAACCAAAAGTAATTTACAAATCGATTTATAAGCTTGACGGGTTATCTTTGGACCTTAAAATCCGCTCGTCCTGAACATTCAGGGTAAACCCGTGTCTTTGCCTAGGGAGGGTGAAGACGCCCCGCTGCCGATGGACGGCAACCTTATGCAAGAGCCGACTCTGCTCGTTTCGCCGCATACGGTCCGGCCCATTATCACTTCCGCTTGCAGTCCGTTGCTCAAACAGGCAAGGCTTGCCGACGGCAGAGAACAAAGGAGTCGCATGACAGCGCGTCAAGAAATTTTTTCCCTGGCACGCAATACCGGTGCCGCCGTGTCCTTGTTTGCAAAAGACATAGGCCAAGGCTTGCTGGTTGTGAGCCACAACACTCTTGCCCTTGTTGGCTTGGCTGTCGTGGCCATGGTGTTCACCTTCGCCAGTCAGGTTGACTTGCAACAGCGCCTGGAAGGCCATGCCTTGGGCTGGCTCCATGACCGAGAAGAAGCCCGCGCACTGGCGGAAGGCAACACGCTGTTTGGCAGCAACGAACCGGATGCGGTCAATCGCGCCACTGCTTCAGACCCAAAAGAGCTGCCTCGTCAGCAGGCAGCCATTGCGCATTGGTTGGCCGGCAAGTACAGGGTAGCGCCCGAACCGATCAGCCGATTGGTACAAGAAGCGTGGTCTGTAGGCCAAAAGGCCAAAGTTGAGCCCACCTTGATTTTGGCCATCATGGCCATCGAGTCGAGCTTCAATCCCTTTGCCCAGAGCTCCGTGGGCGCGCAGGGCCTGATGCAGGTGCTGACCAGTGTGCACAACGACAAATACAAGGCGTTCGGCGGCAATCTCGCTGCCTTTGATCCGATCACCAATCTAAGAGTGGGCGTGCAAGTGCTCAAGGAGAGCATTCAACGTGCTGGGAGCGTCGACGAAGGGCTCAAACACTATGTCGGCGCGGCAAATTTGCCGGATGACGGCGGCTACGCTCAGCGTGTGCTGGCGATGCACGAGCAAATGAAGGCTGTGGCCGCTGGCCGCAAACCCATCGACAAACCCGTACGCGAAGCTGCACCTTTGAAAAGTATTCCCGCAGACTTAGAGTCAACGGTCTTGGACGAACGCGTCGCACTCGCACGCTGATTGATATAGCGCTACCGCCAGCACAAGTCGTGCAGGCCAAATCCTCGGCACATTTTCGGTGCGCCCCGGGCACCCGCTACACTCAAGACTCCGCGCAACTGGCGATCAAGGTTGCAACTCGATAGGGCGCTTTGGTTCTAAGCCAAGTTCCCTGTATTGGGAGCAACCCGAGGTGGTGGACCACCTGGGAGCGCGGACGGCTTTGGGATTCCTGAAGCTGTTTTCAGCCGTTCGCCTGGGCAGCCCCATACGCAGGCATCACCTGAGCTTGCCGAGACTGGGCCTCCACTTTTTGAGCATTGCATCCATCTATGTTTGACCGCAGCACCTCCACCCTCGCGCTTGTCGACCCTGATTTGTGGGCCGCCGTTCAAAATGAAAACCAGCGCCAAGAAGACCATATTGAGCTGATCGCCTCGGAGAACTACACCTCGCCAGCAGTCATGCAGGCGCAAGGCAGCCAGCTGACCAACAAATACGCCGAAGGCTACCCTGGCAAGCGCTATTACGGCGGTTGTGAGTATGTTGACGTTGTCGAACAACTGGCGATTGACCGCATCAAGCAATTGTTCGGCGCCGAGAATGCCAATGTGCAGCCGAATTCCGGCTCGCAAGCCAATCAGGGCGTTTTCTTTGCGTTATTGCAGCCTGGTGACACCATCATGGGCATGAGCTTGTCCGAGGGCGGCCATTTGACCCACGGTATGCCATTGAACATGAGCGGCAAGTGGTTCAAGGTCGTCAGCTACGGACTCGATGCCAACGAAGCCATCGACTACGAAGCCATGGAACGCACCGCACGCGAGCACAAGCCCAAGCTCATCATCGCCGGGGCCTCGGCCTACAGTTTGCGCATTGATTTTGAGCGCTTTGCCAAAATCGCCAAAGAAATTGGCGCCTATTTCATGGTCGACATGGCGCACTATGCAGGCTTGATCGCGGCCGGCGTGTATCCGAACCCAGTGCCGCATGCCGACGTTGTGACTTCCACGACGCACAAGAGCCTGCGTGGCCCGCGCGGCGGCATCATCTTGATGAAAGATCACGTCGCCAAGCAAATCAACAGCGCCATTTTCCCAGGCATTCAGGGCGGCCCCTTGATGCATGTGATTGCTGGCAAGGCCGTGGCATTCAAGGAAGCTTTGACGCC
>CAUPEV010000117.1:0-15481 GCA_963510335.1 uncultured Roseateles sp.
GCCTTTCTGGAAAGCGGCTTCGATACCTTCAAGGCCATGAAAGGCGCCGCCGACTTCCTGCAAACCATCAAAGAGCGCGAAGAAGCCTTGGCGCGAGCCTTGTTCGCCCCGGACGCTGTGCGCAAACTGACCGGCACGGGTGCTGCTTCTGCTGCAGCTGCCGACGAGTCAGCCCTATGGCAACTCCCTTGATACACATGCAAGCAGCCCTGGCAGCCCGATTTGCCATGGGTGAAGCGGCCACAACCACCACCACAGCAAGGACCACAAAAGGAAAACCATCATGAAGCCAAGCTACCCAGCCGATTCGAAGCTCGATCTGAGCTTTACTCGCTTGATTGACGTGCCAAGAGCCTTGGTTTGGCGCGCCTGGACCGAGCCCGAACTGCTCAAGCCCTGGTTTTGCCCATTGCCATGGAAAACGATTGACTGCGAAATCGACTTGCGCCCGGGCGGTATCTTCCGCACCACAATGCAGTCACCCGAGGGCGCCGAGTTTCCCAACTCGGGCTGCTACCTGGAACTTGTGCCGAATGAAAAGCTGGTCTGGACGAATGCGCTGCTGCCGGGTTTTCGCCCCAGCCTGCCTGCCGCGACCTGTGGCAGCGACGCTGCGAACTTCATGTTCACCGCGATGATAGCGTTGGCGGATGAAGCGGGCGGCACGCGCTACAGCGCCACCGTCATCCATGCCGACGAAGCCGGCTGCAAGAAGCACGCCGAGATGGGGTTTGAAGCCGGATGGGGCGCGGCGCTGGATCAATTGGTGGCCATGATCAAACGCGGCATCTGAACACGCGCTTTGCCCGCAGTCCAGGCTGAGTTGAACGGCACAGCCTGCCGTACTCGGGACCGGCACAGCTCATGCGATCATTCCGCCATGCACGCCTTCTCGCGCTCCATGGTCGAGCTGTACAGCTTGGCCGAACAAGCCAGCTATCAGGAGTTCCCTGAGGCGGCACTGAGCCTGCTGCGCCGTTCGGTAGGCTTTGATGGCGCGGTGCTGGGGCTGGGTGAGTCCGAATGCGCGCCGCACAGCCAGTTGCAGATCACCCAAGCCCATGTGCATCAGCGCGATGAGCAAATTCTGCAGGCCTATGGGGCTGTGTCGGCTGGCGATCCGGTCACGGGTGCTTTTCTGGGCGGATTGGAGCGGCCGCTGGCGGTCGATTGCCAGGCCGCTTACTGCGGCCCTCGGCAAGGATTGAGCGATATGGCCGCATTCAGCCGGCGCTTTGACCTGCGCCATCTGCTGCTGTTCGGTGATCGGCCGCACGGCGCTCTGCCCGGGCGCTGGCTGGTGCTCTACCGCAGCAGCAATCGCGGCTTCCATGCAGACGACGCCGACTATCTGCACGCGACCTGGGCTCATTTGTCGCGCGCCATCGTCATGCATCGCAATGCCGTGCTGGACCGGCAAGACAGCGTACGGGCGCAGCGTGCTTCGGCCCTGGTCAACGCGCAGGGTGGCATCGAGATCGCTGACCCGCAGTTCCTGGCCATGCTGCGCAGGCAATGGCCGGATTTTTGCAGCCAGCAACTGCCGGCGCCCTTGCTGGATGCGCTCAAACGCGGCGTCAGCTACCGGGGCCAGCAGATTGAAGTCAGCGCCAAACGCCAGGCACATCTTTGGATTTGCAAGGCTCGCCCGGCCGACACGCTGACCTCGCTGACGCCCGGGGAGGCCGCGGTAGCAAGGCGCTTCGCCGCCGGCTTGAGCGGCAAAGAGATCGCCCGCGAATTGGGCGTTGCACCCAACACCGTGCGCACGCAAATCACCCGCGTTTACGCCAAGCTGCAGGTACATGACAAGGCAGCGCTGGCGCAGCGCTTGATGGAACTCTAGGGCCCCTTTGCAAACCCCCCGTGGGCCGCGGCGGGGTTTTACAGAGGTTCCCTAGGTGCAGCTTGTCACGCATTTGCGTGATTGAGGGCCAAGCCTGTCGCGTCTATCGTTGTTTGAGAGTTGAGGGCATGCAGCGCCTCGCTCAACAACAATGACGGAGACAAGCATGACCCCCTCTAGAAAATCGCCGATCACTTCGGCTACGGCTACGGCTACGGCTGCAGCAGCGCTGATCCTGACCATGCCCTTGCTGATGCTGTCGGCCTGTGGCAGCAGCGACGAGGACAAGCCGATTGAGCCCGTCGATCCTGCTGCGGCTTTCAAGGTGCGTCCTGAATTCTTGGCCGCTGAGCCCATTCGCAGCGACTATGACGGCGCCAGCAACGGCCTGCTGACCGGCAAAGCAGGCTCATTGGCAGAGCTGCTGAGCTACAAGCTGCCCGCCAGCCCAACGCCGGCCGACCTGCGTACGCTGGCCATCCAGACCAGCTACACCGGCTTGCTGGATGTGACGGCGGCCGGCGGCTTCGGCAGCTACTACGGCCGCATCTCGGCGGCGGGCAACAAGGGCAGCGAATACGTGGCCCTCAGCGACGACGGCACAGGCAAACTCAATGTCACCATGGTGGTCACGGTGCCCAGCAACTTCGACGCCGCAAAAGCCTGCGTGGTGGCAGTGCCGTCCAGCGGCTCGCGGCCGGTCTATGGTGAGCTGGGCACCATCGGCGAGTGGGCGCTCAACAAGGGCTGCGCGGTGGCGCTGACGGACAAAGGCGGCGGTGTCGGCATCCATGACCTGGACCGCGACAACAGCTTCGCCCTTGACGGCAGCGTGGCCACGGCCGGCGCACGCAAAGACCTCACTTTCAACGCCGGTCTGCTCGGCGATGATCTCGCCAAGTTCCGCACCGCCAACCCGAACCGCTTGGCACTCAAGCATGCGCATGGCAAGCAAAACCCCGAGAAAGACTGGGGCAAATACACGCTGCAGAGCATCAAAGTGGCGCTGTATGTGCTGAACAAACAGTTCCCTGCCGCCAGCCTCTCGCCCGCCAACACGCTGGTGATCGCGTCCAGCATCTCCAACGGAGGTGCGGCCGCGCTGCGCGCCGCCGAGCAAGACAGCGAAGGGCTGATTCGCGGCGTGGTGGCCGGCGAGCCGCAGCTCAATCTGCCCGAGAACGCCGGGCTGACGGTCAAGCGCGGCGGTGTGGCCGTGCCGATGTCGGCCAAGCCGCTCTTTGACTACATCACCGTCGCCGGCTTGTATCAGGCGTGCGCCACGCAGTCGGCCACTTTGGCGCCGAGCAGCGCTTTTGTGATCGCGCCCTTTGCGGCCAATCGCTGCGCGGCCTTGGCGGCACAAGGCCTCGTCGGTGGCGCGACGCTGGCCGAGCAGTCGACCGACGCTTTGGCCAAGCTGCGCGCCTACGGCTGGGAGGCCGAGACCGACCTCTTGCACGATAGCCACTATGGTTTCGAGTTCACCGAGTTGGTGGCCCACACCTACGCCAACGCCTTCGCCCGCGCCTCGGTCACCGAGAGTGTCTGCAGCTACAGCGTGGCCGGCATTGATGCCGCATACAAGACGCCGGTCGCCCCGGCCGCCGAGGCCTTCAAGACGGGCTGGGCAACGGGCGGCGGCCTGGGCTTTTTGGGCGGCGCCTTCAATATCATTGCCGACAATGCGGTCGGCGGCCCAGCCTTGTATTTGCTTGCCGCATCGCCCAGCAGCGGCCAGCCCGATTTCTATCTCGACGGCGCCACTTGCTTGCGCCGTTTGGCGACCGGTGCGGCGGTCGGTAGTAGCCCCTTCAGCGCGGCTGAGCAGACCCTGGCCGCGCGGGTCAAAACTGGCCTGAGCGAGGTACGCGTCAGTGGCGACTTGCGCGGCAAGCCGGTAGTGATCGTGCATGGCCGCTCCGACGCGCTGATCCCGGTCAACCACAACTCGCGCCCTTATGCGGCCTTGAACAAGCGCGTGGAGAACGCCAGCAGCCTGCGTTATTACGAGGTGACGGACGCCAATCACTTCGACGCGCTGGTCGGCATGTACCCCAAGACCCTGGTGCCGCTGCATGTCTACACGCTACGCGCCTTGGAGCTGATGTGGGCCAGGCTGACGACCGGTGCCGCCCTGCCCGACTCGCAGCTGGTGCGCGCCAAAGCGCGCAGCTCAAGCAGCGAGACCTTGAGTGATGCACATGTGCCCGCCATCGCGGCGACGCCGGCGGCGGCCGACCGAATCGTCATCACGCCCGGGGCCATTGATGTGGCGAACTGAGGAAAGAGCCGGCGGCAGGCTGAGGCAGGCCCGTTGACCATCTGCGCGCGAACTGGCTGTGCGGGAGCGCATCCCGCACCAGCCCCCTTATTGCGGGTCCAGCTTGTCTACCAAGGCACTGATCTCGTCAATCACCAGCCAAGGGTCATAACTGTTTATTTCATGAGCAGCGACCTTGGCGACTAGGTGACGTGATTTGGTGGAGAGCGCCGCAATCTCGGTTTGGAGCTTGTCATGCTCGGCATTGAAAATGTCTATGCCGGCGTAGCTCATCTGGCTTCGGCGTGTCTTGGTGGTCGGAATGCCACGTGAAATAACCGTGCTTGCCAAAGTACTGGGGTAGACCGACTTTCTGACGGTCTCCTGGGCTTCAAGATAGTCCTCCGAGAAGGTGGCCGAGCTCCAATCGATCACTTTTTTCATGATCGCAAAGTCGCTCTTGGCCATTTTCTGCTCCAGCCTTGGCATCCAGTCTTCATGCGTGACGTCCAGGAAGATCACCCCTTTGACATCGCCCGGATACTTGGACACATAGGCTCTGGCAATAAAGCCGGCAAATGAATGCGGCACCAGCACGAGCTTGTCCCAGCCACGCTTTTCTTTGAGCTGGTGCAACTCCTCGACCAGATCATTCAATCGCCTCAGGCCTTTGGTCTTGAAGCTGCTTTGCCCCATGCCTGGGCGGTCATACATGCAGATCGTGCCGCGACCCTTGTACTGGTGATAGACCAAATCAAAAGAGGAATGAACATCCAGACCCAAGCCGGCCATCAGCACAATGGTGGGCGCGCCTTGGCCCTCGCAAGACCAGGCAATCTTGTTCTCTGAAATTGTTTCAGTATTGAAAACATGCGCGTCGTTGGCGCGGGCAATTTGGCCGATGGCCATCAAGCACAGCAGGAGAAGGATTCTCATTTTTCTACTCAATCAATCAATCAATCAATCATTCATTCATTCAAAAATTCAAAGGCTGCGCTCCCACATCAGGCGCATATTGACGCCGGTCTGCAAGCGCTCTTCCAGCCTGTGGTCCAGCCCCTCGGCCAGCACGCGGCGCTGGTTGACCTGGTCGGGATGCAGCAGATTGGCCAGGCTTAAGCGCCAGAGCGTCTGCTTCTCGGGCTTCCAAACGGCGTAGAAGTCCAGCACCGCGTTGCTCGATTTGTCGGCCCAACGATCAAGGGCCAGGCGCTTGGCGCCACCGGTCGTGAGGTTCAGATTGCCCCCCCAGCTGAGCGAGCCCGCGATGCCGTCAAGGGGCAGCGTCACGGGGCGGTGATCGAAGCCCAGATTCAGGCTCAGCGGTGTCTGTTGAGCCAGGCGGTTGTCGGGGCCCGGCACGGCCTCCACGCGGGAGTGGTTGAGGCCCAAATTGGCGCGCAAGTCCAGCGCAGGGCTCGCGCTGCCGAGCAGCTCCTGCACGCTCAGCTTGGCTTCCAGCTCCACGCCCTGCGCCCAGGCCAAGCCTTGATTGGCGCGGCGCTCCACCCAATGGCCGTTCTGGTAGATCAACTCACTGACGATTACCTGCTCGATACGTTTGAGATAGCCATTCAGACTCAGCAGACTCGACTTGCTCAGGGGGTGGGTCCAGCCGGCATCAAGACCCCAGGCCAGTTCGGGCAAAAGATCGGGGTTGCCTTGCAGATCCGGCGTCGTGGGGCTGTTGTTATTGGCGACAAAGCGGCGCGGCGTCAGCTCGCGTGGCGTCGGCGCCTTGTAGCTGCGCGCCAGCCCCAAGCGCAGCTGATCCTTACTCTCAGGCACGCGCCAGAGCAGTTGCAAGACCGGGCTCAAGACGCTGGAGCGCTTGCTGACAGTTTCAAACACATTGCCCGAGCTGATGGTTTGCAGCGCCTCCCAGCGCAAACCCAACGTGGCTTGCCAGGCTTTGCTGAAGTCGATCTCGTCCTGCACAAAAAAGGCCAGGCGGCGGATGCGGGCGTCATAGATTTCATCGAGGTTTTCCACCGGCAGACCGCCGGGCAAAGGGTTTTCGTGCTGCAGCCTGTCCTCGCTGCGGCGGTTCTCTTCGGCATACCAGCCGGTGCTCAGGCTGTGCTTGTCCGACAGCGCACGGCGATGCCGCCCGGCCAGGCTCCAGCCCTGATCGACAGCCAGCGAGTCGACCTGCGCGTCGCGAATCCAGCGGCCGCTGAAGTCATAACCATCAAACTGCGCGCCCGAATCGCGCTGCAGGCGGGTGTAGCCCAGCTTCAACTCCCACTTTGCGCCGTCCGCCTCGGTCAAGCTCCAGTTCAGGCGGCTGCGCAATTGCATTGCCCGGATGTCCAGCGCCAGATCGTTGTGGGCCTGCTCGGGGGCAAGGCCGACCGAGCTGTAACGGTCATCCACTGCGCCAGCTTTGGCGCGCGTCCAGCGCAAGAGATGGTCGGTGCTGACGGTCTGCTCAGGCGACAGCGTCCAGCTCGCGCGCGGGCTGAGCGAGAGCTTGTTGCTTCTATCGAACTCACGCTTGTCGGTGCGGTAGGCCTGCACGACTGCGCCTTGCGGATCCAGCGCCTGCTGCTCCAGCGTCATCGGCCACAGCTGCCGCTCATGCGCCAAACCCACGCCGAGGCCCCAGGAAAGAGCGCCGTCGCGGTCGCCGAGCTGCAGGTCGGCGCTCACCATTGGCTGCTCCAACTGTGAGCCCCGGCCCAGCTTCAAATCGCGCTGGGCCTGCCGCACGGTACTGCGGGTGACGATATTGATACTCCCGGCGATGGCCTGGCTGCTTTGCTCAACGCTGGCGCTGCGCGAAACCTCGATGCGCTCGATCGCCTCGGGTGAAATCGATTCGAGCGAGAAGCCCGGCGGCACCGGCTCACCATTGAGCAGCATCTGCGTATAGCCCCCGCCCAACCCGGACATACGGATCTCCGGCCCGCGCGAGCCCTGGCTGAGGACGCTGATACCGGGTACACGCCGCAAAGCATCGCTGAGTCGCGTGTCGCCTTGGCGCAGCAGCTCCTCCCGGTTCACCACCAGCAAGGCGCCCACCGATTCGCGCCGCGCGCTCAAGGCATTGGCGGCGCCGTCGCCCCGCACCTCGACACGCTGCAGAGTGGCCGCCGGCACCTCCACAACGGCTTGCGCCCCAGCCTCTGCCGCGCAAAGCAGACCAAAGGCTCCCAAAACGCCTCTTATCTTCCACCCAAGGACTGCATCATTCACCACGGCATCACTTCGCAAAAAACTCGTCACCAGCAACTCTGGGCCGCGATTAGACTGTGAGACGCCAAAGAAATCAATCTTGATCAAGTTAATCAATATATGAGTAAAGCCAAGCCGCCCGCCCCCGCGCCAGCTCCGCAACAAGCGCCAAGCAACTTGCCGCCCAGCGGCGCCTATACCTTGCTGGACTCCAGCGCGGCGGCCACGCGTTTGGGTATCAGCAAGGCGACGCTCTATGCCTACGTCAGCCGCGGCCTGCTCAGCGCCACGGCCGACCCGCAAGACCCGCGTGTCCGGCGCTACTCCAGCTTCGAGGTCGAGTTGCTCTTGCGGCGCAAAGAAGGCGGACGCCAACGCGAGCAGCAGGCCATGTCCGCGCTCAGCGATGGCTTGCCGGTGCTGGACAGCGCGTTGTCCGGCATTCGAGATGGGCTGCCGATCTACCGTGGCCAGTCGGCACTGGCCTTGGCCAAGCAGGCCAGTGCCGAGGACATTGCCCGTTTGCTGTGGCAGTTTGACGCCGCCATTGATCCCTTTGCCGGCCCAGCCCCAAGCCTGAGCGCGCCCTGGCAATCCTTGCGCCAGACGCTGCCGGCTGGCCAAAGCACTCGCACTCTGGCCTTGTTCGCCACGGCCTTGCTGGACTTGCACGGCCCGGCCTGGCTGCCCGATGGCCCAGCCTTGGCGCAAGCCTGCGGCGCCCATCTGCGCACGCTGATCGCTTGTTTTCTGGCCAGCCCGCCTTCGGATCAGCCGCTGCACGAGCAATTCCGCAAGGCTTGGCAGTTGCCGGCTGCGGCCGACCAGCCCTTGCGGCAAGCGCTGGTGCTGGTGGCTGATCACGAAATGAATATGGTCAGTTTCAGTGCCCGCTGCCTGGCCTCGGTCAACGCGAGTCTGGGCTCGGCGCTGCTGGCGGCGATGTGCAATCTAACGGCTACCTTCAACGGCGGCTCATGTGCGCAGGTCGAGGCGCTGTGGGATGAGCTGGCGGCGGCACCCGATCTGGACGCCGCACTGATACGCCGGCTCGACCGAGGTGAAGGCTTACCTGGTTTCAATCATTTGGCCTACCCGGCGGGCGACCCGCGGGCGCGCATGCTGCTGCTTGAATGCGCCAAGCTAGCCATGACAGGCACGAAAGGCAGTTTGAGCCTGGGGCAAAACCTGGCCCCGGCAGTGGAGCGCCTGACCGGCTGGAAGCCTTCGATTGACTTCGCGCTGGTGAGCTTGCGCCGCGCGCTGGGGGCGCCACCCGACGCCGCACTTAGCTTGCAGATGGCCGGGCGCGGCATCGGCGTGCTTGCCCATATTCTGGAGCAACGCCGCAGCGGCCAACGCCTGTGGGCGACGGCCCGCTACACCGGGCCCTAACGGCCAGTTCCTGCGCCGTTTGAGCGCTCAGTGCAAGAGCTGCTCCACATCGCTGGCGACATCGCCGGCCGCTGTGATCTTGGCTTCGAGATAGGCCAGATCCAGATGCAAATGTTCGACCAAATCGGGCACAGCCACCATCAAGGATTGGGTCGGGTTGTCGTGGTGTTCGGCGGCATCGGCCAAGACCTCAGCCAGATGCAAGACGGCCGCCATCAGCGAGAAGGGGCGGATCTCCATCGGTGTGTTGGCGTCCTTGAAGGCCTCCACCATGGCAGCCGGGAAATGCCAGTGCGAGGCCAGTGAGGCAGTCACGTCCGCATGGGTGCAGCCAAAGCGGTGCTCTTCCAGCGAGAAGCGGCTGCCCGGCTCGGCCGCATGGGCCTCCACGTCGGCGACCATATCGGGCTCCTCCATCGCCATCATCAGCTGGCCGGTGCGCAGCATCAGGCCGGCCAAGTAGCTGGTGTCGGCATCCACGCGCAACATCTGGCTGAGGATGCGGGCATAGGCGGCGGTGGTGATGCTATGGCGCCAGAACAGCGCGCGGTCCAGGCCTTTGATGACTGGGAAGGCACCCGAAATGCAGGCAGCCAAGGACAGATTGCGCAAGGTGTCAAGGCCGAGCGCGCCGGCGGCGTCGTTCAGGCTGGAGATCTGGTGCGAGGGGCTGTAGCGGGCCGAGTTGGCCAAGCGCAAAACTTTGGCCGACAAGGTGGAGTCTTTGCCGATCAGCTCGGCAATCGCGCCAAGACTGATGTTGTCATCATCGAAGCTACGAATGAGCCGGCTGGCGACCTCGGGCATGGTCGGCAGGGCGTTGTTGTTTTTGAAAAATTTTTCGGCTGCAGCGGTCACATTGGTCTCCTCAAGCGCAGGCCACCACAGCGGGGCCATGTCACCTGCAGTCTAAGCGGCGGATGCGTCCTTTTGCGCAAGAGAAGAGCCGGAAAAAGACCAAAATTCGCCCGCTACGGGCGAGAAGACTAGCCGTGCGCCAGGTTTTGCAAGGCGGCCAAATTGAGCAACTTGATCGAGTAGCCCTTCACTTCGATCAAGCCTGCGCTCATCAGCTGCCTCAACAAGCGCGACAGGGTCTCGGGCGTGATCGCCAGTTGCGCGGCCAACTCCCGCTTGCGCTCTTTCAGTGCGACATCCTCGCCCTGTACCGGGCTGCGCTGCAGCAGCCAGCTCGCCAATCGCTTTTGCGCATCTTTGGACATCAGATCATGGGTGGCGCCGGTCAGGCTGCGCACGGTTTGAGCCAAGCCCAGCATCAGGCGCTCGCGCATGTCCGGGAAGCGGGCAAGCAAGATGCGCATGCCGTCCAAGGGCAGCTCCAGCACCGAGGCCGGCTGCAGCACGCGTGCATCTTGCGCATGACCCGAGCCCAGCCACGCACTGCTCAGGTCCAACCAGGCCGGGCCATACACGCAACGCTCCAGATGGAACTGCTGATCATCGCCGGCTGAACCCAGACCGACCACGCCGCTGAGCACCGCCACCAAATGCGTCGCCGCCTGGCCACGCACAAACACCGCCGCACCCATCTGCAGTTGGCGGGTTTGAGATATCGGCGCGAGCGCATGCAGCTCGGCATCGCTGAGGCGGGGCGGCCCCAAAACGCTGTCCAGCGCGCCAGGGTTGGTGACGGGTTGACGAGGCTGAGCTGAGCGCGCGGGCGCTGTGATGATGGCAGTTTCCACGGTGGCTTGATTCCGAAAGACGGTGAATGAGAGGCAATGTCATGCAAGCCCCAGTTCCTGTCTTTGCGAAAAATCAAATCGTGCGGCAACAGCCTTGCATCGATGGCCTGGGCCTTGCGCGAGCGCAAACTGAACTCATGCCCTGGAACATTGAAGTCCGTTCAGAGCAGCAGCAAAGCCCTGAAATCATTCACATTGGTGAATGTAGGGCCGGTGCTGACGAGATCGCCCAGCGGCTCAAAAAAACCGAGTGCATTGTGAGCATCCAAGGCCTGCTGCGCACTCAGCCCCAGGTCGCGCGCACGCGCCAAACTGCCGGGCGTGAGGAGGGCGCCGGCGTTGCGGCCGATGCCGTCAATCCCGTCGGTATCGGCTGATAGTGCATAGACGCCGGGCTCGCCGTCCAAGGCCAGGGCACAGCCGAGCAAGAATTCCGTGGCGCGGCCGCCTTGGCCGGGGGGCGACTGAGTTTGCCGCAGCGTCACCGTGGTTTCACCGCCGGACAAAATCACGCAGGGCTTGGCAAAAGGTTGGTCTTGCCGAGCGACCGAGCGCGCGATGGCCGCATGGACGCGCCCCACCTCGCGCGACTCGCCCTCGATGGCGTCGCTCAGGATATAAGCCGGCAAGCCCAGCGCTCGCGCGGCATCGGCGGCGGCCTGCAGACTCATCATGGGCGTGGCGATGAGCTGGGATTGCTGAGCCGCGAAGCAAGCGTCGCCAGGCTTGGGCGTCTCAAACGCGCCGCTGCGCAAGCCTTCTTGCGCAGCGGCTGGCAGCTCGATCTGGTAGCGCTGGCAAATGGCCAGCGCCTCGGCACAAGTCGTCGGATCAGCCAAGGTTGGGCCGGACGCGATCACGGCGGGGTCGTCGCCGGGTACATCGCTTATCAACAGGGTCAGCACTTGCGCCGGCGCACAGGCCGCGCCCAAGCGGCCGCCCTTGATGGCCGACAAATGCTTGCGCACGCAATTCATCTCGCTGATGCTGGCGCCGCTTTTGAGCAGTGCGCGGTTGATGGCTTGCTTGTCGGCCAGGCTCAATCCCGCCGCCGGCAGACTCAACAGCGCAGAGCCGCCACCCGAGATCAGGCAGATGACCAAATCGTCGGGGGTCAGACCTTGCGTCATGGCCAGGATTCGCGCGGCCGCCTTGGAACCAGCGGCATCGGGCACCGGGTGAGCAGCCTCGACCAACTCAATGCGGCTTGGCCGAAAGTCGGGCGGGCAATGGCCATAGGGCGTGATCACCAAACCGCTCAAGCGGCTGTCATCCGGCCAGGCCTCTTCCAGCGCCTGCACCATCGCGCCACCTGCCTTGCCAGCGCCCAGCACCAGGGTCCGCCCGACCGGCGGCGACGGCAGATGCGCGGCCAAAATGCGCGCCGGCAACGCACGCGCCACGGCAACATCAAAGAGGTGCCGCAAAAATTCACGGGGATGATTCAGAGGGTCGAGGGCAGCGTTCATCCGGTCCATTATCTCGGAGCGAACTTCCCGGCAATCTGCCGGTCAGATACGCCAACGCTGCCCTGCCCAGCAGCAGAGTCAGGCGCCGCCGCGGCGACGACGCAAGCGCAATGCCAGCAGCCCCAAGCCGGCAAACATCAGCGCATAGGTCTCAGGCTCCGGCACCGCGACCACGGTCCGCGTGAAGTAGCTTTGACCTTGGCAATCGGCCAGGGAATCTCGATTGCAGGTGCTGGCGGGAAAAGCCACCGCATCGAGAACGTGCCCCTCGGCATCCAAGCCTGAGACATTCAACCAGACCACCGAGCGGTAGAAGTAGTAATCACCCGCGGCCACGGCACCGGCACTGGGCGAAAAGGTTCCAAACAAATAGTCATGATGCCCGCCGGGCGCCAAGACGTAGGGCTCTGAAAAAGGGTTGGCGGCAAACGAGAAGTTATAGGGGGGCCCATCCGTGCAATTGAGGGAGAAGCTGCCGCTGCAACCGAAACCAATGGTCAGGCTACAGCCGGTGTAGCTCGAGAAGTAGCTTTGAAAATACCCCCCTTGCCCGTCGCTCCAAGTACCACTGGTCGGAATATCGGCGGCATTCAGACCCGCCAACGGCAAATTGCTGTCGAGGATGAAGCTCTCGCTGGGGTCCTTGTTGCTGAAGCGAACATTGACATCAATGCTGTCATTGGGGCCGACCACACCCGTGGGCTCGGTGAACTCCAAGGACAAGGAGGACCAAGCCGTTTGGGCCGAGGCCGGTGGCACCAGCGCAAAACCAAGGCCAGCCAGCAAGGCTGCACGCATTGAAAGTCCAAAAGAGCGCATTGTCTGCTTCATGATTTCTCCAAAATATTAGGGCGAGATGCTGCGGTCAGCACCGTCGACGCTACGCCTCAAGTTCGGTTTAGCCATCCCCCTAAGGCGATGCTTTTCGCCTGCCCGGTGGCATTTCTCGACCTTGCTTGCGCCTGGTCAACAAGCGCCAGGGCTCGCGGCTGGAATTGCCCCGACCTTGATCTAACGCAATTCATCAACAGCACCGATCCAGCAAGCTTTACGTGCATTTCATGCGAGGGCAGCAGCCGCCTCGCCCGCTTGATCAGCGCTGCGCTCACCAGGGGATATTCATGGCCAAGCCCGCCCATCCGAAGTCGGCTCACCGATCCACGCCAAGCACCGCTCTAAGTCGCAGAGAGCCGCAGGCACTGGCTAGCCGCGATGCCGGCGGCGGAGCCGGCAGCAGCAATAGCAGCGGCGGCGCGGCACCCAGCTCTGGTGTAGGCGCTTTGATAGCCAGTCAACTGGCCGATATGACGCCCAGCTTCGGCAATATCCTGGCCTCGATCGGCCTCGGCGTGGCGCGCTCGCAAGCGGCCTTGGATGAAGGCGTGATCGAGACGGTCAAGCAATTGGCCGACACCAAGATCACCGTCGTCACCGAGGTGATTGAGCAACTCGATGATGATGGCCTGCCCAATGTGGACGCCACACAGCTCGTCACCAACGAGCTCTCGGTCTTGAACTTCGTCGCCCCGACCGTGCATGAATGGCAGCATGTATCGCTGTCCATGGACATGAGCGTGGGCGCGATGGATGAGCAGACCGGCTTGTCCTACAGCCTCACGCAGACGCACAGCGGCAACACCCGGGGCGCCTTGGCCGGGCTGGTCGGTGTGGGCGCGATGTCTACCAACAGCAGCGTTTTGTCCATGCAGCTGAATGCCGAGCGCGAAGCGCAGTGGTCGAACGGCACCGTGCAGCTGGACGCCGTGCTCGCACCTCGGCGCACCGGTAAATTCCCGGTCCCGGCACAGGTGACGATAGGCCCGCAACTGTTCATCAGCCAAGGCGCGGTGAGCGAAACCAAGACCGGCGGCGTGCTGACCGAGCGCAGCGTCGAGTTGATGATCAGCGTGCGCAAGGCCAGCGGGGCGGTCAACCCCGACAAAGAGCTCAGCCTGGATGCCGGCGGGCTGCTGCCCAGCTTCTCGAGCGACGACCCCTTCACCGGTTCGACCACCAATGCCGACGGGCAATGCAGCGTCAGCCTGCGCCGCCCCATCACGCCGGGCTTTGCGCAGCCGGCCCGACGCAGCATCACTCTGCGCCTGGGAGAGATCAGCAAGCGCTTTGACTTGGTGATCTAGCTATCAAACTGAGCAGGAGAAAATCATGGGCAACACCCTCTCGTCTCCCTTCCAAGCGGGCAACGCAGTGAACGCAGCCAACGCCGGCAGTCAAATGCTGATCGACACCAGCTCGCCCAAAGGCTTGGCCAGCAATCTGCAAAGTGCCGGCATGAGTTTCGGCCAGTTGGTGGCCAGCACCGGCCAAGCGGTGGCCGACACGCAGATGCGACTGAACACCACCGGTGCGGCAATGGCCTCGGCCCTGGCGACTACGCAGGTCGAAGTGATCGCGGCGCAGGAAAGCATCTATGACGACGACGGCCATCTGCATGAGGCACGCACCTTCACGCGCAAGCTGCCCTTGGTCAACTTCATCGACCCGGTGTTCTATGAATGGACAGCGGTGCGCCTGCAGGGCGAGTTCTACGCCAGCGGCTTCAGCGGCAGCGCCAACGTCACCGCGACGACGCAGACCGAAACCAAACAGCCCGGCAGCGGCGCCTTTGGCTTCATCTTTGGCGCCAACAAGGTCGACACCCAGACCAACACCAGCACGGTCACGGTCGGCGCTACGACCACGCAAGAGCGCTCCTTCGGCCATGTGCGCGCCAGCGCCTTGCTGCAGCCCAAGCGCGATATCGGCGTGCCGCCGCCGCGCCAAGTGGTGCGCGGGCCTAGTCTGAATGTGGTGGCAGGCGAGATCAAGGACGTGATGGACGGAGAGGTCTTGCAGGCGCGCACCATGGCGGTGTTGATCGAGCTGCGCCGGGCCGACGGCAGCGCTATCGCCGGCAAGGCGATAGCCATCGACACCGACGGTGCGCCCTGGAGTTACACCGACGACACGGCGATGCTGACAGACGCGCAAGGGCGTTTGGCGCTGACGCTGCGGCGCGACTTTCTGGCCGCAGTGGCCGGTGCCGCGCCGGACACAGCGCCCAAGGATGTGATTCTGAGCGCCCGGCTGGGCCTGGTGTCAAACAGCAGCAGCCTGAGCTTTTAGTCGCTTTCATGAGCCGCTTGCCCGTCCGCCGCGCCAGCCTGCCCGCGCAACAGGCGCCGCTGGCCAGTCTGCTTTGCGAAGCCGTGGCCGGCGTGCTGCACGCGCAAGCCGAGCTGGACCGCGACGCGCTGAGCCGCGTCACCCAGTTTGTGCAAACACCGAATGGGGCTTTGAGTTTGCCGCCGCTCTGGTACTCGATGACACAGGTAGATCTAAGCTTCGAGATGGCGGCCACGGTGAGCAAGGTGAATGCGCGGCCCAGCGCTAGCTGCACTAAGGGCACTAATGGCGATAGCGGACGGCTTGACTGCCGCTTGCTCAATCCCGCCATGGTCAGCCTGTTCGGCCACAGCGCCTCCAGCGGTTTGAAAGTGACCCTGCGGCTGGCGCCGCAGGACGCCGACGGTTTGCGGCCACTTGATACGCAAAGCAGCTGAGCCACAACCATGCCCTTGCCGCCTGTCTCTGAGCCGAGCAACATCAAACGTGTCGGCAGCGA
>CAUPEV010000118.1:0-15460 GCA_963510335.1 uncultured Roseateles sp.
GGATGACGGCGCTGAACTTGGATCAATTGGAGGTGGATCTCGGTGCACACAAGCTGGCAGCAGGCAACTTGAGGCTGCAACGTCCAGCGTTGGCTTTGGCGCGGGCCAAAGAGGGGCAATGGAATTTTTCCGAGCTTCAGCCACCAGCCGACAAAGGGCAAGCAAGCGCGCCAGTTTCGCAGGTGGCCGCGCCCTGGGGGCTGCAACTCAAGGGCCTGAAAATAGAACAGGGATCGGTCCGATTGCTTGATGCGGCGAGCTCGGCTGCTCCGCTTGCCTTGAATGCGGAACAAATTGCCTTGGACCTTCAAGGTTTGGCTTGGCCAGCCCAGGCCAAACCGATGCCGGTCAATTTGAGCTTCAAGTTAGGTGCAGCCAAGCGCGGCGCTGTGCCTCTGGGTCAGCTGCAGTGGCAGGGCAAGGCAAGCTTGGCGCCATTGGGGGCAAGCGGCAATTTGCGTGCCGAACGTCTGCCTGTGCACCTGCTCAATGCCTATCTCGATCCTGCCTGGGGTCTCTACCTTCAAAAGGCCGAATTGGGCTTGCGGGGCCAGTTCAATGCGCAGCTCTTGCCAGCTGGCCTGAATGCGCAAATGACCGGCAAGGTGTTGCTGGCTGATTTGCTTGTGCACCAGTCTCGCCAAGTCGATGGGCAAAGCCTGGTCGGCGAGGAGTTGCTGAGTTGGCAGGCCTTGAACTTGGACGGGCTCAAGCTCAGTGTCAAGCCCGGCAGCCCGCCGCAAGTATCGGTTGCTGATGTCATGCTGGACGACTTCTTTGCTCGCGTGATCATCAACGAGCAAGGCAAGGTCAATCTGCGCGACTTGGGGCCGGTGGACCGAAAGGCGGCAGCTACTGCGGCCAGTTCTGCGGCCAGCCCTGTGGAAGTCGCCGCAGCTTCGGCTGCGGCCCAGCCTGCCTCTGCGCCCGGTGCAACGATGCCGATCTCGATCGGCCAGATCCGCGTGGCCAAGGGCCGGATTGACTTCAACGACCGCTTCGTGCGGCCCAACTACAGCGCACGCCTGAGTGAGCTGCATGGCAGTCTGGGTGCGTTCAGCTCCGAGCGAGCCGAGATTGCGCCTTTGAGTCTGCGTGGTCGGGTTGCGGGCACCGGGCAATTGGATGTCAGCGGCAACGTCAACCCCTTGGGCAAGCCTTTGTTATTGGACATCCGCGCGTCGGCGACCGATATCGAATTGGCGCCGTTGTCGGCCTATGCGGCCAAATACGTGGGCTATGCCATTGAGCGCGGCAAGTTTTCGACCAATGTGCAATACAAGGTCGATCCCGGCGGCGCCTTGCAAGCCAATAATCAAATCATCTTGAATCAGCTGACTTTCGGCGAGCAGGTCGAGAGCCCGGACGCGACCAAGCTGCCGGTTTTGTTCGCGGTGGCTTTGTTGAAAGACAAGAATGGCGTCATTGACGTCGAGGTGCCGATCAAGGGTTCAATCAACGAGCCTGAGTTCAGCGTCGGCGGGGTGATCTGGAAGATCATCGCCAATCTGCTGGGCAAGGCCTTGTCGGCACCGTTCTCCTTGTTCAGCGGCGGCGACGGCGCGGATTTGAGCCAATTTGAGTTCGCGCCCGGCACTGCGCAAG
This sequence comes from uncultured Roseateles sp., assembly GCA_963510335.1. GTDB lineage: Bacteria > Pseudomonadota > Gammaproteobacteria > Burkholderiales > Burkholderiaceae_C > Paucibacter_A. The sequence continues at coordinate 1,606 of CAUPEV010000118.1, forward strand.
CCAATGCCCCCGGTGCGATCGACAAAGTCGCCAAGATGATGGACGAGCGGCCCGGTTTGTCCTTGACCATCAAGGGTTGGGCCGATCCAGTGGGTGAACGTGCGGCGCTGCAAGAGCGTCAACTCGAGGAGGCGCTCTTGGCCGAGCGCCAGCGCGAAATGCAACGCCAGCAAACCGCCAGCGCCACGCGGCAGGTCGAAGCAGGCCTCACCCTGAGCGAGGCAGAACGCACTCGCTTGTTGAAGCCCGTCTATCAGGCTGCAAAGCTGCCCAACAAGCCCAAGAACATGATTGGCTTTGCGAAAGACATTCCGGCCCCCGAGATGCGGGCGCTCTTGCTGGCCAGCTATGAGGTCAGCAATGACAAGGTGCGCGCCTTGGCGCTGGAGCGCGGCGTGATGGTGCGCGATGCCTTGATTGCCAAAGGCCTGCCCAATAGCCGGATATTTTTGGGTGCACCGGGCCTGCATGACAGCGCCGCCGAGCCTGGGCAAGCCTGGAAGCCGCACGCGGAATTGCAGCTGAGTGCCCATTGAAAATGCGGGAGTTCTGGTCTCGGCTATGCTCGGCTCGCTGCATCAAGATCTCCACCGAAACTCCACACACAAGGCCCCAATCTGATCATGAGCGAATTGCCGAAGAATCTGTCACGCATCACCCTCGGCGGCGGCTGCTTCTGGTGCACTGAGGCGGTGTTTGAGCGCGTCAAAGGGGTCCACAGAATTGAGTCGGGTTATTGCAATGGCCACGTGCAGCAACCGACCTACGAGCAAATCTGTACCGGCAACACCGGCCATGCCGAGGTTGTGCGGCTTGACTTCGATGCCAATGAGGTGAGTTTGACCGAACTCTTGGAGGTGTTTTTCACCATCCACGACCCGACCAGCCTGAACGCCCAAGGTGCCGATGTGGGCACCCAGTACCGCTCCGGCATTTACACGCACAGCAAGGAACAAGAGCAGCAGGCTCGCGAGGTCTTGGCGCAAGCGCAGCAAGCTCATCGGGGCCGCGTCGTGACCGAGTTGCTGCCGGAGCGCAACTACTGGCCGGCCGAGGCCTACCACCAGCGCTATTACGCCCGCAATCCTGAGCAGGGCTATTGCGCCTTTGTGGTGGCGGCCAAGGTGGACAAGTTTCTCGCTACTTTTGCGCGACTGACGCGAGCCCAGTGATCCCGCTTGAATGAGCGCCATCATCGAATGGACCGGCTTGCGCTATGACTATGCGCGGGGTCCGCAGCTGCGTTTTGAAGACCTTGCTTTGCCAGTTGGGCAGCATCTCTTGCTGCGCGGCAGCTCTGGCAGCGGCAAATCGACCTTGCTGGCCTTGGCGGCGGGGTTGCTGACGCCCAGCCGCGGGACTTTGGTTTTGGGCGGTCAGGCTTTACAGCAGCTGACGGCGCGTGAACGGGATGCCTGGCGAGGCGCCAACCTGGGTTTTTTGCCGCAGCGACTGCATCTCAGCGCGGCGCTCAGCGTGAATGAGAATTTGGGCCTTGTCTATATCAGCGCCGGCTTGCGACCGGACTCTTCTCGGGCTGCCGAGTTGTTGGATGCCTTGGGTTTAGCGGACTTGGGCGGGCGTATGGTGCATCAACTCAGTTTGGGCCAAGCCCAGCGCGTTGCGCTGGCGCGCGCCTTGATGCGCCGACCGAGGTTTCTATTGGTCGATGAGCCAACGGCCAACCTTGACGATGAAAGTGCAGCCCAGGTGATGACTCTTCTGGAGCGAGCCGCAGCCGATCAAGCGGCCACTTTGGTGCTGGCGACGCATGACCGCCGAGTCGCCGAGCGAGTTTGGGTTGCCGAGGCTGGTGAAGCGGCAGGGACTGGTGAGGCAGGTGCAAGGTGCGCATGGCAGGACTTGGTCTTGCCCAGGCAGGTGCAGCAGGGGGAGCAAGGCTTATGAGCCTGCTGCGGCTGGCTTGGCGCTATCTGTGGGCGCAGCCTCTGACGGCCGCCCTGAACCTGCTCTTGCTGAGCCTGGGTTTGGGGGCGATTTGCTTTGTTTTGCTGGTCAGCGAGCAGATCGAGCATGGCATGCGGCGCGATTTGGCCGGTGTTGACCTGGTCGTTGGCGCCAAAGGCAGCCCCATGCAAATCATGTTGGCGGGGGTGTTTCACCTCGATGTGCCGACCGGCAATATCCCGCTGGGCACGCTCAAGACCCTGGCCGAACTTCCTCTGGTCGCGCAAGCGCTACCTGTTTCCTTGGGCGATAGTTTGCGAGGCTTTCGCATTGTTGGCAGTAGCGCTGACTATTTGACCCTCTACCAAGCCCGCTTCGCTGAAGGCCGAGTCTGGACTGGGCCCATGGAGGCGGTCCTTGGGACCGAAGTTGCAAGGCGTACGGGGCTCAAGCTGGGCCAGCGTTTTCAGGGCAGCCATGGCCTGGGCGAACAAGGCACAGCACATGAGGCGCAGAGCTACACGGTGGTAGGTCTGTTGGCGCCCAGCGGAGGGGTTTTGGACCGCTTGGTGCTGACCGACCTGAGCTCGGTGTGGCAGCAGCATGAGTCGCATCATGGGGCCGAGCGCGTTGCCGAGCCGCACCCGGTCGATGGGCACAACGACGCGGAACCCGCGCGCGAGATCACCATGGTTTTGCTGAAGTTCCGCAGTCCGCTGGCCGCCATGTCGCTGCCGCGCTGGGTCAATGCGCAGCCGGGCCTGCAGGCCGCTTCACCAGCGCTTGAAACCGCCCGCTTGCTGCGTATGCTGGGTGCCGGCACCGAGGTTTTGCGGGGTTTCGGCTTTGTCCTCTTGCTGGCGGCGGCCTGTTCCGTGTTCGTGACATTGCTGAATTCGGTGCGGGCCCGGCAAGCCGATTTGGCCATGCTGCGCATGTTGGGAGCGCCGCCCTGGCGGGTGGCCCTCTTGGTCAGCTTGGAGGCCCTCTGCCTGGCCGGCTTGGCGGCATTGTTGGGGCTGGCCCTGGGTCACAGCCTGGTAGCTATCTTGGGGGCGCTGTTGGCCGAGCGGCAGTCGCTGCATATCAGCGGGGCCTGGATGTCGGCGTGGGAGCTCTTGCTGCCTTTGCTGGCTGCAGGTCTGGCTTTGCTGGCTGCGGCCTGGCCGGCTCGCGCCGCTTACAAGCTCGATGTCACCGACTTGCTGCAGGCGCCGCGCTAAAGGCAAGTGACGATGGCGAGTGACAATAGCGACTGGACAGTTGTGCAGCGCAGGAATGTGGCCGGATGAAGCAATCGAGTCGAATGAAGGCATTGACCGCGATCGCGGCCGTAGTTTTGGCGAGCGGGTTTGGTACGGCGGCCTGTGCGCAGCCGGTCAACGGTGTCGGCTCTGGCCCGGGCTATCACGACCCGCGCAGCCCCATCAAACCCTTGCAAGAGCGCGCCGGCGTTTTGCCCTGGTCGCTGCTGTCCTCGGTCAGCACAAAGATCGAGAAGAGCGTGCTCACGCCGGTGTTCCCGCCTCAAGTGCTGGCCTTGGACAAGCAAAAGGTCAAGGTACAGGGTTTCATGATGCCTTTGGAGCCGGGCGACAAGCAGCAGCATTTTTTGCTCTCGGCCGTGCCAACCAGCTGTGCTTTTTGCGTTCCCGCCGGGCCGGAGGGCTTGATCGAGGTGCGTACCAAGCAAGCGGTGCGCTACAGCCTTGAGCCCATCACGATCGAAGGCCGGCTTGGGGTGCTCAGCAACGATCCCTACGGGATGTTTTATCGTTTGCTGGACGGCCAAGCGGTGACGCCTTGAACTCGTATCGCCTGTCTTCACGCGCTGGTCTTGAATGGCGTAGATAATCGCGACCCTCATGAGCGCAAAGAAGAGTCCTCGCCAACAAGTGCTTCCCGCCCGTCATTTTTGGCTGGCGTTTTGGCTCGCACTCGCGCTGCTGAGTTTTCAGACGATTGCACATCTGCACCGTCATGTGCATGGGCATGGGCAAACGGCAGCTTCTGCCCAAGGCAGTTTGCTTGCATCGGTGAAGCTGCCGACCCTGGACGGATGGGGACATCAAGCGGGGGATTTGTCCTGCCAGTTGTTTGATCAATTGAGCCAGGACCATGTTCCTCATGGCTTGGCGCCTCTGGATGCATCAACGGCCGCGCCGCTGTTGCCACAGGCCACACTTTGGACCAGTTGCTTGCCGCCAAACCATTGGAAGCGCGGCGCCCGCGGGCCACCTCTCCTTGCTTGAACCTTGTTGATGATGCCTCGGGCGCTAAGCGCCCGAGTGCTTGGTTCATGTTTGCGCCGCCCGTTTCTAGAGTCTGGGCCGGCGCGTCTGGAGAGTTTGATGCTACCGAATACATTTTTGCCGCGGGCCTTGGCCCTGGGCGCCAGCTTGCTGTGCCTGTCGATCAACAGCCTGGCTCAGCAATCCCCTGAGGGCCAAGCAAGCCCGCAAGCCCAGTCGAGCGAAAAACTCGGCAAGGTGGTGCTGACCGGCAACCCGCTGCGCAACCAGGACTTGGCCCAAGCCAGCAATGTGTTGGAAGGCGACGCCTTGATCCTGAAGCGCGCCTCGACCTTGGGCGAAACTTTGGAAGGCTTGCCGGGCCTGTCCTCGACCTATTTCGGCCCCAATAGCAATCGCCCGACGATTCGCGGCCTGGACGGCGACCGCGTGCGCATGCTCAGCAACTCCGGTGCCTCGGTCGACGCCTCCAGCCTCAGCTTTGACCACGCCGTGCCGCTTGATCCCTTGGTGATTGAGCGCATCGAAGTTTTGCGCGGTGCCGCTGCCTTGCTTTACGGCGGCAATGCGATTGGTGGCGTCGTCAACACGATTGACAACCGTATTCCGCGGCAGGCCCAGACGGGTTTGAGTGGTGCGGCCGAATTGCGCTTTGGTGGCGCGGCGGCTGAGCGCAATGGCGGCGTGGTCCTGGAAGGGGGCGACAAAAGCATTGCCTGGCATGCCGACGCTTCGGCGCGCCGAGCCGATGATTTGCGCACGCCCAGCTTCAATGTCGACGGTGAAAGCGTCAAGCATGTGCGCAACTCGGCTTCCGACAGCCACGGTGCAGCGCTAGGCGCCTCGCTGCTGTTTGCCAATGGCTATGCGGGCCTGTCGGTCGATGATTCCCGTAACGACTATGGCGTTACGGTCGAACCCGACGTCATCGTGCAAATGCAGCGCCAAAGGCTGTCCGCCGCCGGTGAATGGCGTTTCAACCCGGCAGGCTCGGCCGAGCAAAGCCCGTTGCAGCGACTGAGCTGGCGCATGGGGAGCAGCCGCTATGAGCACCGAGAGGTTGAGGGCACGGGCGAAGTTGGCACCATTTTCAAGAGCCGGGGCAATGATCTGCGCGTCGAGTTGGAGCATGCAAAACTGGGGGCGCTGCAAGGCGTAGTGGGCTTGCAATGGGAAGACTCAGACTTTTCGGCCTTAGGCGCCGAGGCCTTGGTGCCCAGCACAAGCACCCAAAGTGGCGCTTTGTTTGTACTTGAGCAATTCAGCAGCGGCCCGTTTGGACTGTCTGCGGGGGCAAGGCTGGAGTCGGTGCGGGTCAAGTCAGACGGCGACAGCGCGCAAAGCGATGAGGCACGCTTCGGTCCGGCTAGCAGCCGCACTTTCAGCCCCCACAGTTTCTCCCTCAGCGGCAATTACAAATTGCTGGGTGAGCCAGGCAGCGCCAAGGGGCTGAAACTGACTGCCAATCTGAACAGCACCGAGCGTGCACCCATGTTCTATGAGCTGCATGCAAACGGCGTTCATGTCGCCAGCGGCGCGTTTGAGCGCGGTGATGTCAATTTGGGCAAAGAGCGTGCAAACGGGATTGATCTTGGGCTGGCTTGGCAGGGCAGCGAGCAGATGTTGCGCTTGAACCTGTTCCGTACTCAGTTCTCGAGCTATATCGCTTTGGATGCGACCGGTGCGCAGATCGATGTCGACGGCGAGATGCTGCCCGAATACGCTTTCAATTCGGTGCGGGCGCTGATGCAGGGCTTTGAGTTGGAAGGCCGGCTCGATCTGCCCGAGCTGCTGTCGGGAGGCAAGCTGAGCCTGACGGGGCAACTCGACGGCGTGCGGGGAGAAAACCGCGACACCGGTGAGGCTCTGCCTCGCTTGGCACCGCTGCGCGCCAGCGTGGGACTGGACGCGCAATATGGTCTTTGGTCGGGCCGCATCGAAGTCAGAGGCGCGGCCCGCCAAGACCGCGTGCCCCTGCTCGACAAGCCGACCGCCGGTTACGGCCTTGTCAAGCTGAGCGTGGCGCGCCAGTTCCGCATCGCCGGCACCGATGGCCTGCTGTACTTGAAGCTGGACAACCTTGGCAACAAGCTTGCGTTCAATGCCGGCTCGGTGGCCACCATCCGCGATCTGAGTCCCTTGGCGGGGCGCTCGGCGCATCTGGGCGTGCAAGTGCGCTTCTGAGGAAAGTCCAGGCCCGGTGAGCCTTGAACCTCACGGTTGAAAGGTTCAAGGGGTCGAAGATCAAGGGGGTAAGGTTTCGGGGTTTCAGGGGTTTCAGGGGTTCAAGGAGCCAATCTTTGCTTGATCCAACTCCCGTCTTGCAAACGGTAGCTGAGTCTGTCGTGCAAGCGGGATTTGCGACCTTGCCAAAACTCCCAGGCTTCGGGCACCAGCCGGTAGCCACCCCAATGCGGCGGGCGCTGCGGGTGCAGGCCATGTTGCAGCGCCGCTTTGGCCGCATTGGCGACCAGCACGCCGCGTGAGCCGATGACTTGGCTTTGAGGCGAGGCCCAGGCGCCCAGGCGTGAGTCGAGTGGGCGCGACTGGAAGTAAGCGTCCGACTCGGCCGCATCAATGCGCGAGACCTGACCCTCTACGCGCACCACGCGCTCCAATTCAACCCAATGGAATTGCAGTGCGGCGTGGGGGTTGGCGGCCAATTCTTGACCTTTGCGGCTTTCGTAGTTGGTGAACCAAACTATGCCGCGTTCGTCGAAGCTCTTGATCAGCACGATGCGGGTCGAGGGTCGGCCGCCAGGGCCGACGGTGGCCACCGTCATTGCATTAGGCTCGGGCACGCTGCTTGCCAGCGCATGGTCTAGCCATTGTTTGAATTGAACCATGGGCTCATTGGCGGCCAGATCTTCATCGAGTTCACCTTGCTCGTAACTCTTTCGCAGGTCGGATAGCTTGTTCATACCCCGAGTATCCAATGAAGTTACTGGCGTTAACAGGTAGAACACCTTAGGTGAAGGCCCCACTGGCCGCCAGACTGTTCGTGCGGCATGCTATGCGCACAAGCGATAAAGCCTGGCGTAATGATTGGGCAGCGCTGAGGGCGTCTAAAGGAATGTAGAGCATGACGAAACGACGACCGGCGGTGATAGTGCTGGCCGCAGGGCGAGGAATGCGTTTTCTGGGGCAAGGCCATAAGCTTGGGCAGTTGATGGGCGCAGGCCTTGAACCCGCTGCAGGCCAAGCGGCGGATACTGTGTTGGCCCACACCGTGGCCCACGCGATTGAGACCGGCTTGCGTGTGGTGGTGGTAACGACGCAAAACCTGACCCCCTTGGTTCATCCTCTGGTCGCAGCGCGCGACATCGTCTCTATTCCTGAACTCGACAGCCAGGGGCGGCCGACGCCGATTGGCATGGGCTTCTCCATCGCGGCCGGTGTCGCAGCCACCGGGGATGCTGATGGCTGGCTGATCGTGCCTGGGGACATGCCCATGCTGCGCTCGTCCAGTATCTTGGCCGTGGCCGCGGCCTTGGAGCATTACCCGGTTGCCTACGCTCAGCACCATGGTCGGCGGGGTCACCCGGTCGGTTTCAGTGCCGAGCTGTATTCCGAATTGGTGGATCTGCATGGCGATGAAGGTGCGCGGCGCATCGTGGCGCGCTTCCCTTCACAGGCGGTTGATGTCGAAGATCCTGGTGTGCTGATTGACGTCGATACCGTGGAAGATTTGGCTCGCTTGCAAAGCTTGCCCGGTCTCACCCGCGTCAGCTGATCGGGCCGTTCGGCAGGCAGCCCCTCCAAGGCCTGGCACTTCCTTTGAGCGTCAGGCGAGCGCAGGGCAGAGCCCATGCTGTGCGGCCAAGTGCCATTGCCTCTCCAACTCGGCGTCGCGCAATCCATGCTGACGCAGTCCTTGGACGGTGCGCATCAAGTACTCCAAAGTCGTGCCATAGCGACCTTTGGCGTGTTTGAAAATGTGCACAAGCTCGGCGTCGCCCAGCGCACCCACATAGCCGGGGCTGCGGCGTGACAGCGTAAAGCTCAGGGCACGCACGGTCCCCGCGGGTGTATGGCAGTTCAGCCAGCGTGGCTCGTAGGAGCCGACGACCATTTCGCGGGCCCACAATTCATTCAGCAAGGCTTCGCTTTGCTGCGGCTGTGCCCTGTAGACCAAACCTCGGCAACTGCCACCTGATAGCAAGGTCAGCACCAGACCCGATTGCTCGGTGTTGCCGCGATTGACCAAAGAGCGCAAACGTAAGGCGCGGTGGTAGGCAAATACCTGGGCGGGCAAAGTGTCGCTGGGCTCAAAGCCAGGCTTCCAGATCAGGGAACCGTAGGCAAACAGCAGCAATCCCTGTTGTCTATCCCATTGCGTTTGAGCAATTTGCAACAGTTTTTGACTGCGCAGGGGCAATGGGATTGGGGTGGGAACGACATCTTGGCTGCTGTTTGGCTTCATCTTGTTTGCCATGCTGCCACAAGCCGCAAGCCCTGAGCTTGGGGCTTACACGCTTGCACAGCAGACGTGGCTGGGGACAATGCAGGATTGCATGCCTGCCAAGCTGTTCGGCGCCGCTTGTGCGTGTTTAGCTGTGCGTCTCTACTGTGCGTTCCAACTGCCAATGAATTTGCCACCGAACTCGCCCTTGATCTTGATCTTCTGCGTGCCCTTGATCGTCATTGAACCGCGCTTGACATGCCATTGAGTTTTTTTCGCCGGACCTTGTTGTCCCTGCTATGGTTGCCCGCGTGTCTGTTGGCCCAGCCGCTCAAGAGCGAGTCGCCGGATTCAAATACCCTGCGCAAGATCCGCGATACCGGCGTGATCGTGCTGGGGCACCGGCTTGATTCGGCGCCATTTTCCTATCTTGACGGGAAGTTGCGGCCTGTCGGCTATTCGGTAGATATTTGCCAGCACATCGTCGAGGCGATCAAGACCCGCTTGGCCAACCCAGAGTTGGAGCTCAAGCTGGTGGCGGTCACATCGGCCACCCGCATGCCCTTGGTCGCCAATGGTTCGGTGGACCTGGAATGCGGGGTCACCACCAACACGCTGGAGCGGCAAAAGACGCAGGCTTTTTCTCTGACGACCTTTGTGGCGCAGACCCGATTTTTGTCAAAACGCGCCGCAGGCGTGCGCAGCCTGGCCGATTTGCGCGGCAAACCGGTCGCTTCGACGATTGCCACCACCAGCATCCAGTTTCTGCATCAAGCGAATTTGAATCAGCAACTGGGGATGAAGATCTTGGTCGGGCAAGATGATCGCGAGACTTTTCGGCTGCTGCAAAGTGACCGGGCGATGGCCTATGCCATGGACGATGTGCTCTTGCGCATGTGGTTGCTGAGTGTCGGGAATGCGTCTGACTATGTGATTTCGGAGCAGGCCTTTACGGTCGAGCCCTATGCGATTGGCCTGCCGCGTGGCGATGCCGGCTTCAAGGCCTTGGTGGACGGGGTGATCACCGGGCTCTATCAAAGTGGCGAGATCCACGCCCTGTATCGCAAGTGGTTCCAAGCCTCCATACCGCCCCATGGCCTGAGTTTGCAGCTGCCTATGAGCGAGCCTCTCAAGCGCGTGATAGCCAAGCCGACGGATGCGGCCGACCCACAGCAGTACCAGTATTCGCAATAGGCGGGCGCTTCAGCCGCGTCAGCTTGGTCGGAACCGGTCGAGCTCGATCCCATGCCGGTGCAGTTTGTCGTAGAGCGTCTTTTTGGCACAGCCCAGCATCTCCATCGCCAAGGGCACGCGCCCCTGGCAGCGCCCCAGCGCTTGCTCGATCAAGGCCTTTTCTACTTGGTCCATTTGCTGCGCAAGGCTGCTGCTGTTGGCAGGCGCAGTGTTGCCAAGGCTGCTGCCCTCGCTGCTGACAATATCCAAGACAAAGCGATCTGCCGCATTGCGCACCTCGCGCACATTGCCGGGCCAGTCATGCGCCAAGAGTTCGCGCAGGCGTTGCGGCGTCAGCTCCGGAGCCTCGCGCCCATAGCGGCTGCTGGCTTGGGCAACAAAATGCTCAAACAGCAGCGCAATATCTTCGCGCCGCTCGCGCAGCGGCGGCAGCTGCAAGGTGGCCACATTGAGTCGGTAATACAGATCACCGCGAAATTTTTGTTGCTCGCTCAAAGACCGCAAATCGGCCTTGGTGGCGGCGATAACGCGCACATTGATTGGTAGCTCATCGTTCGAGCCCAGCCGTTCGACCCGGCGCTCCTGCAAGACCCGCAGCATCTTGATCTGCAGCACCATAGGCATGGTCTCTATTTCGTCCAGCAACAAAGTGCCGCCATTGGCATGTTCGATCTTGCCGATGCGCCGCTTGGCCGAGCTGGTGAAGGCGCCCGGCTCATGGCCGAACAGCTCGCTCTCGAACAAGGCCTCGGGCAGGCCGCCGCAATTGATCGCCACAAAGTTGCGGTCACGCCGCGCGCTTTGGTCGTGCAAGCAGCGCGCCACCAGCTCTTTGCCGGTGCCTGTTTCGCCCAGAATCATCACATCGGCCGAGGTGTCCGCCAGGTTCAATACTTGACGCCGCACGTTCTGCATTGCCGCTGAGTTGCCGAGCAACACCGCAGCCATGCCGCTGCGCCGCTGCAACTGCCCACGCAGCTCGTCCACCGCCACACGCAGCACACGTTTGTCCAGCGCGCGGGTCAAGGCGTCGACAAAGCGCTCCGGTGCAAAAGGCTTCTCGATGAAATCGTAGGCGCCTGTGCGCATCGCCCGCACCGCCATCGCGACATCGCCATGCGCCGTCACCAGCACCACCGGAATACTGGAGTCGGTCGCCATCACATGGTCCAGCAAGGCCAGCCCGTCCATGCCGGGCAGGCGCACATCGGTTGCGACCACCAATTGAGCCCCGGCTTGGATATGGGGCAGTGCCTCCTCGGCGGAGCTGCAGGCCAGCACTTCCAGCCCGGCCAGCTCCAGTGTTTGCGTCAGGCTGGCGCGCACCGGCGGGTCGTCTTCGACAAACAAAACCTTGAATCCCTCAAACATGAGTCCTATCCCTTGTGCAGACTTCCAGATCGAATTCGAAACTCATGCCGCCGCCAAGCTCAGCTGCGTTGGGCCTGGCGCGCAGACTGCCGCCGAATTCGTGAATGATTTTCGATGAAATCACCAAGCCCAGCCCAAGGCCTTGGCCGGCCGGCTTGGTGGTGAAAAAGGGCTCAAACAATCGCGGCAGCAAATCTGCCGAGATGCCGGCACCGGAGTCCGAAATTTGCACCAGGACGCGTTTGCCTGCGATGCTGTCAATGGGTTTTGCAGTGATGCTCAGACGCTTGACGGTGGCGTCCTTCATCGCGTCCATTGCGTTGCCGAGCAGGTTGACCAAGACCTGTTCCAGCCGATTCGCTTCGCAGCGCAGCAGTAGCTCGTCGTTCACATTCACCAGAAGCTCAATGCCTTCGGCCTTGATGCGGTGCTCCAGCAGTAAGCGCGCGCCGCTGATCGCGCGCGTTAGGGATACCGGCGCATGCGCGGCCTCGGCCTTGCGCGCAAAACTCTTGAGCTGGCGAGTTATACCCGTCATGCGCTCCACCATTGCGTCGATGCTGCTGAGGTTTTCAGCTACGCTGGCGCTGCGACCTTTCTCAAGCAGCAGCAAGCCATTGCGCGACAAGGCCCGCATGGCGGTCAGCGGCTGATTGATTTCATGTGCGATGCCGGCTGACATCTGCCCCAGCACCGCCAGCTTAGCCGACTGCATCAATTCATCTTCGGCCTGCAAGCGCTGAGCAATCTGGCGCTTGAGCTCTTGGTTGGTATGGCTGAGCTCTTGAGTGCGCGCCTGCACCTGCCGTTCCAACTGAGCATGGGCCAATTGCAGTTCAGCGCTGGCTTCAAACAGCTGCCGATGGGCGCGGCGCCTGAATGCCAGGTACAGCGCCAACATGCCGATTGATGCCCCTATGGCTCCGCCTCCCCAGGCCGCGTAGCGAGCCTGACGCCATACATCAGCGGGGTCTGAGAGCGTCACCAAGCGCAGCGCCAGAGGCAGCACAGCGCGTTCTTGCGCTAACAATTGTTGGGCGCTCTGCTGGCTCTGCCCCTCAATAGGCCTCAAGCTTGGCAAGGTGACCAACGCGGCCTGCTGCTGCAGCGCTTCATGCTCAAACAGCCCCAGCGGGCTCTGCAGTGGGCCTGAATAGCGAGCCGAGGCCTGCAACTGAGCCAATTGCTCGTCCGAGCGTTGATTCAGCACGTGGTTCTTCCACTGCGGCACCGAAGACATGATGACCACGTCCTGGTCATCCACCACGAGTATTTTTTCGCCTTGTGAGCGCAGCCCTTGGTCCACCCAGATTGCCTCCAACGGGGCCAAGCTTTGCACCACCACGACTTGGCCAAGGCGCTTGCCGCCGCGCTTGAGGGTGTGCGATAGAAAGTAGTCGCTACTGCCATTGCTTGCATGGGTCGCAAAGAATTGGCCACTGGCTTGCTCGGCAGCGAATGACAGATGTTGTACCAGTCGAGTTGCTGCCGCGACGGATGCACTATCTGTCGTTGCGCCGTCGCTGGCGGACAAGACTTGACCCTCAGGCCCAAGTACAAAACTCAGGCTCAAGCCCGCGCGCACATTGATGCCCGCCAACTTTCGGTTGACCCGCTGCCTTAGCTGACTGTCTTCGGGCGCATTCAGCAAGGCTTGAATGTCGGCATCAATGGACATCAGGCTGGGCAGGTAGGCATGGCGCGCCAACTCGGCTTCCAAGCTGGCGGCATACAGTTCTAAGCGCTCAGCCGCCACGGCCGCCAACTGTTCCATGCCTGCGCGCTCGCTCCAGCGCTGACCCAGCAGCATTCCCAAGCCGATCAGCGCGACCAAGGCCAGTGTCAGATAGGCCATCAGGCCAGGGCGAACCAATCTGCGCGCGAGCCTTCGCAAGGCTGTCGGCCGATCAATGGCGGGCGAAGAGTTAGATGGCTGGTTCATGGGTGAAGAGACGCGGGGCTGCGTAGTGTGCCGAATGCTGGGCCATCTGTCCCGCTTCATTGTGCGGAGTTTTTCTGTCGTCTTTGCATCGCAGACTCGGCGTGTGGCCAAGCTTGTGTAGAAGTCCGCACATGAGTAGGCGTGCCAGTGTCGAATTCCGCCCAGTCGCAGGCTTGATGCAGCTCAAGAGCTACTTGTCGCCATAGACGCCTCTCGGTGATTACCCGCGCACCCTGACTTTTGGCATGTGGCTTGCAAGCTAGCAGCTCAGTTCGACAACAGATTCGCACGCAAAGGAAGACATCAATGGAAACTTTTTTGCAACAGATCATCAATGGTCTGGTGCTGGGCAGCATGTATGCCTTGGTGGCCCTGGGTTACACCATGGTTTACGGCATCATTAATCTGATCAATTTCGCCCATGGCGAGATTTTGATGGTGGGAGCGCTGGTCAGTTGGACCGTGGTGGGGGCGCTGGCCGACACCGGCATGCCGGGTTGGCTGATGATGCTGATCGCGCTCGCCTGCGCCGTCGTCGTCTGTACCTCGCTGAACTTCCTGGTCGAGAAGATCGCGTACCGGCCGCTGCGCAATGCGCCGCGCCTGGCACCCTTGATCACCGCGATGGGCATGTCGCTGCTGCTACAAACGCTGGCGATGATCATCTGGAAGCCGAACCCAAAGCCGTTCCCGCTGCTCTTGCCGACCACCCCGATTGATCTGGGTGGCCCGGTCATCACGATCACGCAATGCGTTATTCTGGGCAGCACGGTGATGATCCTGGCC
>CAUPEV010000119.1:0-15309 GCA_963510335.1 uncultured Roseateles sp.
AGGGGTCGGCAGCGCGGGCTTGGGCGTAGACGCTCAGCAGATCATCGGCCTGTGCCATCGCCGGGAAGATCAGCGCGCTGAGCAAAACGAGAGCGTTGACTTTCATTGCTCTCATCCGACTCGTGCTGACTCGGCCTTGAATAGCGCCGGATCCATGCGCAGCTCTGCAGCGATATCTACCACCTGACCGTCGATCACATGCACATTGCGCTGGGCGCGGGCGGCCAGTTGCGGGTCATGGGTGACCATCACGATGGTGGCGCCTTCGCGGTGCAACTCTTCCAGCAACTCCATCACGCTGCGGGCCATCTGGCTGTCGAGATTGCCGGTCGGCTCGTCCGCCAGCAAGAGCTTGGGCTCGCCGGCCAAGGCGCGGGCGATCGCCACGCGCTGCTGCTGACCACCCGACAATTCGGCTGGGTAATGCTTGGCGCGGGCCGACAGACCGACGCGTGCCAGCGCATCAGCGGCACGCTTTTTACGTTCCGCCGCGCCCATGCCGCGGTAGCGCAAGGGCACTTCAATATTGTCGAGCACGTTCAAGTCACCGATCAGGTTGAAGGCCTGGAAGACAAAGCCGATCTTCTGGTTGCGGATTTTTGAGCGCGCGTCGTCATTCATGCGGCTGACGTCAACACCGTCCAACTCGTAGCTGCCGCTGCTGAAAGCTTCGAGCAGACCGGCGATGGTCAAGAAGGTGGTCTTGCCCGAGCCGGACGGGCCGGTCACGGCGACGAATTCGCCCTGTTTGACTTCCAGATTGAAGTCGCGCAGCGCATAGGTCTCAACCATCTCGGTGCGGTAGACCTTGGCGAGGGATGTCATTTTCAACATGGGGTGGGCTCCTGAGTATTTGAAAGAAGAGTTGGCTTTTTCAGCGACTGATGCTGACGCGCGGGGCGTCCTTGAAGTTGTCTGCGCCCGAGATCACAACCTGCTCGCCGACCTTCAGGCCTTCCAGCACCTCAACCTTGGCCAGGCTTTGCACACCGAGCTTGATCGCGCGCTTTTCTGCCTGATCGCCTTGCAAGACATAGGCAAAGTGGCCACCGCCTTCTTCGACAAAGCTGCCGCGCGACAGTGTCAGGACCTTGTCTCTGTGGTCGAGCAGCATGCGCACCGACAGGCGCTGGTTCTGGCGCAGCTGCTCGGGCTGCGGGCCGGCGAAGCGCAGTCGCGCCGCCACTTCGCCGTTGACGACTTCGGGCGAGACCGAACTGAGCAGGCCTTTCCATTTCTGATCGGCGCCGCCACTGATTTCGCCGGCCATGTTTTGCTGCAGTTCGCGTGCCAGGCTCTCGGCCACCTGGATCTGCACTTCCAGCGCGGATAGATCGACCACCGACAGCAGCTTGGCGTCCTTGGCCACGCTGGCCCGGTCGGTCACGAAGAGCTGGCCGACCTGGCCATCGACCGGCGAGCGCAGCTTCAGCTCATCCAATTGACGCTCCACATCTTTGACTATCAGCGCTTGGCGCTCAAAAGCCTGGCGCTTGGCTTGAAGCTCGAACTTGAGCGCGTCATCTTTCAGCCCCAGCAGCTCTTGCGCCTGCTTCAAGGCGACCTGCGCCTTGGCCAAGGTGTCACGTGCCTGATCGACCTGCGCCGCCGCAGTCGCACCGGCCTGGAAGGCCTGGGTCTGTCGCGCCAACTCGTTCTGCGCGGTTTTGTAGCTGATGGTGGCCGTTTCAAGCTGGCTCTGCGACTGGGCCCGCTGCTGGCGCGCATCGGCCTGGGCGCGCAGCCACTCGCTTTGCAGCGCATCGGCATTGGCTCTTTCTTGCGCTAGACGGGCGCTGAGTTCCGGGCTGGCAATTTGCAGCAAGACCTGACCCCGCTTGACCTGATCGCCGGCCTGCACGCTTAAAGCGACCGTGCCAGGATTGCCGGCATACAGCGTCGGGCTGTTGGCGGCGACGACGCGGCCTTCCGCCGCGATGTCACGCGTCAACGGCCCCAGCTCGACGTTGGCCAGCGACAGCCTGGACAAGCTGACCGAAGCGCCCCCGCCCAATTGGCTCAGCAGCTTCGGGCCGGCAAAGGCGAGCAGGGCTAGGCTGGCCAGAGCGATGCTGGCCAGGGCGAGGCGGCGCTTGCGGCTGTTGGTGGGAGGCAAGATTTGGTCTTGCGCAGAGGTGTCTCGGATCATGGTGTGCTGTTTGTGGCTGGCCTTGTTGGGCTATTCATTGCAAGCGGCGTGCCAGGCCTTGGCGAGAGCGGCTGCCCATAAGAATCAAAGACTTGGCGGCGTCTCGCCGGCAAGGCGACTGTCCGCGGACAGGATCGGACAAAAACAGCGGACAAGAACTACGGACAAAGCCAGCGCACAAGACCAAGGTGCAGATCGACCTGACAATGCGGTCTAAAACCAGGGGACAGCATGAAATTGACCGAATTGCAGATACGCCGGGCCATGCCCGAGGACCGCCTGCCCTTGTTCCGGATGCTGGAGCTGTACCAGCATGATTTGTCGGATCTATGGGATCAAGATCTGGACAGCCATGGTGAATATGGCTACGAGCTTGATCAGTATTGGCGTGATCCGCGCTGGTATCCTTTTGTTGCCGTCGCGAATGGCCGTTATGCGGGTTTTGCCTTGGTCAACCCCGAGCTCAAAGTGGGGCAGCCAAGCGAGTCTTCGCATTGGATGGCGCAATTTTTCGTGCTGAAGAAATACCGCCGCGCCGGGCTGGGCGCCGAGGTGGCGGCTGCGGTGTTCAAGGCGCTACCTGGCCAATGGGAAGTCGGGCAGATGAGCGACAACTTGCCGGCGCAGGCTTTTTGGCGGCGCGTCATCGCCGACTATTCAGGCGGCGCTTTCACCGAGCATGTCTTGACCGAAGGCTGGTGGCAGGGCCTTGTGCAATGCTTCGTCAGCCCTCCGGATGTCAAGGTTTGGCCAGCAGATCAAACTCGATGAGCAGTTCGTCTTGCACGGACAGCAATCCGCCTGCGACTGAGAAGGGCGTCAGCCCGTAGTCGCTCTGCCTCAGCACCATCGCGCCGCGCGCTCGCGCCGTGCCGCCCTCAAGCGTCGCGTGCAATGCCAGCCATTGCTGCTGGCGCTGGCCATGCAACTCCACTTCGACCAGAGCGGCCAGCTTGGGGTAGGCACCTTTGAGCGCCAAGGAGCGCAGCCTCAGCAAGGGGTAGATGTCGGCCTGCAATCCTGCTGCGCCCAGCATGTTTGCGCGCGTAGCGGCAATCATTTCCGGCGCCAAGCTGGATGCCCAGCCCGCGCCCAAAGCCGCACGGGCGGCGGGTGCATCGAGCTGCAACTCATCAAGCCGCAAAGCGACTTCGAAGCCGGCCGAGCCGAGGTCCAGCTCACCCATAGGCATGCGCACCAAACCCTTCAGCTTGGGTGCGTTCAGCACATGGTTGTGGCCCAGTTTGGCGGCTCTGCCGGCGCGGAACACATGGATGCTCAGCGTCGATGCGGCAGCGTCAATCTGCAAAAGCGTCTGGCCTGCGTCCGCGTCAGTTTGAAAAAGCGTCCGGCCTGCGTCCACTTTGCGCAGATCCTCAAAGTCATCGCCCCAGGCCGTTGCCGGCATTGCTCCGATTGTTGCAGCCCGGTCGGGCGGCAGCGCGCAGGCGCTCAGCAGCACAAGGAAGAGCGAGCTCAGCCAAGTTCTTGACGATGATGAAAATGGGTGCATGAAAATGGGGTTCAATTGCTATCGGCCTAAATGCCGCAGAATCTGCATTGATTTTGACAGTCAAGCCATGGCTCCTTGAATTAGTATGGTGAATAACGATGTACGAGCTTTGAATCAGGAGACTCTTATGGCTGCCAGCCCTTTTCGCCCAGCGCTCGATTTGATGGCGCAATACGCCAGCTACCATCGAGATCGCCGCAATATTGCGACGCACTTTGTCGGCATACCCTTGATCGTTTTCGCGATTGGCGTCTTGCTGGCGCGGATTGAACTCAATCTCGGCGCGGTGCAGCTCACCGCGGCTTGGCTACTTTGGGGCGCCAGCACAGCCTGGTATCTGACGCGCGGCAATCTGGTCTTGGGCTTGGCTGTCAGCGTGGTGAACGGCTTGCTGATGGCTGCTGCCGAGCCGCTTGCGGCCGGCAGCGTCGGCAATTGGCTGGCCTGGGGCCTTGGGTCCTTCGTGGCCGGCTGGATCATTCAGTTCCTGGGCCATTACTACGAAGGCAAGAAGCCCGCTTTTGTCGACGACCTGGTGGGCTTGTTGGTCGGCCCGATGTTTGTGGTCGGCGAAGCCTTGTTTGCGCTTGGTTGGGGTCGTGACTTGGCCGGTGAAATCGAACGCAGGGTCGGCCCGACCCATTTGCGCGATCTGGCTCATCCGCTCGCATGAGTCAAGGGGCTCGGCTGCCGGGGGTTGAGCCTAGGCCTGAGCCCGTGCCCGTTTCCGTGCTGATCATGGGCGCCGGCTCGGTCGGCTGCTATTTGGGCGGCATCTTGGCTGCGTCCGGGCTGCAGGTCGACTTTGTCGGGCGGCCGCGCGTTTTGGCCGATCTGCGCGCGCAGGGCTTGACGGTGAGCGATTTGGGCGGCGCGCGGCTGCATTTGCCCGCCTCTGAACTGCGCTTGCATGGCAAGTTGCCAGCTGGCCTCAGCCCTTCGATAAGCTTGCTCTGCGTGAAAAGTGGCGCCACCTGCACGGCCGCGCAGGAGCTGCAAGCCCTGCTGCCGGCCGGCCGCGTGGTGGTTTCCATGCAAAACGGTGTCGGCAATGCCGAGCGAGCCAGCGCCGCGGCGCCTGCACTGGATTGGCGCGCCGCCATGACGCCGTTCAATGTGGCCGAGTTGGGGCCGGGGCAGTTCCACAGAGGCACGGTTGGCGCCTTGGCGATGCAAGGTCAGGCCCATGAACCGGCCTTGGCGGCATTGCAGGCTGCGTTTGAGCGCCAAGGTCTGGGGTTGCGCTTGCATGCCGACTTACGCGCGGTGCAGTGGGGCAAGCTCCTCATCAATCTGAACAACCCGGTCAATGCCATGTCCGGCAAGCCCTTGCGCGAGCAACTGTTGCAGCGCGGCTATCGGCGTTGCTTTGCCGCCTTGCAGAGTGAAGCCTTGGATGTTTTGGATGGGGCCGGCATCGAGGTTGCGGCAATGACGCCGCTGCCGCCGCGCCGCTTGATCACGCTGCTGCGCCTGCCGACGCCGCTGTTTCGTTTGGCGGCGGCCCGCATGCTCAAGGTCGATGCCAAGGCACGTTCCAGCATGGCCGATGATTTGCGCCTGGGGCGGCCCACCGAGATTGATGCACTCTGCGGTGAGGTCGTCCGCTTGGCAGCGAAGCAGGGTCGTCAAGCGCCTTTGAATGCCCGCATGCTGGCGCTGGTGCAGGCCTGGCGGCCCGAGCAGCGGCTGTTCTACTCACCCAAGGACCTGCAGGAAGCGCTCGGCTTGGTTTGATGCCCTGGCGCTTTGACCGGTGAGTTTTTCAGCCCTGGTCAATTGAATTTCGGCTTGCGCGGCCCAGATGCGGCGCCATTCGGCCAAGGAGTGGCCGCTCACAATTGATGATTTTTGGCGGCCCTTGAGGCCGATACGGTCTGAAAAATAGGGTGACTATGGCGCCCCCATGACGAGGGTCAAGCCCCGCTCGCTAAGATGCTCGCAACATCGCACACCGATTTTGATCCCGCCGTCCCCGGAGACCTGCATGAGCTCGCCAAACCCCACCCACAACGCCCCGCCAAGTTCCAGCCACAACGCCACGCAAGGCGACATCTTCGGCGCAGCGCCGGCTTTTCGCGCCGTTGTGGCGCCCGCTTCCGCCTTGCCGGCACAGGAAATAAGCTCCGAAGTTTTGCTGGAGAAATACGCCAAGGGCGATGAGCAGACCTTGGACCAGTTGCGCCAGCGTGTCGCGCGGGCCTTGGCGCAGGCCGAAGCGCCCGAGGCGCGGGCCGAATGGGAGGCGCGCTTTCTGGATGCGCAGCGGCGCGGCTTTGTGCCGGCCGGGCGCATCAATTCGGCCGCCGGCACCGAGCTGTCCGCCACTTTGATCAACTGCTTTGTGCAGCCGGTCGGCGACTCGATCGCGTCCAGCGAAGACGGCCACCCCGGCATCTACACCGCCTTGACCGAGGCGGCCGAGACCATGCGCCGTGGCGGCGGCGTGGGCTACGATTTCTCGCGCATCCGCCCGCATGGCGCCTGGGTCGGCTCGACCCAGAGCAGCGCCTCCGGCCCGGTCAGCTATATGCGCGTGTTTGACCGCAGCTGCGAGACGGTCGAGAGCGCCGGCAGCCGCCGTGGCGCTCAGATGGGCGTCTTGCGCTGCGACCACCCCGACGTTGAAGAATTCATCCGCGCCAAGGACAAGGGTGACCTGAAGAACTTCAATATCTCGGTCGGCGTCACCGATCAGTTCATGCAAGCGGTTGAAGCTGACGGCGAGATTGAGCTGACTCACAAGGCCGAGCCGGGCCAGAAGCAACGCGAGGCCGGCGCCTATCAGCGCGCCGATGGCCAATGGGTCTATCGCAAGCTCAAGGCGCGCGCGCTGTGGGACGAGGTGATGCGCAGCACCTATGACCACGCCGAACCGGGCGTGCTGTTTCTGGACCGCATCAATGTCGACAACAATCTGCACTACTGCGAGTCGATCGCGGCGACCAACCCCTGCGCCGAACAGCCGCTGCCGCCTTATGGCTGCTGCTGCCTGGGTTCGGTCAATCTGACGTGCTTTGTGCGTGACCCGTTTGGCCCCGACGCCAGCTTCGATGAAGAGGGCTATGCCGAGGTCTGCCGGGTAGCCACCCGCATGCTGGACAACGTGCTCGACGTGACGCCTTGGCCGCTGCCGGCGCAGCAGCAAGAAGCGCGCAACAAGCGCCGCGTCGGCTTGGGCTTCACCGGCCTGGGTGACACCTTGGTGATGCTGAATCAGCGCTACGACACCGAAGCTGCGCGCGATGTGGCGCGCCGTTTGAGCGAGGTGATGCGCGATGCGGCCTATGAGGCCTCGGCTGATCTTGCGGTCGAGCGTGGCGCCTTCCCGCTTTTTAATGCTGATCTGTATTTGTCCGGCGGCAATTTCGCTTCACGCTTGCCAACAGGCCTGAAAGACAAGATCCGCAGCCAAGGCCTGCGCAACTCGCACCTGCTGTCGATCGCCCCGACCGGCACCATCAGTCTGGCCTTTGCCGACAACGCTTCCAATGGCATTGAGCCGGCCTTCAGCTGGAGCTATACGCGCAAGAAGCGGATGGCCGATGGCAGCTTCAAGGAATACGCGGTTGAGGACCATGCCTGGCGCCTGTACCGCCATATGTTCGGCAAAGACGCACCGCTGACCGACGCCTTTGTGACCGCGCTGGAGTTGAGCGCGGCCGACCATGCGGCCATGGTGGCGGCGGTGGCGCCCTTTGTGGACACCTCGATCTCCAAAACCGTCAATGTGCCGGCCGACTACCCCTATGCCGACTTTCAGGATCTCTATACCGACGCCTGGAAAGCCGGTCTGAAGGGCTTGGCCACTTATCGGCCTAACAGCATTCTGGGTTCGGTCTTGAGCGTCGAGCCGACCGCCGTCAAGGAGCCCGAGGCGCTGAAACCGGTTCCCTCGGTGTGGGCCGACGGCAGCAACCAGCGCATGTTGGTGTCGCGCCTGCCGAACGCCGTCTTGGCCTCCTTGCGCTGGCCGAGCCGGCCCGAGTTGCCTGGCGGCAACCCGGCCTGGAGCTACATGATTCGTCACCCGCATGGCGACTTTGCGCTCTTCGTCGGCGAGCTGCCGGCCGAGGGGCCGGACGCCGGCCTGTTCGGCAAGAACCTGCCGTTTGAGGTCTGGGTCAATGGCGCCGAGCAGCCACGCGGCTTGGCGGCGGTGGCCAAGACCTTGTCTATGGACCTGCGCACCAATGACGCGGCCTGGCTGCGCCTGAAGCTGGACGCGCTGGCGACGGTGGCCGAGGAGCGGGCGTTTGAGATGCCGATCCCGCCAAGCGGCGAATCGCGTCTCTTCCCCGGTGTGGTGGCCGCGACGGCAGCGGTCATCCGCTGGCGCTGCGAGCAGTTGGGAGCTTTGCAAGACGGTGGCGCCACGCCGGTGATCGATGCGATGTTCAGCCGTGAAGAGCCGCGCACCAGCACCATGGGCACGCTGGCCTGGGCGGTGGACGTCGACAACCCGGCCACTAACGAGCAATTCACGCTGACGCTGAAAGAGGTCAGCCTGCCGACACCGGAAGGTGGCTTTGTGACCCGCCCCTGTGCGATGGGCTTCTCCGGCAATTACCCGAAGGCGCTGGACGGCATGGCACGCTTGCTGAGCCTGGACATGCGGGTGATGGACCCGGCTTGGATAGGCATGAAGCTGCGCAAGCTGCTAAATGTGGGTGAGCCGCTCGGCCACTTCATGGCGCCGGTGCCGACGTTGACTGGAGAGCGCCGCCAGCAGATCTGGCCCTCGACGGTGGCCTATGTGGCGCGTTTGATCATCCATCGCTATGCAATGTTAGGTGTGCTGGACGAGCAGGGCCTGCCGCTGGTGGAGATGGGCTTGTTGCAAGCGCCGATTGCCAAAGTGCAGGTCGGCGAGAAGGTGCAGGCGATGGCAGGCAAGCCTTGCCCGGAATGCGGCAATAGCACGATGATCCACAAGGACGGCTGTGATTTCTGTACGGCTTGTGGGTATGTGGGGCAGTGTGGGTGAGCTTGCTTGCCGGCCATGTGTACCTTGACTGTCTTCTTCGGCGGCGCTTCCGTTGTCCTTGCTTGAATTTGATAACTCAGCAAGGAATAGGTTTTTCGGGGGCAAGGTCATGACGCCTATAAAGCTATCTCCCCTTCGCCGTCTGCTCGCCAAACGTCCCGTTCGTCCTGAGCATGAACGCGCCCACGCCCTGATTGCCAGCATTGATGCTGGCGGTATCCCTCTGCACCCGGCCAAGGTGAACCAGATCGCACGCGAGCTGGGCCTGGAGGTCTCGCGGGATGCGCCGGTGGAGGCCACTATCGCGCGCTTGCGCAAGCTGTTGCAGGGGTAAATTGTTCGTTGACGAGCGCGCTGAAGGTCAGGCCTTGAATGTGAGGTCCTCGCCCGACAATTTCGTGATGCCTGAAGATCGCGCCTGCCGGGGATAATTCAGGGCATCGTGAAGAGAGTGCAGATTGGCTGACCAACGGCCCTGTCACTGCGCCACAGCCCCGCGCCATGTAGAGTCACACCATGACCCAAAAGGAATATCTGCCCATTGATCCCGCCAAAGAGCAAATGCAGTCGAAGCTGTCGACCGCCTTGCTCAAGCTGATTGGCAGCGCGCCCGAATCCAAGGCCTTGCCCAGTGCCAGCCCGTCGCTGGCCGCCCAGGCCGCCAACAAGGCGGCCAGCGACGCCGCGTCCAAAGCCGCGATGGCCGCCGGCGCATTCGCGCTGCCGCCCGGGCCACTGGGTTGGTTGACGATCTTGCCGGAGATGGCGGCGGTCTGGCATATCCAGTCGCAACTGGTCGCCGACATCGCCGCTCTCTACGGCCGCTCGGCGCAGCTCGGCCAGGCCCAGATGATTTACTGCCTGTTCCGCCACACGGCGGCGCAGGCGGTGCGCGATTTGGCCGTGCGGGTTGGCCAGCGAGTCTTGATCCGGCCGGCCAGCAGCGCCTTGCTGCAGCGCGTCGTCGGCGCGGTCGGCGCCAAGCTGAGCCAGCGAGTGCTGCAAAAAGGTGTGTCGCGCTGGGTGCCGTTGGTCGGCGCGGCGGCAGTCAGCGCCTATGCCTATTACGACACCCAACAAGTCGCCAAGGCAGCGATCGAGTTGTTTGAACGCGAACTCATCATCGACAACCCTGACTGAGCGCGCCATGCTTGACCCCTACACTGGGGGCCATGACGCCACCCACCATTCTTGATGTCGAAGCCTCGGGCTTTGGCCGGGGCAGCTATCCGATCGAGATCGGGTTTGTGGAGCCGGTGGGTACGGTCTTCTGTTGCTTGATTCGGCCCGAGCCCGATTGGCTGCATTGGGATGCCTCGGCCGAGACCCTGCACGGGATCACGCGCGAAATCCTGCAGCGCCATGGCAAACCGCCGCTCTGGGTGGCCGAGCAGATCAATCGGCGCTTGGCCGGCCAAACGGTTTACTGCGATGCCTGGGGCCACGACTACCCTTGGATATGCCGCCTGTTCGATGTGTGTGATCTGGCGCCCAGTTTTCGCCTCGCCGATTTGCGCAGCCTGCTCAGTGAGGCCGAGGCTTTGCGCTGGGGACAGGTCTTGGACCAGGTGCGCGCCGAGCAGCAATTGCGCCGCCACCGCGCCAGCAGCGACGCGATGGTCTTGCAACTGGCTTTGCAGCGGGTGAAGCAACACTAAGGGTTGCTTGCCTTGATGCAGAGCAAGGCCGAACCGGCTGCGCCGTTGGATCATGGCTGAATGTTCAGCGAGGAGTTCGCCATGTTCAAAAAGATTCTCTTGCCCACCGACGGCTCAGACACGGCGCAGCGGGCCGCTTTGGTTGCTGTGGATTTGGCCGGCCGCTATGGCGCTAGTTTGGAGATCGTCAGCGTCATCGACCCGGTGCCTTTTATGTACTTTCCCGATGGTGGCGCCGAGGCCATGGCGTACTACATGGACGCAGCAGAGGCGGCGGCCAAAGGCGGCTTGGACGGCGCGGCCTCAGCGGCCAAAGCGGCAGGCGTGCCTTACAACAGCCATGTCTTGCGTGAACATGGCCCGGCTCAGGCGATCACCGAGCATGCCCTGAGCAGCGGCTGCGAGCTGATCGTGATGGGCTCGCATGGCCGGCGAGGGCTTGACGCCGTCCTATTGGGCAGCGTCGCGCAGAAGGTCTTGACCCTCGCCAAGCTGCCTGTCTTGGTCGTGAAGTGAAGGTGAAAAAGCGGGCGCAGCACCACGCCCGCTTGAGCGCCCCGCCGCATGCGGTCGCGCACCATCGCCGCGGTATCGCCTTAAGGTTTCAACGCTTTCGTGCTGCCGGCGCCGGCGCCTTTGCGGCCTTCCTGGCCGTGCTGGGCCCTGGCTTGTTGGCGGGCTTGTCCGACGATGACCCGGCCGGCATCACTACCTATTCGGTCTTGGGTGCCGACTTCGGCTACCGGCTTTTGTGGATCATCCCGGCCTCCACCATTTTGCTGGTGCAGTTCCATTTGCTGGCGGTGCGCCTGGGAGCTGTGACGGGCCTGGGCTTTGTTGGGGTGATCCGGCAGCGCTGGGGCAGGGCGGCAGGATATTTCGGCGCCTTGGGGCTGCTGTTTGCCAACTTCGGCACTATTTGCGCCGAGTACGCCGGCATCTCGGCCGCCGGGGCCTTGGTCGGCATCCCGAATTGGGTCAGCTCGCCGCTGGCTGCCGTGCTGATGTCAAGCTTGGTTGTGTACGGATCTTTTCACCGTGTCGAGAAGGTCTTGCTGCTGATTTCGTCGACGCTGGCGCTCTATATCGTTGCCGGCATTCTGGCCGCGCCGGACTGGGGCCAGGTCTTGCATAACGCGATCGTTCCACATCTCCCCAACAGCCCAGCCGGTTGGGTGGTGGTCGCCGCCACCCTGGGCACGACCTTGGCGCCCTGGGGCCTGGCCTTCATCCAATCCTATGCGGTGGACAAAAAGGTCACGCTGGACAAGCTGCGCTGGGAGCGTGTTGATGTGGTGGTGGGTTCGGTCTTGACCGGTGTGATCGGCATGGCGATTGCAATTGCCTGCGCGGCGACGCTGCACCGGGCTGGCGTGCGCATCAATGATGCCAGTGATGCGGCGGCCGCCTTGGCGCCCTTGGCCGGCAAGTTCGCCACGGTTCTGTTTGGCGCCGGTCTGCTCGGCGCATCGCTATTGGCTGCCGCCATCGTGCCCTTGGCGACCGCCTATTCGCTCGCCGAAGGGCTGGGTGAGCCGGCCTCGCTGGATCTGGATTCGCGGCATTTCCAGCTCTTCTATGCCGTGTTCGTTGGGCTGACTGTCGCGGCTGCCAGCGTTGTGTCGCTGCCGGGCTTGCCGCTGATTCCGCTCATCTACGCCAGCCAGGTCGTCAATGCAGTGATGCTGCCCCTGCATGTGATTGCTTTGCAGTTGCTGGTGCGCGATGTGCGTGTGATGGGGGAGGCTCGCAGCGGCCCCTGGTCGGCCATGGCAGGCTGGGTCAGCATAGGCTTGATCCTGGCCTGCGTCGCCGCCCTGGGCCTGAGTTGGTTGGGCTATTTGGGCTAATAGGTCGATCTCAGGCTCGCGGCGGCGCGCTCTTTGCCCGAGCGATTGGCCTTGCAAGAAAATTGGACGGCGGTGTTCCCAGGCCAATTCTCGGTTGCGACAAGCTCGCTCGGCATGCCATCATCCCAAACAGGGTTTGGGGCCTATCTCTTAAGGCGATGAACATGAATGAATCGAACGAGTCATCGCTGTTGCCGGCGCCTTCGAAACGCGTATTGATCGTTGATGATGACCCCTTCAGCCAAGAACTGCTCAGCGGCTCCTTGAAGGAGTTGGGGATTGAAGATGTCCACACCGCCGACAATGGACGCAATGCTTTGCGCGCCATGGCCACCTTGGCGGAGCCGCCGGATTATTTGATTTGCGACATCTTTATGCCCGATATGGATGGGCTTGAGTTTCTCGCTGAATTGGCAAAGTTGGATTTCCAAGGCGGTGTCGTTTTGGTCAGCGGCCAAGACATCACCATGATGGCGATTGCCCAGCAAGTGGCACTTGAGGATGGGCTTAAATTGCTGGGCGCCTTTACCAAGCCCGTGCCCTTTGCCCATCTTGCGCAGGCGCTGGCATCCATGGACGCCCCAAGGTGAAGCCGCAACAGCGCCGCCTGAGGCTGTCCTTGAGCGTTGCGGTGCTTGCTTGGTTCGCGGGAGGCAGCAGCGCGCAAGTGAACAGCAACGTTTATAGCTTTGCGGTGGTGCCCCAGTACAGCGCGGTTGAAGTCTTTGAAGATTGGTCGCCACTGTTGGCGAGGATCTCAAAAGACACCGGTCTCAACTTGAAGCTCAAATTGGCGACTTCCATCCCAGTGTTTGAGGCCGGGTTTATGAAGGGCGAGGCGGACTTCGCCTATATGAACCCCTATCACGCGGTCATGGCGCATCTGTCGCAGGGCTATATACCGCTGCTGCGCGATGTCAAACCCTTGTCCGGCGTTCTATTGGTTCGCAAGGACAGTGCGTACAAGTCCGTGAAAGATCTGGCGGACCAGACGATTGCCTTTCCGGCGCCCAATGCCTTTGGCGCTTCGCTGTATATGCGCGCCTTATTGACCGCGCAGTTTGGCATCAAGTTCGAGCCGAAATACGTCAATACCCATTCCAACGTCTTCCGTCACGTCATTCGCCAAGAAGTTGCGGCTGGAGGCAGCATCGCCACGGCCTTGAACGGTGAAGTGCCCGAGGTGCGCGATCAATTGCGCACGCTGTACCAAACGCCCGAGGTCGCATCGCACCCGGTGGTGGCTCATCCGCGCGTGCCGCAGGCCGCCCGCAAAGCGCTTGCTCAAGCCTTTTTTGACTTGACTCAGGACGAAGCGGGCCGGGCCCTGCTCAAGGGCGTCAGGATCAACACGCCGGTGGCGGCAAGCTACCGCAGCGATTACGAGCCGCTGCAATCGCTGAATGTGCAGAAATTCGTGATTTCCGAATGAAGCTTCTCAGGCTTGGCCAACTGGTGTAGCCGATGGATGCTCAAGCAAAAAACACCGCCATGCCGCGCCCGCCGCAGCGCTTGATGCCGCGCAGCTTGCGCGTCAAGCTGATGCTTTTCATGGCCTTGTGCGTGGTGCTGTCGATACTGTCATTCGGCGCCTATATGGCCAGAATGCAAGCGACCGAGAGGCATTTACACATCCAGACGGAGATGGCCGCCATGGCGCAAAACCTGGCCGCCATCAGCGCCATCTTTATGGCGACCGAAGACTTTGCCGGCCTGGAAGCTGCGACCTCCCGTTTCGTGGTCGAGGACTATATTGAATCCATCTTGGTCATCGATACGCAGGGCAAGCCTGTTGCCGAGTTCGTGGTCGACGCTGAACGCTGGAGCCCTGTTTTTCGCAGCAAGTTCGTCGCTCCGCCATCGCACAGCGGTTCGGCTTCTTCCCTTGATGGTGCTTCCTGCGGTTTCCCCGCAGCGCAAGGCTCGTCTGTGCAGGGGGAGATCGAGTTTTGCTGGTATCCGATCAAGGCGGGCACCATCTTGGGTTGGGTGCGCGTCAGCTATACACAGCCTCGGTTTGGCGCCATCGTCTGGGCGATATGGTTGCGTTCCCTGGGCATGATTTTCTTCTCCAGCGCTGCGGCGCTCGGGCTTTTGTGGCTGCTGTTGCGCAAGCCTACGCAGGCCATGATCCGGGCGACAGAGTTCGCGGCGGGGCTGGACCAAGGCATGGGGCAAGCGTTGCTGCCTTATAGCGGCGTCGCGGAGCTGGAGTCATTGGGGGTGGCGCTCAACAACCTGTCCGCGCGTTTGAAAGAGCAGCATGATGAATTGCTCAACCGCCAGTTCGCGCTGGATCAGCATGCCATCGTCAGCATCACCGATCTGAACGGCGACATCACCTATGCGAATGACCGGTTCTGTGAGATCAGCCGCTATTCACGCGCGGAAGTGCTTGGCAAAAACCATCGCTTGATCAATTCGGGCCAGCACCCGCCCGAAATGTTTGCGGAGCTTTGGCACAAGATATCGCATGGGGAAGTGTGGCGCGGCGAGATCCTGAACCGCGACAAGTTGGGCGGGCTCTATTGGACGGACGCCACCTTGGTGCCCTTGCTCGGGCCTGATGGCCTGCCGGCACAGTACATAGGCATTCGCACCGACATCACGCAGCGCAAACTGGCCGAGCAAGCGGCCCATGCGGCCAACCGCGCCAAGTCCGAATTCCTTGCCAATATGAGTCATGAGATTCGCACGCCCATGAACGGCGTGATCGGCATGGTTGATGTCTTGCAAGAAACGGCGCTGAAGCCGGCGCAGCAGCGCATGCTCAGCACGATCCAGCAGTCGTCTCAGGCCTTGCTGCAGATCTTGAATGACATTCTTGATTTCTCCAAGATCGAGGCCGGCAAGCTCGAAGTGGAGAGTATCCCGACTTGCTTGCGCGACGTTGCCGAGGGCGCCGCGCAGTTGATGCTGGCGATTTCCGACTCGCGCTCGGTGGAGGTGTCGGTGTTTGTTTCGCCCGCGCTGCCGCGCTGGATGCTGTGTGACCCGACCAGGCTGCGCCAGGTGCTGCTCAATTTGCTGGGCAATGCGGTCAAGTTTTCTAGCCCGCAGACGGGCCGCCATGCCCGCGCAATTTTGCATGTCGGGCCATGCCTACTGGGCCAAGGTCCGCAGGGCAAACAGGGCGTGCGCTTTGTCGTCAC
>CAUPEV010000120.1:0-15179 GCA_963510335.1 uncultured Roseateles sp.
GGATGAAACAGCCAGGTGTACTCGCGGTCCAAACGGCCATAGGACGAGGTCAACTCGAGGTTCACATCAACAACGGGTTCGTGTACCGCGCGGTCGCTGCTGACGCGCAGAAAGCTTCGTCCATCTCTTTTGACGACTTGCACTTGCGTGCTGGTCAACACCGAGTTGTACTCAACCCCGGTGGCGCGGTAGGACTCCGGCGGCGCGATGCGCACCTTCAAAGAGCCCGCCTCTTCGGCACTCAGGCTGGTGATGTCGATTTCCGCCTTCAGCGTTTCGCCCAGCGCCGACTGCACAGACAAACGACCCAGGCCCAAGGCCCAGGCACCGGTGCTGGAAACAGCCAACACGGCAGCGGCAATGTTGGACAAAGCGAAGCGCGAAAAAGCAGAGCGGGTCAGCGCGAGACGCGGCCGGGCGGGTGCTTGAACATCACTCTGGAGGAGGCTTGGTGGTGCACAGCTTGTGCCATCCACTGCGCAATATTGATTTTTCAAAGCGGTCCCCCAAGCGACAAGGCGGGCACCACCAGGTGTCCGCCTTTTTTGACGATACTAACTCTCAGCTTCACTGCGCTCACGATGCCATCCACATGCGCACTTTCGATTGAAAATCTTAATAGCGGCAAGCATATACGCATAGAAGCTCAGGCAAAGCCTGAAAAGCTCAATAGACACCGCTCTGATTCACCCCGTTACAAGCTTGTCGCGTGCCGGCAACGGGGCGCGCCGACCATCAGCGTGCCAACAAGATCCGCAACATACGGCGCAGCGGCTCGGCCGCACCCCACAGCAGCTGATCGCCGATCGTGAAAGCACCCACATACTCGGGGCCCATGGCCAGCTTGCGCACACGGCCTACGGGAATCGTCATCGTGCCCGACACCGCCACTGGGGTCAGGTCTTGCACCGTTGCTTCACGCGTGTTCGGCACCAGCTTGACCCACTCGTTGTCAGCGGCAATCATCGCCTCGATGTCGGCCACCGGCACGTCTTTCTTGAGCTTGAAGGTGAGCGCCTGGCTGTGGCAGCGCATGGCACCGACACGCACGCAAAAACCATCGACAGGAATAGCGGCCGAGCCGAAGCCCTCGCCCAGTCCCATGATCTTGTTGGTCTCGGCCATGCCCTTCCATTCTTCCTTGGACATGCCATTGCCCAAATCCTTGTCGATCCACGGGATCAAGGAGCCGCCCAACGGTACGCCAAAGTTGGCGGTCTCGGAAGCGGTCAAGGCACGCTGTTTGGCGATCACCTTGCGGTCGATTTCCAGAATGGCACTCTTAGGGTCGTCGAGCAGACTGCGAACCTCGGCGTTCAAGGTGCCGTACTGCGTCAGCAACTCACGCATATGCTGGGCGCCGCCGCCCGATGCTGCCTGGTAAGTCTGCGTGCTCATCCACTCGACCAAGCCGGCCTTGTAGAGCGCGCCCACACCCATCAACATGCAGGACACCGTGCAATTGCCGCCGACCCAGTTCTTGCCGCCCTTGGCCAAGGCGTTCTCGATAACGGGCAGATTGACCGGATCCAGGATGATGACAGCGTCGGATTCCATGCGCAGCGTCGAGGCCGCGTCGATCCAGTGGCCGTTCCAGCCGGCTGCGCGCAGCTTGGGGAAGACTTCCGAGGTGTAGTCGCCGCCTTGCGCGGTGATGATGATGTCGCAGCGCTTGAGCTGCTCGATATCAAAAGCGTCTTGCAGCTTGGTTTCGTTCTTGGCGAACGCGGGGGCAGCGCCGCCGGCATTCGAGGTGCTGAAGAACAGCGGCTCGATCAGGTCGAAATCACGCTCTGCCGCCATGCGGTCCATCAGCACCGAGCCGACCATGCCGCGCCAGCCAACCAATCCAACTAGTGATGTCATTTCTTGCGTCCTCTATCTATCTCAACTGTTTTGAGCTTCTTCTCCCCCGGCTTGTGTCGCCGGGGGGATAGGGGCGAGACAAACCGGAGCTGAACTAGCCCTTAATGGTTTTCGTCATGGTGATGGCCTTGACGACCGCATCACCCATCTCGCGCGTGCCCACTTTTTGGGTGCCCTCGCTCCAAATGTCGGCTGTGCGCAGACCTTGGGACAACACCGATCCAACAGCCGCTTCGATTCGAGCGGCTGCGGCGGGTTGGTTGAGGGAGAACTTGAGCATCATGGCAGCGGAGAGGATTGTAGCCAAAGGATTGGCTATGCCCTTGCCCGCGATGTCGGGCGCGCTGCCATGGCTGGGCTCATACAAGCCCTTGTTGTTCTTGTCCAGCGAGGCAGAAGGCAACATGCCGATCGAGCCGGTCAGCATCGCCGCTGCGTCGGACAAGATATCGCCGAACATATTGCCGGTCACCATCACGTCGAAACGCTTCGGCGCCTTGACCAGCTGCATCGCGGCGTTGTCGACATACATATGGTCGAGTTCCACATCTGGATAGTCGGCGTGCACTTCGATCATCACGTCTTTCCAGAACTGGAAGGTCTCCAGGACATTGGCCTTGTCGACCGAGGTCACGCGTTTTCCCCGCTTGCGCGCCGCCTGGAACGCCACATGGGCGATGCGCTCGATCTCGGGGCGCGAATAGCGCATGGTGTCAAAGGCTTCTTCGCTGCCGGGGAAATGCCCATCCACCGCGGTGCGGCGCCCGCGCGGCTGGCCGAAATAGATGTCGCCGGTCAACTCGCGGATGATCAGAATGTCCAGGCCCGCCACCAACTCAGGCTTCAGGCTCGACGCATGCGTGAGTTGCTCATAGCAAATTGCCGGGCGGAAGTTGGCGAACAGTCCCAGATGCTTGCGCAGACCCAGAATGGCCTGCTCGGGGCGCAGGGGTCGGTCCAGCTTGTCGTACTTCCAGTCACCGACGGCGCCAAACAGAATCGCGTCGGCGTCCTTGGCCAGTTGCAGCGTCGAGTCGGGCAGCGGGTGGCCGTGTGCCTCGTAGGCTGCGCCGCCAACCGGGGCGCTCTCCATCTCGAAAGGCAGATCCAGGACATTCAAGACCTTGACCGCCTCGGCGACGATCTCAGAGCCGATGCCATCACCGGGAAGAATTGCGATTTTCATTTGCTGTGATTCCTCAGGCAATCAAACGGTTGTTCAGCCAGGGCTTGCTGGCCATGCGCTCGGCTTCAAAGGCCTTGATCTTGTCGGCGTGACGCAGCGTCAGGCCGATATCGTCAAAACCACCTAACAAGCAGAACTTGCGGAAGGATTGAATCTCGAACGGCAACTCGGCGCCATCTGCCTTGATCACCACTTGACGCTCCAGATCGATGGTCAATTGATAGCCGGGGAAGGCATGCACTTCATCGAAAAGCTGCGCCACTTGAGCTTCGGGCAACTGGATCGGCAGGATGCCGTTCTTGAAGCAGTTGTTGAAGAAGATGTCGGCAAAGCTGGGCGCAATCAAAGCCCTGAAGCCATATTGCTCCAAGGCCCAAGGCGCATGCTCGCGGCTGGAGCCGCAGCCGAAATTGCTGCGCGCCAGCAAGACCGAGGCCCCGGCATAGCGCGGCTGGTTCAGCACGAAGTCCGGGTTAGGCCGACGGCTGGCGGGGTCTTGACCCGGCTCGCCGGCGTCCAGATAGCGCCATTCGTCAAACAAGTTGGGGCCGAAGCCGCTGCGCTTGATCGACTTCAGGAATTGCTTGGGGATGATCGCGTCGGTGTCGACGTTGTCGCGGTCCATCGGTGCGACCAAGCCCTTGTGGAGGGTGAATTTCTGCATATTGATAACCCTTTCAGGCCTATTTCTTCTTGGCGGTGTCTTCAATTTTCTCGCCGGCCTTTTGCAAGTCGCGGCCGATGCCACCGATGGTGTTGCAGCCGGCCAAAAACGCCAAACCGATGAACAGAATTGCAAGTTTTTTCATATCAGCTCCTGCGAGTCAAATCAAACGCCGTACATCGACACAGTGCCCTTCCATCGCCGCCGCTGCGGCCATCGCCGGGCTGACCAGATGGGTGCGGCCCCCGGCGCCCTGGCGGCCTTCGAAATTGCGATTGCTGGTCGAAGCACAACGCTCGCCCGGCTCCAGGCGATCGGCATTCATCGCCAAGCACATCGAGCAACCCGGCTCGCGCCACTCGAAGCCGGCCGCCTTGAAGATCACATCCAGCCCCTCGGCCTCGGCCTGCGCCTTGACCAGGCCCGAGCCCGGCACCACCAGCGCCAAGCGCACATTGCTGGCCAACTTGCCTCCAATGCGGCGCACCACCGCAGCAGCCTCGCGCATGTCCTCGATGCGGCTATTGGTGCAGGAGCCGATGAAGACCTTGTCGATGTGGATGTCGCTGATGGCCTTGTTCGGCTCCAGGTTCATGTATTGCAGCGCGCGCTCGATCGCGCCGCGCTTGACGGCGTCCTTCTCCTTGTCGGGGTCGGGCACGCGCTCGTCCACACCCAAGACCATCTCGGGCGAGGTGCCCCAGGTGACTTGCGGGCGAATCTGCGCCGCGTCCAGGTCCACCACCAAGTCGAACTTGGCACCCGCGTCCGAATGCAGGCCACGCCAGTAATTAACGGCCTGATCCCACTCCACCCCGCTCGGCGAGAACGGCCGGCCCTTGCAGTAGTTGATGGTGGTGTCATCCACCGCGATCAAGCCGGCGCGTGCGCCCGCTTCGATCGCCATATTGCAGACCGTCATGCGCCCTTCCATGCTCAAGGCACGGATGGCGGCGCCGCCAAACTCGATCGTGTAGCCGGTGCCGCCTGCGGTGCCGATCTTGCCGATGATGGCCAAAACGATGTCCTTGGCGCCACAGCCACGCGGCAGCACGCCCTCGACCCGCACCAGCAGATTCTTCGCCTTGCGCGCCAACAGCGTCTGGGTGGCCAGCACATGCTCGACCTCGGAGGTGCCGATGCCATGCGCCAGCGCGCCAAACGCGCCATGCGTGGATGTGTGGCTGTCGCCGCAAACAACGGTCATGCCGGGCAGCGTGGCGCCTTGCTCGGGGCCGATCACGTGGACGATGCCTTGGCGCTTGTCGTTCATCTTGAACTGCGTCAGCTGGTGGCGATCGCAGTTCTGGTCCAGCGTGTCCACTTGCAACTTGGAGACCGGATCTGCAATGCCCTCGCTGCGGTCGGTTGTCGGCACATTGTGGTCACTGACCGCCAAGTTTGCGGACAAACGCCAGACCTTGCGGTGAGCCAGATCCAGGCCCTCAAAAGCCTGCGGGCTGGTCACCTCATGCAGCAAATGGCGATCGATATAGAGGGTGGCGGTGCCATCCTCCTCGGTGTGGACGACATGTTCGTCCCAGAGTTTGTCGTAGAGCGTGCGTGCGGTCATGGACTTTTTCCTTTGCTTTCTATATTTCTTTCAGTTCTCGATTTTCTTCGGGCACAGCGCGTCAACAAAATGCTGCACCACGGCGGGCAGGCGTTCTTGCGCAGCCACGCCCAAGCAATATTCACGTTCGGCCCAGGGCTCATCCAGCGTCAGCAGGCTGACCTCAAAGACGCGCGAAAAGCGCTCCGCCGGCACGGCCGGCAAGACCGCCACGCCCAAGCCGGCTTCGACCAACTGGGCAATCGCGTCGAAGCCGCGCACGGCTAGACGTGCATTGAG
Source organism: uncultured Roseateles sp. (assembly GCA_963510335.1). Taxonomy (GTDB): domain Bacteria; phylum Pseudomonadota; class Gammaproteobacteria; order Burkholderiales; family Burkholderiaceae_C; genus Paucibacter_A. The sequence goes on from CAUPEV010000120.1 coordinate 5,569, forward strand.
CGTGCGGCCCAGCAGCAACGCTTGCTCGCGCATCAACTGCTGCGCCGACGCGCCGGCATGCAAGCCGACCAAATCAAAATCCAACAGATCTTTGAACCTGACCGAGGCCCGGCCGGCCAAGGCATGGCGCTTCGGGATCAACACGCCCAAACGGCTGCTGCGGTAGGGCCAAGTCTGCAGGCGGTTGTCCAGCAAAGGGCTGGTGAACACGCCAACATCGGCGCGCCCTTCGGCCACTGCCGCTTGCACCTCGGCACTGGTCAAATCCTCCAGACTGATGCGGATTTGCGAATGAGCCTGGCTGAATGCAGCCAGATCGGGCGGCAGGCATTCGGCAATCGCGCCGCTGTTGGCGGCAATGCGCAAATGGCCCTTGATGCCGCGCGCAAACTCCACCACCTCGCTCTCCAGCGCGTGCAGCGAGGCGTGCAGCGAGCGGATATGACGCACCAGCGCCCGGCAGGCCTCGGTCGGCTCGACGCCGCGTGAGCGCCGCTCGAACAACTGCACCCCAAGCCTGGCCTCCAGATCCGACACCCGCTTGCTCGCCGCCGCCAAGGCCAAGTTCTCCTGCTGTGCTCCACGCGTGATCGAGCGCGTTTGCTCGATTGCGAGCACAAGGTTGAGGGAGGTGAGGTCAAGCCGCATGGCCCGACTTTAACCCTTCGCGATCAGAGTGAATTGACTTGAATTTTCAAATCTCTCTTCGTAAGAGGCGAAGTCACAGCATTCTGGCACCTAACAACCGCCACAAAACCTAGACCAAGACCTCAACACTGGCAGGGTGGCCCAAAAAGCCCTCGGGGCTGGCGCTGCGGCCATAGGCGCCGGACTGAAACACCACCGCCAAATCGCCAATCTCGGCCAGCGGCAAGTCCATGCGGTCGGCCAATAGATCCAAGGGCGTGCACAGCGGCCCGACCACCGACACCGACTCGCGCTCGAGGCTGCCGGCCTTGTTGCCTATCGTGACGGGGTAGTTTTTGCGAATCACCTGGCCGAAGTTGCCCGAGGCCGCCAAGTGGTGATTCAAACCACCGTCGGTGACCAGATAGACCTGACCGCGAGAAGTTTTCCGGTCGACGATGCGCGTGACGTAAATGCCCGCCTCGCCGACCAAGTAACGCCCTAGCTCGATGACCAGCGAAGCCTCGGGCAACTCGGTCGCGGCGCGCGCCACCAAGGCTTGTAAATTGTTTGAAATTGGCGCGAGATCAAGCGGCTGCTCACCCGGGAAATACGGGATGCCGAAGCCGCCACCTAGATTCAAGAATTTGACCGGCGACGGCGCCAGCGCCGCCAAACGCAGCGCCAACTCATAGGATTTTTGCTGCGCCTCGCAGATAGAGTCCGGCCGCAGATTCTGAGAACCCGCAAACAAATGAAAGCCTTCAAAGGCCAGACTCAAGCGCCCCACTTCGGCCAGCAACTCGGGCATTTGCTCGGTATCGATGCCGAACTGCTTGGGGCCGCCGCCCATCTTCATGCCCGAGCCCTTGAGCTCAAAATCCGGGTTGACGCGGATCGCCACGCGCGCGGGTAGCCCTAAGCGCGCCGAAGCCTCGGCCAAGACCGGCAGCTCACGTGCTGACTCGACATTGATCAAAACTCCCGCAGCCACCGCCTGCCGCAACTCGATGTCGCGCTTGCCCGGCCCCGCGAAGCTGATCTCGGCCGGGTCAGTACCCGCGTCCAGAGCGACCTTCAGCTCTCCCGCCGAAGCCACATCGATACCGTCAACCAAGCCAGCCATCAGCCCGACTACCGCAGGCATCGGATTGGCCTTCATCGCAAAATGCAGCTTCACTTGCGCAGGCAATGCCTGGCGAAGCTGTGCCACCCTCGCCTTCAGCAAATTGCGGTCATACGCAAAAAACGGCGTTTGACCGATGCGCTCGGCCAACACCGACAGCTTTTGCCCGCCGACCAACAACTCGCCACCCTCATCAATTTGAAACTGGGACATCGGTGCATGCACCGGCGCACGCTTTACTGCGACTAGATCAGACATAGGTTTGGATGCAAATGAATAAATCAGGCTGAGCGACGCTCAATCCAGGCCGTAGACAGCAGCTTACGGTCGATCTTGCCATTGGGGTTGCGCGGTAGCGGACCAGCTTGCACCTCGATGCCCGCCGGCACCATATAGGCCGGCATATGGACGCGACAAGCGGCTTGCAGCGCACTCAGATCCACTTCGACTGCGCCGCTGGGCGCGGTGACGATGACCTGGATCGCTTGACCCAAGCTCGGGTGCTCAACACCAAAAGCGACACATTCCCCGACCAGCTTGGTTGCATAGAGGATTTCTTCGACCTCGCTTGGGCTGACCCGGTAGCCAGAGGTTTTCATCATCTCGTCTCGCCGACCGATGAAATATAAAAAACCCTCGGCATCTTGTCGTACCGTGTCGCCTGAGAACACCGCGAACTCGGGCAACTGGAGGCCAGCTTCGCGTCCCGGCGCGCCGACAGGCAGAAGTTTGTAACGTTCCGCCGTTTTCTCAGCATCGTTCCAATAGCCCATGCCGACCAGCGCCCCGCGGTGCACCAACTCGCCCGGTTCATCCGCTGCACAGGGGCTGCCGTCTTCACGCAACACCAAAATCTCGGCGTTAGGAATCGCCTTGCCGATCGAATCGGGCCGGCGGTCAACTTCGTCCGGCGGCAGGTAGGTCGAGCGAAAGGCTTCGGTCAGGCCGTACATCAAAAAAGGCTTGGCTGCCGGCACACGGGCGCGCAGCTGGTCCAAAGTCTCACGCGGCATACGACCGCCGGTGTTGGCAAAGTAGCGCAGGTTTTCATTGATGGCGGCCGGCCAATCCAATTGCGCAAGCTGGATATAGAGCGGCGGCACGGCGGTCAGACCGGTGACCTTTTCTCGCTCCATTGCCTTCAACACATCGCGTGACATCAGGTAGTTCAAGAGCACAACGCGCGCGCCGCTGTGGAAAGCGGTGGTCAATTGACTGAAGCCCGCGTCAAAAGACAAGGGCAAAGCTGCCAGCAAGGTGTCCGAGGGCTTGTTCTCAAGATAGGACGCGACGCTTTTCGCGCCAGCCACCATATTGCGGTGCGACAAGACCACGCCCTTGGGGCGACCGGTCGAGCCCGAGGTGTAAAGGATGGCAGCCATATCGGTGTCGATGACGCGATGGCCGGCGCGGGCGGGCGCTGCGAGCAAGTCGCTCCAAGCATGCAGCCCGTAGCCCGGGCCCTGGCCTTGCTCGGCGGCGGGTTTTGGCGAACCTTCGGTCAACACCACATGGCGCAGCGCCGGGCAAGTCTTCAAGACTTCGTCCAATGAGGCATAGCGCTCGGGAGAAGTAAGGAGCACGCCCACGTCGCAGTCCTGCATGATGAATGCAACCTGCTCGGGCTTCAACAATGGATTCAGCGGCACAAATACCGCGCCAGCCGCCGGTGCGCCAAAACTGGCGACCACGGTTTCGAAGCGCTTTTCCAGATAGATGGCGACGCGTTCGCCACGACCCACCTGCAGCGCCATCAAACCTGCCGCGAACCCTTCCACCTCCTTGGACAGCTCGGCATAGGACTGATGCTTTTGGCCATATACGAGCGCCGGCGCATCACCGAAGCGCTCAGCCGAACAGGACAAAAGCTCATTCAAACGAGTTGATTCGGGCATGCTGAAGTGAAATATTTGTTAGGTATAAATCCAAGAAAAAGTATCGCACAGCGTTTTGCAGCGGCACATGCTGTGCCAAGCATAAAGACATGTGAGCTTGTGCTGCTTTCAGACGGCAATACTGCCAAGGTGAGCTCTAACTGAGCGTATAAGATGCCCGGACTTTAAAATTGGCGCCAAACAGCTTGGCCCGCCCCACCTTGCAGCACTTTGCCGCAAGCGCATGACATCTGGATTTCAAGCAATATGGATACGCAAAAGCAAGTACTGAGGATTCTGGACGAGGTTTTGAGCCTGGGCGGCCGCAGTGCCAGCTTTGATAGGGCAAGCCATTTGCTCGGTTCTATCCCTGAGCTCGACTCGATGGCTGTGGTCAGCCTGATCACAAGCCTTGAGGAGCAGTTGGGCATCATGGTCGATGATGACGAGATCGATGGCGAAACTTTTGCCACCGTCGGTTCATTGATCGACTTTGTCGACGCCAAACTGGCGGCGTGAATCCAACTCAGCAATAGCGAGCAATTCGTCGTCCGCTACCGTGACCCAAATTCCTCACGCCTTTTTCTTGCCAGCCACGCCACCTAGCCTCGGGCAGCGTTTTTGTATTTTTCACGCTGCACAAGGCGAGCATCTGCGTGGGCGTGTCGTCTATGTTCACCCGTTTGCGGAAGAAATGAACAAGTCCCGTCGCATGGCCGCGCTGCAATCGCGTGCGCTTGCAGCGGCCGGGTTCAGCGTCTTGCAGATCGATCTGCACGGTTGCGGCGACAGTTCCGGTGACTTTGGTGATGCCAGTTGGGATGACTGGGTCAATGACGTCATTCAGGCGGTGGCTTGGCTGACTGCGCGGGATGAAGCCCACGCCAATGCGCCCTTGTGGCTGTGGGGCTTGCGCGCAGGCTGTTTGATCGCGACGCAAGCAGCTGCCAGCTTGGTTGAACCAGCCAACTTTTGTTTCTGGCAACCCGCCACATCGGGCAAGTTGGTCTTGCAGCAGTTCATGCGGCTTAAGCTGGCGGCAGACATGCTGAGCGGCAAAAGCAAAGGCCTGATGGACGAAATGAAACAGGCCTTGGCTCAAGGCCAATCGGTGGAAATTGCTGGCTATCTATTGTCGCCTTCATTGGCGCAAGGGCTGGAGCAGGCGGTGTTGATACCCGCCAGCAATGCAGGAGAAGGTATTGCCGCCTGCCGAGCGGGATGGTTTGAATTGAGTACTCAAGAGGACGCCGAAATTACGCCGGTAGCCCAACAAAGCCTGAGTAAATGGCAAGCATTCGGCTACGCCACGCAACATCAAGTTATCCAAGGACCTTCGTTTTGGCAGACCCAGGAAATTGAAGATGCTCCTGCGCTCATTGAGGCGACGTGCAATGCGTTGCTGTCAGCGCGTGTTGCAGCGGACCAGTTTGGAGCAGTTGCACCATGAGTATTGCCTACTCGGAAAGCGTTGTAAATTTTCGCTGTGAAGGCGAGAGCTTGCTGGGAATTTTCACAAGCCCCATCACACCCCAGACGAGCAGCGATATTGGCGTCGTTATTGTGGTGGGTGGACCGCAATACCGCGTAGGCAGCCATCGGCAATTCGTACAACTTGCACGCGGTCTGGCCAGCGTCGGTTATGGTGTACTACGGTTTGACTATCGGGGCATGGGGGACAGTGACGGGAAGCAACGAGATTTCGAGAGTATTGATGCCGATATTGAAGCAGCCATTGACTGCTTGCTGGCACAGGGAAACGGCCTATACAAGCAGGTGGTGCTATGGGGTTTGTGTGATGCAGCTTCCGCTGCATTGCTATATTGGCAAAGTAAACGTGATTCTCGACTAACTGGCATGGTGCTTTTAAACCCATGGATTCGCTCAGCCGAAAGTTTGGCGCGCGCTCAAGTCAAGAACTACTATCTGCAGCGTTTGATGGCTCCGGAATTTTGGAACAAGTTGTTGCGCGGGAAAGTAGCAAAAGATGCGTTGAACGGGCTTGCACGTACTGCATTGAAGGCCTTACAGCCTATCGCGAGCGATGCAACTACATCGGTAGGTCTATCGTTTCAACAACGCATGGCTGAAGCCCTGACGGATTTCAGTGGGCAACTGCTGCTTATCCTTTGTGAGCGAGATCTGGTCGCGCAAGAATTCGTCGAATTTTGCGCAGCGAGCAGCTTAGATGACAGCCTTTCCAAGAACCCCAGATCAAAACAATATCGTTCGGCGCTGGCGGATCACACTTTTTCAAATATCGCTGAAAAACAAAAATCTCTGAACGCAGTTATTACTTGGCTGAAAAACTCCCCCTTCACCGGGGCAACACACATTCGCGCCGGAAAATAATTATGAAAACAATAACAGCCGCCTCTAATATCGCATCAAGACTCCTCTTGAGGCCAGTAATTTCGGCCACCATTATAATTATTACGGCCGCGTCACATCAAGTGCTCGCCCAAACAAATTCATCCCATTGTGGTTCTCTGGGGCGGGGAACTCTTGACTACAGAAATCCGAATCAAACCGACTATGACAATATTAACAACGCGCACTTTCCGCCGAAGGTCGAACTCCTAATTGGTGGAAATAGAGGTTCGCTTGGCGGCGACATTTCCTACACGCTAGCGCACATCCCAAATCATCACCGTGCGTTAAGTTCTATTGTCCGATACGGCGCACGCCTAAAGACGGACAAACCACCAAATACAGAGTACACAATAGAATGCTATTTCGAGCGAGGCATCAAATTCAGACCTGACGATCATGTAGTCCGCCTTCTGTACGCCCAATATCTTGTCAGCAAAACACGCTTCGCCGAGGCCACCCAGCAAATTAATATAGTCGAGGAAATGGGCGATGAAAGCGGCTTCGCTCTGTACAACATTGGCATGCTGTACGCTGACATGAAAAACCACGAGCAAGCACTGGTATACGCCCACAAAGCAATCTTGCTTGGTTTCGATAAACCTCAACTGCGCCAACGATTGGAGGCCGAGGGGTATTGGAAGGAACCGATCGATTCAGAGCGACAAGTCGTGCCCTCCAACCCTCCTGCAAGCGACAGTTCATCACAATAAATGAGCTCAATGAAAATATGCCGCAAGTCCAAGCGTTTAGCTCATTTGTCTAACCGTAACCTGGATTGCGTGACATGAAGCGCGTGTTGATGATCGCCTATCATTTTCCGCCGCTCGCAGGCAGCAGCGGGATACAACGAACACTTCGTTTTGTTCAGCATTTGCCTGCGTTCGGATGGCAGCCACTGGTGCTGACCACGCATACTCGGGCCTACGAGCGCTGCAGTGCCGATCTCGATATTGAAGTCCCCAAAGACAGCGTAGTTAGACGCGCATTTGCCGTCGATGCTGCTCGCCATTTGGCAATTGGAGGACGATACATTGCCAGCTTGGCGAGGCCAGATCGCTGGGTGAGTTGGAAGTTCTTTGCCGTACGGGAAGGCATGCGGATGATCAAAGAATTCAAACCCGATGTCATTTGGTCCACCTACCCAATTTCTACAGCCCATTTGATAGGCGCCGAATTGGCTGAACGCAGCGGTTTGCCCTGGGTGGCAGATTTCCGCGACCCTATGGCACAAGACGGCTATCCGGCCGATCCAAAGACGCGGCAGCAGTTCCTCAATATTGAACAAAGCGCAATGCGAAATGCCGCGCTGAATGTTTTCACGACGCCCGGCGCAGCGCAGATGTACCGCGAGCGCTACCCACAGGCAGCCAAGCGAATTGCGGTCATCGAAAACGGCTATGACGAAGACAGCTTTGACGGCACCGAAGCTAGCACACATGAGCCCTTGAACCCAGGTGCCGTCACCTTGCTGCACAGTGGCATCGTTTACCCCAGTGAGCGTGACCCCAGCGCGCTTTTCAAGGCCCTCGGGCACCTCAAGCGCACTAGCGGCTTAGCAGCCGCCGCATTCAAGTTGCGCTTTCGAGCCTCCGTCCATGACGACTTGCTGAATCAACTGGCGCAAGCGAATGACGTTGAAGACCTTATCGAAGTACTACCGCCCATTCCGTACCGCTTAGCACTGCAGGAGATGCTTCAGGCGGATGGTTTGCTGGTCATGCAAGGCTCCGGGTGTAACGAGCAAATTCCCGCCAAAGTTTATGAGTATCTGCGCTGTGGACGACCAATTTTGGGTCTGACCGACCCCTGTGGCGACACAGCGGCCGTGCTCCGCAATGCGGGTATTGATGCGATTGCCCGATTGACATCGCCTGAGGATATCCAGAACCAGCTACTCACTTTCGTGGCCCGTGTACGGCAGGGTCAAGCGTCAGTGGCTAGCGCAGATGCGGTGTTGCATGCATCAAGAAAGCATCGGGCCCTAGATTTGAGTCAAAGAATGGCGAGCTTGATCGCCGATACTGCGCAATGAACAGCAAGGCACTTGAATCGCCCCGGCTCGGCGTTTCCTTGAGATTCAAATGGTGGTTTTTCCAACTGCTGGAAAGTTTGAGTGATCTACGTGGCAACAAGGCAAAGAGCCAATTTGAGCTGTCCGCCACAACTGTCACTCAAGACGCCCTATGGGTCTTTGCTTCTACGATAGGCGAACTCAATGCGATAGACCCCTGGCTACGCCAGTTGACCGAGCGAATGCCGGACCAGCGATTGGTGCTGATCACCGACCACAAGCACTACCGCGACAGCTATGAAGCGCGCTATCCAAAGGCTGTGGTCTGCGTATCTCATGGACATGGGCGCGACGCACGTGCGTTGGCGAAGATTTACCGGCCCAAATTGCTGGTGGTGGCCGAAATTCCATGTCTGCCTTCGGACGCCCCATGCCGCTTCTCAAGCTCTTTTGTGCTCGAAGCCAAACGCCACGGCGCCGTGGCCATGATCGTCAACGGGTGGCTTTACGGCTACAGCCCAGCTTGCACGATGGACCACATTGAACGCCGCTTGTTTGAGCGTGACTTTGTGCGCTCCTTTGACATGATTTGCGTACAGACCCAGGACATCGCCGATCGCCTCGTGGCCGGCGGCGCGAAGCCCCATCACATCAGTGTGTGCGGCAATATCAAATTCGACGCCATGGGTCGAGGCCAATGGAAACCCGAGCAAGCACGCAGCGTATTGCTGTTGCAGGGCTTGCTGGCAGCCGCTCGTCCGGTGGTGGTCGCCGGTTGCGTAACCAGTGACGCAGAACAGCGTGCTGTGCTGGACGCATTTGTCCAACTTCAGACCAGCCATGCCGACGTCTTGCTGGTTCTGGCGCCCCGCCACCCTGAGGTCGCAGAGCGCATGTTGAGCTTGCGCAGACTGCTCAGCGAACGCAACCTGACCGCCAGCTTCCGGTCGGAATTGGGAATGAACCAACTACTCCCCCCGAAAAGTGATTGTTTGGTACTCGACACCATCGGCGACTTGCGGGATTTCTATGCCTGCGCAACTGTTGCGCATGTCGGCGTTGACCACAATCTCCTTGAGCCCTTAAGTTTCGACAGGCCAGTGACGGTCATGCCCGGCTGGGAGCCGACCTACCCTTCCTATCCTGTCTTTCAAATCCTCAATGACGGTGCGGCGCTGAGAATCGCCACAGACGCTCAGGGACTGTCCCAGCATTGGCGAGAAGTCTTGGATGGAGGCCCATCGAACACAGAAAGCCTCAAACGCAGCCTCACGGCACTGAGCAACGCACGCGGCGCCGTTGAACGTCATTTCGCAGCCGTTTTGCCATGGCTGGAGCACTCGGCTTAATGATTACTCCTTTCCAATGGTTACTGATGATGTTCGTTTTCTTGTCATGTTTTTCGTTTCAAATGCAGGCAGACTATGAGCGATGACGTGCGCCGTCGGGTCGTGCGTGCGGTCGGCGCAGCTAGTGTCGGCAATGGCTTGGCGAATTGCGCGCTGTACGAAAGCAGGAGTGCGTGCGCCAGGTTCATCGAATGGACGACCGATCCAATTGATACGCACATTGTTTTGGTTGAGTTCCTCAATGCGTCCAA
>CAUPEV010000121.1:0-15136 GCA_963510335.1 uncultured Roseateles sp.
ACGGGTGCAGGGCTTTGCTGAGCGAGAGCGTAGCGTAACGACCAAGTTGATTGGCACATTTCAAGATGTCACCGAGCGTCGTGCGGCCCAAGATCAGATCAAGAATCTGGCTTTCTATGACCCCTTGACCCAGTTGCCAAACCGGCGTTTGTTGATGGACCGCTTGCAAAAAGCGCTGGCGATGGCCTTGCGTCATCGCAGCCTGGGTGCCTTGCTGTTTGTCGACCTCGACAATTTCAAGAACCTCAATGACACGCTGGGCCATGAGCGTGGCGACCAATTGCTGGTGCAAGTGGCGCGGCGATTGCTGACATGCGTGCGTGAATCAGACAGCGTCGCTCGGCTGGGCGGTGATGAGTTTGTGGTGATGCTGGAGGATCTCAGCGCTGAGCCTTTCGAGGCTGCGGCGCAGGCCGATGCGGTTGGCCGCAAGATTCTCAATCTGCTCAGCGACAGCTATCGGCTCGCCAGTGACGAGCATCACAGCACGCCCAGCATAGGCATTACCTTGTTTGGCGAGCAGCCCGAAGGCATCGAAGAGCCGTTGAAGCGGGCCGACTTGGCGATGTATCAGGCCAAGGCCGCCGGCAAGAACACCTTGCGCGCCTTCGACCCAAAGATGCAGGCCGTCGTGACGGCCCGTGCGGCGATGGAGGCGGGCTTGCGCGAGGGCTTGGCACAGGGGCAGTTCTTGCTGCATTACCAGGCCCAGGTCACGCACAGCGCGCCGGGCATGCCGGACTGCATCAATGGCGCCGAGGTGCTGCTGCGCTGGCTGCACCCCAAGCTGGGCATGGTATCGCCGGCTGAGTTCATTGCCTTGGCCGAAGACACCGGCTTGATTCTGCCCTTGGGCGAATGGGTGCTTGAGACGGCTTGCCGGCAATTGGCGAGCTGGGCCAAGCAGTCTCAGATGGCTGGCCTGAGCTTGTCTGTCAATGTCAGTGCCAAGCAGTTTCACCAGGACGGTTTTGTGGAACAGGTGCTGGCGGTGTTGGCCCGTAGCGGCGCACCCGCGCAGCGCCTGAAGCTGGAGCTGACCGAGGGCGTGTTGATCACCAATGTCGAAAGTGTCACGGCCAAGATGCATGCCTTGAAGGCCGCTGGCGTGGGCTTCTCTCTCGATGATTTCGGCACCGGTTATTCTTCGTTGGCCTACCTGAAACGCTTGCCGCTGGACCAACTCAAGATCGACCAGGGCTTTGTGCGTGACATCTTGCTTGACCCCAACGACGCAGCGATTGCCCGCATGGTGGTGATGCTGGCCGAGAGCCTGGGGCTGGCGGTGATCGCCGAGGGCGTGGAGACCGAGGCGCAGCGCGACTTCCTGCGCGCCCAGGGCTGCCTCGCCTACCAGGGCTATTTCTTCAGCCGCCCGGTGCCGCTGGCCGCTTTTGAACAGCTATTGCTGGACCAGCGCTTTTAGCTGATGTTGGGGCGGCCCGGCCAGCAATGGCGTGGCCTTGGCGGCCGCCCAGTTTTTGTGGCCGGCGCCATAAAAGGGCGACAGGGGATGGCCGCTCTGGCCGCCGGGCATGGACAAGCTTGCCTCGGCTTCAGACCCGGGAGAAACCACCAGACGCTGCGATTGCCCGAAGGCGGGCCTGGCAACAAAAGGCAGATCGGTGTCGCCGTTTTGCGCTGCCGAGGGCATGTCCAGCCAGCCTGACAAGGCCGGCACGGCCTTGGACATCACATGCTGAATGCGGCTGGCGTTGTATTGGCCCCAGGTGGCTTGAGCCAAAGCCTGTTTGCCGTCTAGGGTCAGTTCTTTCAATGTCGCATCCAGCTGCGCCAATACAAACGCATCCCAGCTGGCAAAGCCGGGTGGCAAGAGATGGGCAGGGCGCTCGTTCAAGGCTTGCACGGCGCTGTATTCGAATTGCGAGCGCCATTTGAAGCGCTGCTTTTCGTCCTGCTGCATCGCGCCCAGCATGGGTGTCGTCCAGGCGCTCCACAGCTGATCCAGGGTGCGCAGCCGAACCGCGCGAATCAAGCGGTAGCCGACCTGATCGGCATCGGCACGGCCGCTCCAAAGTGCCAGCTGTTCAGCGGCCTCGCGGTAGGCCGGATTGCTCGCCAGCAAAGGCTGGAGTCGAGCCGCCCAAGTCTTCATGAAACGCGCCTCGGTGTCGAAATGAATCGCCCCCAAGCTGCTTTGATCATGGCTGGCGCGCTCACTCAGACGGTCGCGGATCTGCTGCGCCCGTGCGCCCAGTGCAAAGCCGCCATCACCGATGGTTTGGCCGCCGGCCCCGCCGAGTTGGCGGTTATTGGCGGTCCAGAGTTGGCCATTGGCAGGATTGAGAACCTGCGGGTAATCGGCCAGGCTCAGCCATGGATGGGAGGCCAAATCAGCGGATTGAGCTGGCGCTTGAAAGCGCGCATAGCCGGCCTCTTGTGGCGCTTGCTCCCATAGACGGCCGGCCAGGGTCCAGCCGATTTGCCCTTTGGCGTCGGCGACCAGAATGTTCTGGTGCGGAATCCCGGCCTGCTGCGCGATGCGCATGGCGCTCGGGGCGTCGCTCGCCCAGAGCAACTCGTCCAAACGCAGGTTGTAGGCATCGCCCCGGTGGGCGATCCAGCGCAGCGCATAGCGTTGGCCGCTGCGCTCGCGCACGATGGGCGCCCCGTCAAATTCCTGAACTTCCAGGTTCTGAGTTGCAGCACCTTTGACGCCAATCGTCTCAGCAAAAGACCTCAGTCGCGCCGTCGGCAATTCGGCCGGCAGTTTGATCCAGTCAAACCACTGGCCATACGCATTGGTGAAGCCCCAGGCCACCTGTCCGTTGGAGCCCACCACCAAGCTGGGCATGCCCGGCAAGCTCAAACCCGCCGCGCGCAAGACCTGACCCTGCTTGTCTTTGAGCTCCAATTGGGTGCGATACCAGATGCTGGGCACGCCCAGATCCAGATGCATATCGTCGGCCAAGATGGCGCGGCCGTTGACACTGCGGCTGCCGGCCACGGCCCAATTGTTGCTGCCGATCAGTCGGTCTTCTTCGGGCACTGTGCGCTGCGCGGCTGGCATTTGAGCGGCTTGTGCCTTGCGCAAATCCAGCTGCGCCGGCGTCGGCAGCGCGGGCTGTGTCAATTCGCTGCCATCCAGCGCTGCGTCCCAATGGCCGCCGCGCGGGTTCAGCCAGTCGAACAGCGCGTCACCAGCGCTCTCGCGCAAGGCAGCGCGCTCAAAGCCTGCGTCAATGCTGGCGCCTTGCAGCATCCAGAACATTTCGCTGACGACCAGCAAAGAATCAACGGCGCTCCAGGCCTCGGGCCGGGCTTGCAGGAGCAGGTATTGCCAGGGCCGCAGGCTCAAGGCCGCCAGACCTGCATTGACCCCGTCCGTATAGGCATTGAGCAAGGCTTGGTCAGCGGCCGACAACTGTGCAAAGCGCTCGCTCAAGCGCGCGCGCATGCGGTGGGCTCGGCGTTCTTTGTCGCGCGCCAAGGCCTTGCTGCCAAACAGGGCCGACAACTCGCCCGCTGCTGAGCGGCGCGTCAGGTCCATCTCGAAAAAGCGCTCTTGCGCGTGCAAAAAGCCCAGGCCTCGTGCCAGATCTGGCCTTGCTTCTCCGCGCAGGACTGCAGTGCCCAGCGCGTCACGCTCCAGGCTCAAGGGTGCGCTCAAGCCGGGCAGGGCGATGCTGCCATCCAGCTGCGGCAGACTGGCGCGCACCGCGAGCCACGCGCTCAAGCCGGCCAAGATCACGGCGGCGCTGACACCTGCAACGATGCGCGGCGCCCAGCGGCGCATTCTGGTTTGGTTTTTCATGGCGGCCATTGTGGCCGCCCCGCCTGCCTGCTTTGGGCTGGGGTTTCCCTGCCTTGAGAGTCAATCAGGTTTTGTGAATCAGGGTCAGCAGCAGGCTGCTGTCCAGTTCAGCCACTACCGCATGGGCCTCTTTGGCGCGCAGCACGGTCAGTTGGCCGGCGCTGAGTGGCAAGTGGGTGCCAGCCATGTCCAGGCGCACGCGCCCGGCCAGGCATTGGATGCACAGCTCGCCGGCCAGCTTGTGTTGGCTCAGGTGTTGGCCGGCCGGCAGCAAGAGATGCAGCAGCTGCAGCTGGTCGGTCTTGATCAGGCTGGTGCTGGGGGTTCCCGCGCTGAACTCGGCCAGCGCCTTCAGGTCTATCAACTGTCCGAGGCTTGCGTGTTGGATTGCCATGCTGGTCTCCTAGAACGGGAAGCCTGATTGTGTTGCAGCCTTCTAGAATCGGCCATGCCCATTTCATATTTCTGCGCGAGCGCTCGGCCTCGCAGTGTCGCTTTCTCTCTGTTGTTGAGCTTGTTTCTGGCCGCTTGTTCAACTGCACCGCTGGTGCCTGCGACCCAGGATCCGGTCGTGGTTGTTCCGGCCGTCCCGACCGTGCCGCTTGCTGCGCCGGTGCCGCCCCGCATCGGGCTGGCGCTCGGCGGTGGCGCTGCACGCGGTTTTGCGCATATCGGCGTAATTCAGGTTTTGGAAGAGCAGGGCATCAAAGTTGACCTGGTCGCCGGTACATCGGCCGGTAGCCTGGTGGCGGCGCTGTACGCCTCAGGCTTGAGCGGACGCGAGATGGCCGCCTTGGCTGAAGGCATGGACGAAGGCGCCATCACCGACTGGGCCTTCCCGACCCGGGGTTTGATCCGTGGCGAGGCCTTGGCGCGCTATGTGCGGGAGAAGACCGGCGCCAAGCAGATCGAGCAAATGAAGCTGCCGCTGGGCATTGTGGCGACCGATCTATCGGATGGCTCCGGCATCTTGTTCCGGCGCGGCGACACCGGTGCCGCTGTGCGCGCTTCGAGTTCGGTGCCGGCTGTGTTTCAGCCGGTCAAGATCGGCAACCGCGAATATGTAGACGGCGGTTTGGTCGCACCCGTGCCGGTGCGTTATGCGCGCCAGATGGGGGCCGATTTGGTGATCGCGGTGGACATCACTTCGCCGCCCGAAGAGCGGCCCGGGACCGACGCGATTCGCATGCTGCTGCAGACTTTCTCCATCATGGGGCGCAGCATCAACAACTTCGAATTGCGTGATGCCGACATCGTGCTGCGCCCCAAGCTGGACGGCGTTGGCAGTGCCGACTTCGGCGCACGCAAGCGTTCGGTGCAGGCTGGGCGGGAGGTCGCGCTGGCCATGCTGGCGCAGATCAAGGCCAAGATCGCCGCCAAAACTCATTGAAGCTCTTGCTGCTTCGAGCTGCCTGGACATCTCATGAACTCAAAGTCGATCCCGCTGTTCCCGCTGCAGTCGGTCTTGTTTCCGGGCGGCTATTTGCAGCTGCAGGTGTTCGAGCCGCGCTATCTGGACATGGTGGCGCATTGCCACAAGGCCGCTTTGCCTTTTGGCGTGGTGAGCCTGCTGGAAGGTGGCGAGGTGCGCAGACGCTTGAGCGGCCAGGAGAGCTTTGCCAATGAGCGCTTCAACAGCCTCGGCACCTTGGCTCATATCCAGGTTCTGGAGAAGCCGCAGGCCGGCCTGTTCAAGCTGCGCTGTGTAGGCGGCCAAAGGTTCAAGCTCTTGAACAGCGAGCAGTCCGCGCATGGTTTGTGGTCGGGTCAAGCCGAGTTGCTGGCGGCGGATGCCGAGGTGGCTGTGCCCAGCGACTTGTTGCCGGCGGCCGAGCTCTTGCAAACCTTGCTGCACAAACTGGAGCAGGGCGCAGCTGCGCTGGATCTGCCACTGCAGCCGCCTTATCGCTGGGCCGACTGCGGCTGGTTGGCCAACCGCTGGTGCGAGTTGCTGCCCTTGCCGCCCGACGAGCGGCAGCGCTTGATGCAGCTTGACAACCCTTTGTTGCGCCTGGAGTTGGTGGCGGATCAGCTGGACCGCCTGCAATTGCGGCCTTGAAAGACAAAAGGCCCGGTGCATGCACCGGGCCTTTTTTGATTCACCCGGCTCGACCCCAAGGCCGAGCGAGTTTGTCAATTACGCAGCGCGCTTAGGCGAGCGGGCGCCGGTTTGCGATGCCTTGACAGCCGAGTTGGTCGCGGCTTGGAAGTTGGCGGCAGCCACATCAGCGGCTTGCTTGCCGGCCTTTTGCACCGACTCCAGCGCGTTGTTGGCGGTGGTGATGGCGTTCTTCACCAGGGCAACCACGTTTTCGGAACCGGCCGGTGCGTTCTTGGCGGCGGTTTCGACCAAAGCGGCGAACTTGGCTTGAGCGTCGGCCACTTGAGCTTCGGCAACCTTGGCGATTTCAGCGCTGGTGCCGCTGGTGATTTCTTGCACGTGGCGGCTGTACGAAGCAGCCTTCTCAGCGCTTGGCTGCAGCAAGGTCGATTGCAGAGCCAGCAGTTCTTGAGCGTCCTTGACCGACAACAGGCCTTGGGTGGACTCAACGGCTTCGGCCAGGGCGGTCTTGGCGACTTGCATATTCAGTTCGACCAGCTTTTCCACGCCTTGGAAAGCAGTGGTGGTCAGGCCGAAGAGAGTCTCGACATTGGCTTTGTGGGCGGCGAAGAATTGTTCAGCTGTCAGCATGGTGTGCTCCTTGTTCGGGGGCTACCCCCGGTTGATTGCAAAAAGAAATTCGTCTTGCTCGGTGCTGCACAGTTAAATGCTGCGCTGCAACAAAACGAATTGTAGAGACTTGAAATTGTTTTGCAAGCGTTATTTGTTGCGCTGCAGCAAATAACTGATGAAGCTGACGCATGGTGGCGCGCCGCCGTCCAACCGGTCGGGCTTCAGTCCCAGTTTTCCAGCACCACTTTGCCGACTGCTTTGCCCGACTCGAGCAGGGCGTGGGCGCGTTTCAGATTGCTGGCATTGATGCTGCCGAAACGCTCGGCCAGGGTAGACCGCAGCAGTCCGGCGTCGACCAACTCGGCCACCTCGTTGAGCAGCCGGTGCTGACCCATCATGTCCTCGGTGCCGAACAGCGAGCGCGTGAACATCAGTTCCCAATGCAGGGACACGGACTTGCGCTTGAGCTTCGTCACATCCAGCGACAGCGGGTCGTCGATCAGGCCGAACTTGCCCTGCGGCGCAATCGCTTCGACGATCTGCGCGAAATGTGCATCGGTCTGGGTCAGGCTGACGATGTAGTCCACCGTCGGAAAGCCGATGCGCTTGAGCTCTTCGGTAATCGGCCGGCCATGGTCGATCACATGATGGGCGCCGAGCGATGTGACCCAGGCCTGCGTCTCCGGCCGCGAAGCAGTGCCGATGACGGTCAGACCGGTCAATCGTCTGGCCAGCTGAGTCATGATGGAGCCGACGCCACCTGAAGCGCCAATGATCAGCAAGGTCTTGGGGTTTGGCTGCTTGCCCGGCGCGATGCCGAGCCGGTCGAACAGCATTTCCCAGGCCGTGATGGCCGTCAGCGGCAGCGCGGCGGCTTGGGCAAAGTCGAGCGACTTCGGTGCATGGCCGACGATGCGCTCGTCCACCAGCTGCAACTCGCTATTGCTGCCCGGCCGCGCAATCGATCCGGCGTACCAGACCCGGTCGCCCGGCTTGAACAAAGTGACCTCGGGCCCGACGGCCTTGACGATGCCGCTGGCATCCCAGCCCAGCACCTTGTAGGCCTGGCCCTCGGCCGGTGCGCTGCTGGCGCGCACTTTGGTGTCCACCGGGTTGACCGAGACGGCTTTGACCTCGACCAGCAGGTCGCGGCCGGCGGCGATCGGCGTGGGCAGCGTGATGTCGATCAGCGAGTCGGGCTGATTGATGGCTTGTGGGCTTTGGTATCCAACGGCTTTCATGTGCGTCCTTTTAAAAATTGTGGGGTTCATGCGGCGGGCGGGTAATCGGTATAGCCCCTGGCATCGCCGCCGAACAGCGACTGGCTGTCGAAGTCGGTCAGCGGCAGCCCGGCGGCATAGCGCGCCGGCAGGTCGGGGTTGGCGATGAAGGGGCGGCCAAAAGCCACCAGGTCGGCCAGGCCTGCGCTCAGAATGCGCTCGGCGCGGGCCTGGTCATATTTGCCGGCCACGATCACGCGGCCTGGGTAGGCGCGGCGCAAGTCGTGGCGGAATGCTTTGGGGATGGTCGGAGCGTCGTCCCAGTCCGCCTCGGCCAGATGGATATAAGCCAGGCCGATCTCGCCAAGCTGTTTCGCCAGATGCAGGATGGTCGGGATGATCTCCGGGCAGTTCATATTGCGCTGGGTGATGAAGGGCGCCAAGCGCATGCCGGTTCGCTCGGCGCCGGCCTCGCTTGCCACCGCAGCGGCCACCTCCTCAGCGAAGCGCGTACGCTGAGCGATGCCGCCGCCATAGCCGTCCGTGCGATGGTTGGCGGTCGTGCGCAAGAACTGGTCGATCAGGTAGCCGTTGGCGCCGTGGATCTCGACGGCGTCGAAACCGGCCCGCATGGCATTGGCTGCGGCGCGACGGAAGTCGCCGATGACGCGCGGGATCTCGTCCGCCCCCAAGGCGCGCGGCAGCGGGCAGTCGAGCATGCGGCCTATGCCGTCGCTGCCGACCACCCACACCTTTGCATCGGGCGACAAGGCCGACGGCGCGACCGGCATGCCGTCCGTATGGAAGCTGGCGTGCGACATACGGCCCACATGCCAGAGCTGCAAGCTCATGCGCCCGCCGGCGGCATGCACTGCGTCCGTCACGCGCCGCCAGCCTTCGACCTGCGCTTCGCTGTAAATGCCCGGCGTGAAGCTATAGCCTTGGCCCTCGCGCGAGATTTGCGTTGCCTCGGTGATGATCAGGCCCGCGCTGGCGCGTTGGGCGTAATAGTCGGCCATCAACGGGTTGGGCAGGTCGCCGGGCTGGCTGCTGCGGGAGCGCGTCATCGGCGCCATCACGATCCGGTTCGGCAAGGTGAGCGGGCCAAGTTGGAGTGGGCGGAACAGTGGCTTGGCGCTCATGACGGGCTTTCGTGGCTGAGAAAGAAACAAGGGGCTCGGTGGATCGGCTCGGGCTTCTTCATGCGCATGAGCAAATTGGGATGAGCAAGGGACGAATGTTCGCTTGTTTGTGTTGATTGAAAAACAGCGCATGGATTGAAGAGGCCTTCAAGAAAAATTTGAAAATAAGCACTCCTGCGGGGCTGCGAGATTTAAGATAACGCTGAATTTCGGCGTATTCGATCATGAAAGCCCTTCAAGACCTCGACATCTTTGTGCGCACGGTGGATCAGGGCAGCCTGTCGGCCGCTGCTCGCGCGCTTGACTTGACGCCGGCCGCCGCCAGTGCAGCGCTCAAGCGGCTGGAGGCGGAGTTGGGTGTGCAACTGTTTGTGCGCTCCACCCGCAGCCAGCGCCTGACCCAGCACGGCGAGTGGTTTTTGGCGCAGTGCCGGCCTGCCTTGGAGGCGCTGCAGCAGGCCAGCCAGCAAGTTGGTGCCGGCGAGCAGGCCTTGCGCGGCGTGCTGAAGTTGTCCGCACCTTCAGACCTTGGGCGCAATGTGCTGTTGCCCTGGCTGAACGAATTCCAGAATCAGCATCCCGAGGTAGACATCCGCCTGCAACTGTCAGACCGGATTGCCAATGTCTATAGCGAACCTGTGGACGCAGCGTTTCGTTACGGCAAGCCGCCGGACTCCGGCTTGGTGGCCTTGCCCTTGGCGCCATCGAACCGCCGGGTACTGTGCGCCTCGCCCGACTATCTCGCCAAAGCTGGTGTGCCGGCGACACCGCAGGCCCTGAGTGGGCATGACTGTTTGTGCTTTATGTTGGGTGACGAAGTCCACGACAGCTGGCGTTTCTCGCTTGACGGCGCGCCCGAGTTCAGCGTGCGCGTCAAAAGCGTCAATGTCTCCAATGACGGGGACGCCGTGCGCCGCTGGGCATTGCTGGGCAAAGGCATTGCCTACAAGGCCGGCCTCGATGTGGCGAGCGATCTTGCTCAGGGTCGGCTGTTGACTCTGTGTGACGCTTGGACGACCGAAGCGGTGCCGCTGTTCATGGTGGTCCCGAGCCGGCGCCAATTGACGCCATTGCTGCGTAGCCTGCGCGACTTCATTGCTGAACGAACGGCAGCCATGTAGCGTGGGCCAAGCGAAAAAAAGCCCGGTGCGGGACCGGGCTTTTGCGTTCGCGGATGTGTGGACGTGGCTTAGGCGGCAGCGCGCTTGGCCGTGCGGGTGGCGGTTTGCGAAGCCTTGACAGCCGAGTCGGCGGCAGCTTCGAAATTGGCTTCTGCCACTTCGCTGGCTTGGCGAGTGGCTTGCTGGATGGACTCAAACGCGCTATTGGCGGCGGCGACGGCAGTCTTGACCATGGCGACGGCGTTCTCGCTGCCGGCCGGTGCGTTCTTGGCGGCGCTCTCCAGCACGCTCGAGAACTTGGCTTGCACGTCGGCGATTTGGGCCTCAGCAACCTTGCTCACGGCAGCATTGGTGCTGTTCAGGATGTCATACAGATGACGGCTGTAGGAAGCGGCCTTCTCGGCGCTGGGCTGCAGCAGCGTTGTTTGCAGCGCCAACAACTCTTGCGCGTCCTTCACCGACATGGCGGCTTGTGTCGACTCAACGGCCTCGGCCAAGGCCGTCTTGGCAACTTGCATATTCAGCTCGACGAGCTTTTCGATGCCTTCGAAAGCTTTGCTTGTCAGGCCGAACAGAGTTTCCACATTGGCTTTGTGGGCGGCGATGATTTGTTCTGCATTCAGCATGTAACACTCCTTGATCGGGGTCTACCCCGAGATATTGGTCTGTTGAATTGCTTCGACAGCGGGATTTGTTGCGCTGCAACAAAGCAAAGTATATGGATGAGCGATAACTTTGCAAGAGGTTTTTGCTGCGCCGCAACAAGTTAGGGGGCAGCAGATCCAGCGCTGTTTTCCCTCGAAGAGAGCTTGCGCTTGGCGCGTGACGCGGGCATGACACGCTCGGCTCGCCAAAGCGGCTATGGTGGGGGCTATGTTGGCTTTTCATTCCGATGCGCACAGCTTGGCGCTGCCGCCCAATCACCCCTTCCCGCAGTCCAAATACCGGCTGCTGCGCGAGCATTTCGAGGCTCAGCCCGGCCTGTTGCGCATGCAGGCAGCACCAGCAGCCAGCGAGGCTGAGTTGGCGCTGGTGCACACGCCCGACCATGTGGATGCGGTCTTGCTGGGTCGGCTGAGCGTGGCGGCGCAGCGCGAGATCGGTTTCCCCTGGTCGGCGCAGATGGCGGCGCGCTCGCGCCATTCGGTCGGCGCCAGCATTGCGGCGGCGCGGGCGGCGCTGCAAGAAGGAGTGGCCGCCAATATGGCCGGCGGCACTCATCACGCGTTCGCCGATCGGGGCTCGGGCTACTGCGTGTTCAATGATGTGGCGGTAGCGGCGCGGCTGATGCAGGCCGAGTGGCACAGGCAACATCGCCAACTGCTGCGAGTGCTGGTGATTGACCTCGACGTGCATCAGGGCAATGGCACGGAGGCGATCTTCCAAAGTGACCCCAGCGTGTTCACCTTCTCGATGCATGGCGCCAAGAACTTCCCGGCCCGCAAGGAGGCCAGCGATCTGGATGTGGAACTGGCCGATGGCTGCGGCGACGCCGAGTATCTGGCCGCCCTTGAAGCGGCTTTGGATCGCATCTGGCAACTGCATGGCCAGACGCCGCCCGGCTTGGCCTTCTATCTGGCCGGCGCCGACCCGCATGAGGGTGACCGCCTCGGCCGCCTCAAGCTGACGACGGCCGGCATGCTGGCGCGCGATCAACTGGTGCTGGACGCCTTGCGCGCGCGGCGCATCCCCGTGGCATTGAGCATGGCCGGCGGCTATGGTCGCGACATCGCCACCACCCTGGCCTGTCAAGTGAACACCTTGAATGCGGCCGCGCAAAGTTGGTTGAGGTGGCGGGAGTTGAGTCCGCCGTCAATGCAAGAATCGCGGCCATGAACAGCAACTCCCGACCGTCGCCCGAACCCCGCAGCGCCTACGCCCGTTTCGAGCGCTTGAGCACCCGCTGGATGGACAACGACATCTACGGCCATCTCAATAACGTTGTCTACTACAGCCTGTTCGACACGGCGGTGAACCAGTACCTGATCGCGGCCGGCGCGCTCGACATCCATGCCGGCGCGGTGATTGGCCTGGTGGTGGAGACACATTGCAATTATTTCGAAGCGCTGGCTTTTCCGCAGCGCATTGACGCTGGCCTGCGTGTGGCCAAGCAAGGCAGCTCCAGCGTGCGCTACGAGATTGCCTTGTTTGCCGAAGGCGCCGAGTTGTGCGCGGCACGTGGCCACTTCATCCATGTCTATGTGGACCGTCAGACGCGCCGGCCGGTCAGCGCCTTGCCCCCTGAATTTATCTGTGCATTACAAACACTCAAGAAGGATTGATGCCGTGAACCTGTTTGATATCCCCAGCCCGCAAGACCATGCCGCCGTAGACAAGGCGATAGAAACCCGCCGCTCGATGCGGGCCTTTTTGCCCACGCCGGTGCCGCGCGCGACGATTGAAGAAATCCTGCGCGTGGCGGCGCGCGCGCCGTCCGGCACCAATACCCAGCCCTGGCAGGTCCATGTGCTGACCGGCGCGGCCAAAGAGCGCCTGAGCGCACGCATACTGGCCGTTCATAACGACCCGGCCGAGCTGAGTACGCACACCCAGGAATATGCCTATTACCCCAATGAGTGGGCCTCGCCCTATATCGACAGGCGCCGCAAGGTCGGCTGGGATTTGTACGGCTTGCTGGGCCTGGCCAAGACCGACCGTGCCGGCATGCACGCGCAACATGGCCGCAACTACCAGTTCTTCGACGCGCCGGTCGGCCTGATGTTCACCATTGACCGCGTGATGGAGCAGGGCAGCTGGCTGGACTACGGCATGTTCTTGCAAAGCATCATGATCGCGGCGCGCGGCCACGGCCTGCACACCTGCCCGCAGGCCGCTTTCACGCAGTTCCACCGTCTGATCGGGGAGGAACTGAGCTTGCCGCCGACGCAGATGCTGGTCTGCGGTATGGCGCTGGGTTTTGCCGATCCGGACGCGGTCGAGAACACGCTGCAGACCGAACGTGCGGCGGTGGCCGACTTCACGCGCTTCCTGGAGGATTGAGGCATGAGCATGGGCACGGACACCAAAGCCAAGGTCTTGCTGGCGCGGCGCATCTTCCCCGACATCGCCGCCAGGCTGGCCGAGCATTTCGAACTTGAAGAGCCGCTCGATGATCAGCCGCTGCCGCAAGCCGAGCTGATCCGCCGCCTGGCCGGCAAAGCCGGCTTGTTCGCTACCGGCACCGAGCTGATTGATCGAACGCTGTTGGCGGCTTGCCCCGAGCTGCGTGCCGTTTGCCTGATGACGGTGGGCTATAACAATGTTGACCTGGAGGCCTGCAGCGCCCATGGCGTCTGGGTCACTAACGCGCCGGATGTGCTGACCGAGACCACGGCCGACTTCGGCTTTGCCTTGATGATGGCGGCAGCGCGGCGCATCACCGAGGCCGAGCATTACCTGCGCGCCGGCCGCTGGGGCCAGTGGACCATAGACCTCCTGGCCGGCGCCGATGTGCACGGCAGCACGCTGGGCGTTTTGGGCATGGGCCGCATCGGCCAGGCGATCGCCAAACGGGGTGCCCTGGGCTTCGGTATGAAGGTGATTTATAACAATCGCAGCCGCTTGGATGCCGAGTTAGAGGTGCCCCTCGGTGCGCAGTGGGTCGATAAAGAAGAGTTGCTACGCCGTGCCGACCATCTCATCATCGTGTTGCCCTACACGCCGGCCGCGCATCACTTGATCGGCGCGCGGGAGCTGGCGTTGATGAAGCCCTCGGCTACCTTGACCCATATCGCGCGCGGCGGCATTGTTGATGACGCAGCCTTGGCCGAGGCCTTGGCCACAGGGCGGCTGGCTGCCGCCGGACTGGATGTGTTCGAGGGCGAGCCGGCCCTGAATCCGGCGCTGCTGAAGCTCAGCAATGTGGTGCTGACGCCGCATATCGCCAGCGCTTCGCTGCCGACAAGGCGGGCGATGTGTAATCTTGCGGTCGACAATTTGATCGCCCTGCTCGGCGGAGCGCCGCCTTTGACCGGCTTGAACCGGCCGACCTGAGACACGCTGCCCATGGACAAGTTGATGGCGATGCGGGTCTTTGTGACGGTGGTCGACAGCGGCAGCCAATCAGCGGCGGCCGAACAGCTTGATCAATCGCGCCCGGCTATCTCGCGCTATCTGGCCGAACTGGAGTCATGGGCGGGCGCCAGGTTGATGCACCGCACCACCCGCAAGCTCAGCCTCACCGATGCCGGCAATGAAATTCTGCCGCGCTGCCGCCAGGTGTTGGCGCTGACCGATGATTTGCGCTCAGCGGTCGCGCTGCCCGATGGCGCACCCCAAGGCCTGCTGCGCCTGACGGCCAGCAGCTCTTTTGCCCACGCGCAGCTGGCGCGGGCGGTGGCCGAGTTTGGCGCCTTGCACCCGGCCGTGTCGGTGGATCTGGTCCTGCTCGACCGCGCGGTCAATTTGGTCGAAGAACGGATTGACCTGGCCATCCGCATCAGCAATGACCTGGACCCGAATTTGATCGCGCGCCGTCTGACCGTGTGCCGCTCGGTGGTCTGCGCCGCGCCGGCCTATCTCGCCAAACATGGCAAGCCCAAGATGCTGGCCGAGCTGGGTGCTCACAATTGCCTGAGCCATTTCTACTACGGCAAAAGCGTCTGGACCTTCGAGCAGGGCGGCGAACCCGCCTCGGTGGCGGTGAGCGGCAATCTCAGCGCGAACGACACGAGCAGCCTGCTGCAGGCGGCAATAGCCGGCGCCGGGGTGGCCTTGCTGCCGACCTATCTTGCCGCCGAGCCCTTGCGTGCCGGCCTTTTGGTGGCGCTTTTGCCCGAGGCCAAGCCGCTTGAATTGAGCATCCATGCCGTCTATGCCTCGCGCAAGAATATGTCGGCGGCGCTGCGCGCGATGCTGGACTTTTTGGTCGAGCGCTTTGCGCCCGAGCCTTTGTGGGACAGACAGCCATTCAACCAAGGAAACCGATGAACGATTCAGCAAACCCCTACATCCCGCCTAAGGTCTGGACCTGGGACAAGGCCAATGGCGGCCAGTTCGCCAGCATCAATCGGCCCATTGCCGGCGCCACGCATGAAAAGGAACTGCCGGTCGGCCGCCATCCCTTGCAGCTTTATTCGCTGGCCACGCCCAATGGCGTCAAGGTCACGGTGCTGCTGGAGGAGTTGCTGAGCGCTGGCCACAGCGGCGCCGAGTACGACGCTTGGGCTGTCCGTATCAACGACGGCGACCAGTTCGGCAGCGGC
>CAUPEV010000122.1:0-15129 GCA_963510335.1 uncultured Roseateles sp.
CTCAGGAGTCTCTTGGACGACTGAGTAGCCAAGCCCTGTCTCCCCAGGAGATAGGGCAGGCGCAAAGCGCCGATGGTCTGTCGGCCCAGCCAAGAGACCGCCTGGATGCTCAGGATTCACTTGGACGACTGAGTAGCCAAGCCCTGTCTCCCCAGGAGATAGGGCAGGCGCAAAGCGCCGATGGTCTGTCGACCCAGCCAAGAGACCGCCTGGATGCTCAGGAGTCTCTCGGACGTCCGAATCGCCCCGGCTCAATTTGCAAAAGCCAAGCACGCCCCGAACTGCCAATAGGGCTTACGCTTAGGCCCTAGCAAAGGGCGGCCATGGATTACTTTGTTGGCAATGCGCAGGTGCAGCTTTGGGAAGCTGAGTTGGCCGCCGGCCCACCGCAGGCGCGGCGACTGGAACTGCTTGAGCTGCTGACATGGCATTTGCGTCAGCGCGACGGGCCGCGTGCCTTGGCCTTGGCCGCGCAAGCGCGTGATCTGGTCGCCGCCGCTGCGCCCGAGGGCAAGCATCAGGTGCTGCTCACCCGGTTGTTGCTGGCTGAAGCCGAAATTGCCTTGTTCTGCGGTGAGCCCGCATCGGTACACGCAGCGATCGAGCAAGTCGAACAGCGTTTGCAATATTGGCCCGAATCCTTGACCCGGATTGATCTGAGTATCTTGCTGGCTTGGTCAGCCCTGCTTGAAGGTCAAGCCCAACAAAGTCATCATTGCTGGACCGAGGTCATGGACTTGGCTCGCCAAGTGCAAGAGCCCGTGCGCACCGGCATGGCCGAGATGGAGCTGTATTTGGCCGCGACCTACCGCGACCCCAATGAGGGCAGGTCCCTGCACACCGCATTCCAGGCCAGCGCAGCGGTTTTGCATCCCGCGATACAGGCCACCCGCGGCCTCGAATGGCAAGGCACTTTGGCGGCACAGGCGAGTGCCTATGGCCGCGCGGCCACGCTGCGCTTCCAAGCCTTTGATGCGGCCATCGAGCTTGGGCAAATCAACTGGGCCATTGCAGCGGCCAGCAATGCGGCCGATGCATTGAATAGCTTGAACGAATATGCACTGGCCTTGCAATGGGTGGAGCGGGCGATTGACTTAGCCCGCGCCCGCGGCTGGCCGCTCGCCCTGGCGCACGGATTGAGCCAGATGGGCGAAACCTTGCGGCGACTCGGTCGGCTCGACGCGGCCGCCGAATGTTTGCAAGAGAGCAGGCAATTGCTGAGCGGCTTTGCGCCGCAACGCAGGCATCTGATTGCCAACAAGTACCGCGCGGATCTGTACCTCGATCAAGCCCAGCCCGAGCTCGCCTTGGCGGGCTTTATCGAGCTGGAGCAAGGGGCTGTGCTGCAGCAGTTCCCCGACTTGCTGGTCCATGCGCACCGGGGCCAGGCACAGGCTCTGGCGCGTCTGGGCCGGGCGGAGCAAGCACACCGCCAGGCACAAGAGGCGCTGCGACTGGCGCAGCAAACCCGCCATGTATTGCGCCAGGTCGAATGCCTGCGGGCCTTGGCAGGCCTGCATGCGCAATGCCCCCAACTGCCCGCGCCGCCTGAGCTGCGAGCGGCCAGTGCGAGCTTGCACTATCTGCTGCAAGCGCTGGAACTGGTGCACAGCATCGAAGGCTATTTGGTACCGGGCGAGCTGTGGGAAGAGCTGGCCGAGGCGCATGCTCGACTCGGCGATACGGCGCAGGCCTACAGCCTGGCACGGCAGGCGGCAGCGACCCGGCAAAAGGCTCAGAACGAGGGCGCCAATCAGCGCCTGACGGTGATGCAAGTGATGCACCAGACCGACCGCGCCCGCGCCGAGGCCGAACATCAGCGCAGCCTGGCCTACTCGCAGGCCCAGCGCGCCGACGCGCTGGAGCGCAGCCGGGCCACCTTGGAGCGCCTGAGCGCGATGGGACTGGACATCACCAGCAACTTGGAGCGGCATGCGGTCTTGCTTGCACTGGCCCGGCATATGGACGGTTTGCTGGGGCTGGACGCATTGATCTTCGGCCAAGCAAATGCGGATGGCAAAAACCTGAGCTTGCTGCGTGTGACGCCGGCGGGGCAACTCAGCTCAGGCCCGGATGTGGCCCTGGGCGACTCGCAATCAGCCTTGGCGCGTGCCGCCAGTGACTGCGAGGCCAGCGGCTTGTGCGCGCCACTGATGGTGGGCGAGCGAATGCTGGGTGTGTTGGCGCTTGAACCCCATGGCCGCATCGAGCTGAGCGAAGGTGAACAATTGCTGTTTCGCAGCCTGTGCGCTTACGCAACGATTGCGCTCGACAACGCACAGACCCACCAACGCCTGCGCGACGTACAAGCCCAAATGGTGCAACAAGAAAAGCTGGCCGCGCTGGGGCATCTGGTCGCCGGTGTCGCACATGAGCTGAATACGCCCATCGGCAACTGCTTGCTGGCGGCCAGCACCTTGCAGCAAAGCACCCAGGCGCTGGCACAGCAAGTGCAGGCTCAGGCACTCAAGCGCGCCGAGCTGCAACGTTATTTAGACAGCACAAGCCTATCCTCAGACTTGCTGATCCGCGGCCTGCATACGGCGGCGGAATTGGTGCAGCGCTTCAAACAAATCGCCGTCGATCCGCGCAGCGAAGCGCTGCAGGAGTTCGAGCTGCTGCCGCTTTGCGACTTGCTTGCGCGAGAGCAGCGTGCGGACTTTGAAGCGGCGGGCATTGCTTTGCATTTGCAGGTGCCGGCTGGCTTGCGACTCAAGAGCTATCCCGGCGCGCTGCAACAAGTGCTGGCGCAATTGCTGAACAATGCGCTGCTGCATGGCTTCGCTACCGGTGGCAGCAGTGGCGGCGGGCGGGTATTGCTCAAGGCGCAAGCTCTGGGTCAAGATCAGGGGCAGGGGCAAGAGAGCTTGCAGCTGCAAGTGATTGACGATGGCAAGGGCATAGCCGCCGAGCATCTGGACCGAATTTTCGACCCCTTCTTCAGTACACGTTTTGGCCAAGGCGGCAGCGGCCTGGGCCTGCACATCTGCCACAACCTCGTCACCGTCTTGCTGCAAGGCAGCATCCGCGTCACGTCCGAGGCCGGCACAGGCTGCTGTTTCGAAATCACGCTGCCCCTGCAGCTGTTGACCTGATCCCAGCCCACCTAATTCATTCCTCAGGCGGATCTTTTCATGGTGTCACTTGCAAGACTTCGTGCAAGCGCTGCAGGCCGGGCTTTGCCGAGGGCATCAAGCTGCAACTGGCTTCGCAGACTTGGCCCGCTTCGACCACCTCTGCCGCGTCGGCCGGCCCCTGCTGGCGCCAACTGCCCAGCCGCGCTTCTGCCTCGCCCGCCTCGGCCGCCATCGCAGTAGCTCCAAGCGTGGCAGCCGTGCCCTTGAGCGTGTGCAGCAGCCTTGTGGCCGACTCAAAATCACCCTGCGCAAGCTGCCCGCGCAGCTGTTCCGGCAGCAAGGCCAGATCCCGGACAAAACTGCCCAGCAAGCGGACATAGCTGGCCCGCTTGCCACCCAGCCGACGCAGCGCCAGCTCAAGGTCTACCCCGGCGGCCAAGGCGGCAGCGCTCTCCGCATCCAGCTCGCCAGTCGGCTGCTGCACGGCCAATCGAGCTGGCTCAGCAGCAGGGACATGTTCCAAGCCGCCAAGCTTGCGCAAGACACGCACCAGCTCATCGAGATTGAACGGTTTGCCGACATGGTCATTCATGCCGGCAGCCAGACAGGCCTCACGGTCGGAGCTCATCGCATTGGCGGTCATCGCGACGATGGGCAGCCGCATCAAGCCCAACTCTTGGCGAATAAGGCGGGCCGCGCTAAGGCCATCCATGACCGGCATTTGCAGGTCCATCAAGACCACATCAAAGGCCTCAGGTGCCACCGCCAGAAAATCAAGGGCTTCGCGACCATGGTTGGCAATGTCCACCTTGGCACCCTCGTCGCTCAGCAGCTCAGCAGCAACCTGCTGGTTATTGAGGTTATCTTCCACCAGCAATATCCGCAGCGGGGACAGGCGCTGCTCGCCTGCGGCCGTACCGGGCATGCGCGAAGGCCGCGTCAAGCGGCGGGCCGACCCGGCAGCCAGCGCTGCGTCAAGCAACATGGACGCGGTCAGCGGCTTGAGCACAAAGCCGTCCACGCTGTCGTGCTCGGCCTGGGCCTGTTGCGCATACAGGTCGCGACCCTGCGCCGTCACCATCATCAGCACCGGCGCCTCGCCCTTGAGCCCCAACTCACGGATGCGCTGGCAGGTTTGCCAGCCGTCCAAGCCCGGCATCTGCCCATCGACAAACACCAATTGGAAAGGCGCGCCGGCATCTGCCTTGGCCTGCAGCAGGTTCAAGGCCTGCTCGCCGCTGGCCGCCTGCTCGACCTGCCAACCCAAGTCCTGGCCCATGCGCGCCAGCAAGACGCGTGCGTGGGTGTTGTCATCGACGATCAAGGTGCGCCAGGCGGGGCCCTGCGGCGACTCGGCATCAAATGCTTGTTCAGGCAGATTCGCAGGATTTGGCAGAGGCAAGGTGATCGTGAAAGCAAAGCGACTGCCGCGCCCAAGTTCGCTGTCCAAGGTCAGCTCACCGCCCATCAACGCCACAAAGCGCTGGCTGATCGCCACGCCCAGGCCGGTGCCGCCGAAGCGCCGCGTGGTCGATGATTCGGCCTGCGTGAAACCGCTGAAGATGCGAGTCTTGTTTTCGGCGGCAATGCCGATGCCACTGTCGAGCACGCTGAATTGCAGCGTCACGTCTTGCGCGCTGCGTTGCAACACCAGAACACGCAGCAAGACCTCGCCACTGGCGGTGAATTTGATTGCATTGCCGCCGAGATTGATCAAAACCTGCCGCAAGCGCATTGCATCGCCGACCAAGGTACGGGGCAATTGCGGGTCAATATCGAACAAGACCTCGACCGGCTTGGCGCCGACCCCAGCGGCCAGAATCACCGACAAATCACGCAGCAGTTGCTCCAGGACAAAGGGCTGCGGGTCCAGCTCCATCTTGCCGGCTTCGATCTTGGAGAAGTCGAGGATCTCATTGAGCAGGCCCAGCAATTGACGCGCAGCGCCATCGCTCTTGGCCGCATAGTCGGCTTGGCGCGCCGTCATCTCGGTCTTGCGCAGCAGGGTCAGCATGCCCAGGATCGCGTTCATCGGCGTGCGAATCTCATGGCTCATATTGGCCAGGAACTGACTCTTGGCGGTCGAGGCGGCTTCCGCGGC
Organism: uncultured Roseateles sp.; assembly: GCA_963510335.1. Classification (GTDB taxonomy): domain Bacteria; phylum Pseudomonadota; class Gammaproteobacteria; order Burkholderiales; family Burkholderiaceae_C; genus Paucibacter_A. Next base: position 5,179 of record CAUPEV010000122.1, read on the forward strand.
GGCGCGCGCATCTTGCAGCGCCAGCAAGGCCTGCTTGCGTTCGGTGACATCCTCAAAGATGAAGAAGCGACCGAAGTAGCGGTCTTGCGCGTCACGAATCTGGGTCGAAAAGCGCCGGATCGTGCGGCCGTCTTTGAAGACGATCTCGTCCTCAATCTGGGCCCGGTTGGCCATGTCCTGCAACTTTATATAGCCGGCCGTGAAACCCGCCTCATCGGCCACTAAGGCGCGTCGGGTCGGCATGGTTTCGATATTTTTCAGCTCGCCGCGCTGCATCGCCTCGGCCAGATGCGCCATGCCCCAGATATCGCAAAACCGCTGGTTGAAGTACAGAATCTCGTCGCTGCGGTTATCCACCACAAAGAAGGCCAGCGGCGAGCTGTTCGACATCATCTGCAATAGCGACTGATTCCAGCGCAAGGCTTCTTCGGCGTTCTTGTTCGCCGTGATGTCGGTGCGAATGGCTATGTATTTCTCGATCTGCTCGTCTGCGCCCAAGACCGGCGCAATAAAGGTATCTACCCAGTAGTACGAGCCGTCTTTAGCCCGGTTGCAGACCTCGCCGCGCCAGGCAAAGCCGGCGCTGATTGTTTGCCAGATCTCAGCCCAGGGCTGCGCCGGCTGCAAGCCCGAGTTGACGATTTTGTGCGTCTGGCCGAGCAATTCCTCATGCGTGTAGCCACTGATATTGCAGAAGGCTTCATTGGCCATGGTGATGCGGCCGGCACTGTCGGCCACCGAGACAATAGCGGCCAGATTCAGCGTGTTCAACAGAGCCTGGTTGTCACGTTGCGCGACGACCAACTCGGCCGCTTTGGCCTCCGCTTTGGCCTCGGCCAGCTCCCGGCCCTGCGCTTGTTGACGCAGCATCGCGGCCAACAGGACAGTGACCAGCGCGCCAGCACCAAACAGCAGCCACGGCGTCTTGTGGTCCAGGCTTGCATCAAACTGCGGCGTGCTGTTCATGCGCAGGGTCAGGTCGCGATTGACGACCCTGAGCGCGCGCTGATGACTGAAGCGCCGGCCCGAAGAATCGGCCTGACCCGGCGCCAGGCTACTGACATGACCATCACCATCGAAGATCGGAGTGCCTAGCGCCTCGCCTGGGCGGGCGTCGTAGAGCTCAAAGTCGATACGTCCCGATTTCACATCGGGCATGTCGTCCAAGAGTTCATTCAGCACGATGGGCGCGTACAACAAGCCCAACAAGGCCGCGTGGCGTTGCTCGGGATTGTCCAGCGGCACGCCGCGTCGGTACACCGGCACATAGAGCAAGACACCCGCCGACCTCTGCTGGTCTTGCACCAGGACGATAGCGCCACTGATGGTCGGCACGCCGGTGTTAGCGGCCATCTCGGCGCCGGCGCGGCGCAATGGCTCCGAGCCGACATCCAAACCCTGAGCTCCGGTATTGTTGGCGGCCGGTTCGATCAGCTTGATCACGAACAGGTCGCCATGGTGTTTGTCGACCAGCTGCCGGATGGCGAAATCAGGCGCGCCGTCGGCACGCTCGGCGGCCAAAAAGCGCTCCAACTCGGCGCGAAAGACATGCTCGATATAGCCAAAACCGCGCACGCCGGGGAACTCGGTGGCGAGTTCGCGTGAGGCCACATGGGCTCGAAACTCGGCCCGGCTGAGCTGCTGGCGCAGCGCCTGACTGGCCGCATAAGCACCGCGCAGCCCCTTCAAACCGGAAATGGGCTGCGAAAACCGCCGCTCAACCTCGCTGGACGTGCGCTCCACATTGCGCAAGAACTCCGCCTCGGCCTCGATCTCGATAACGTGCCGCTGCCATAGGCCCGCCGCCGCTGACAAAGCCAGACCGAGCAGCAAGAGCAGCAGCGTCAGCCCTTTGCCGCCGGAACGCGCCACGAGTCGATGCCAAAACGCCATGCGGGGTTCCGTTCTCGGAGATGCCGGTCGGTCTAGATGAATGCTCGACAGATGCTATCCGAACTCGATCCCCTCGATCTGGCCGAAATGGGCGCTTTTCGCCCGCCTGAAGCGGCTGCCCACTCCTTCAGAACCGCTGCTTCGCAAGGAGTACGTCCGTAGCGAAGGCTTGGCAAGCAAAGACAAGACCGCAGCGCTGAAAAGCTTGGCTTACATGTGCGATGGCAAGCAATCAAACCCCTTTCAAGGCAAAGCAGGGTGAACACCAGTAAGTTCACATTTCTTCCGCTGCTACCATCCGCCCCGCCCCAACTCAGGTGGGGCAAGCTCAAGAGCGACAACAGTCGACGAGTAGGGAGTCAAAGTCAATCCATTCTGGCAGCGCTGGCGAATGCTTTTTTGGCCACTGCACAAGTGCAAGGCCGCGACCAAAGCCCCCTCTTCAGAGACCTTTCAGCTGCTGCTGCGAGACCTTGCACGCATTCAATGCGATTTGCTTCGTTGGCAGCTGCTGTTTAGCTTAGCTTCCAACATTTCTTCAAGCCCATCTAGTCAAATGAAACTCTCTACTCCCCTGCTCGCGCTCGCAATGCTGCAACTGACTGGCTGCGCATCTATCGTCAGCGGCACCAACCAGCCATTGACCGTTGAGACCCGTGCTGACACCGGCGCCGTCGCTGGCGCCAGCTGCAAGCTCAGCAACGACAAAGGCGCCTGGCACCTCACCACGCCCGGCAGCACGACCGTGAACCGCAGCTTTGAGGATCTATCGATCACGTGCGAAAAGCCTGACTACAAAACTGGCCTATTGACGGTCAAGTCGTCCACCAAGGGCATGGCCTTCGGCAATATCCTCTTGGGCGGCGTGATCGGCGCTGGCGTAGATGTCGCCACAGGGGCCGCCTATGACTATCCGGCCGTAATCACGGTCGTCATGGGCACTAACGGTGTGGTGGCCGCACCCGCTGTGGCGCCAGCTCCGACCGCTCCGACCGCTCCTGGCGCTGCCGCAAGCGGCGCCGCCAAGTAAGACCCGCACTCGCCACTTAGCAAAACCATTCACCCGCGTTCCCGTCAATGCACTCAAAGGTCATCATGAAAAGAAACACTTCTTCACTGACTTTGGTATCCGCGCTCGCCGCTGCGATGGTTTTTCTCGGTGGCTGCGCAAGCAAGGCGCAGTACTACCAGCTTTCGGTGGACAACATCAGCCTGATCAAGAAGGCGCCAAAGCCCGTAGCCGTCGGTGCGTTCACGGTCAACGCTGGGGCCGCGGGTGCGAGTTCGATTGGCCTGCGTGGCTCGTCAATGGAGTCGCCGGTCGGCACCAACTTCGCAGCTTACTTGGCCGATGCCCTGCGTCAAGAGTTGTCAATGGCGGGCAGGCTTGACGCAGGCTCGGCCATCGAAATCAGCGGTCTGCTGCTCAAGAACGATGTTGCAGCAGGCGGCATATCAACCAATAGCGGAGAAATCGAAGCTCGCTTTATCGTCAAGGTCGCAGGTGTGCAACGCTATGACAAGACGCACCGCACCGAAATGTCTTGGGATTCGTCCCTCATGGGCGCCATTGCGATTTCGAAAGCGCAGCAACAGTATCCGTTGATGGTTCAAAAGTTGCTGAATCAATTGCTGTCGGATCCAGCCTTCCAATCCGCCATCAAGTAAGGGATCAAAAATGAAAAAATGGCTTTCTATCCCACTTTCCTTGACTCTCGCTGCATCCTTGGCGGGCTGCGCCAGGCCGATTTTGCTGAACCCAGCTTCTGTTGACTATTCAAACATCAGCGCCACGAAAATCGACAAAAAGCTGGGTTTGGTGATTGCCGAGACAGACCGGGGACGCGAAGTCACGACGCCCGGCGGTGGCGGAGACAAAGTCAGCTACTTCCCGTACCGAGACTTAGAACTCGGGCTCTATTCGGCCTTGTCGAAGTCGTTTGCGGAGGTCAGCAAGGTCAAGGGCTTGGACGAGCCGAAACTTAAGGCTGAGGGCTACAGCTATATCGTCACACCCAACATCACAACGAATTCATCTTCAAGCAGCGCCTTGACTTGGCCGCCGACTTACTTCTCCATCGATATCAACTTGCCCCTCCTTGACTTGCAAGGTAAGCCGGTGAAGGAAATCAGGGTGCAAGGCGAGGGGCGGGCAGAATTTGATGAATTCAAAACCGACCACTCGCTCGCGGCGAAACGTGCTGCCGACGATGTCTTGAAAAAGCTCATCAAAGCGATTTCGGACGCGGCTCCCACGCTGCGTTAGAACGCCGTTAGAGCGCCAGCCGTTTTTCCATAAACACCCCCGTTTCATCCGCCAGCTTGCCGCCAAACGGCCCCCGCCGCTGGTAGCCGAGGCGGGAATAGAGCGCCAATGCCTCGGGCTGGCGGATGCCGGTTTCAAGGCGGGCGAGGCCAAGGCCGCGTTCGATCAGATCCCGCTCAAGGCCTTGCATCAGCAGCTTGGACAAGCCACGGCCGCGCTGCTCTGGGCGCACAAAGACCCGCTTGATTTCGCCGTAAGCAAGGCCGGATGCGTCAGCTGGCATGCGTTTGACGGCGCCACAACCGGCCAGCTCAGCGCCGACCCACAGGCCGAGAAACAAGACATCTGGCTGCGCGAGCCCTGTGGCGCTTTCCAGGTGTTCGCTGGCCAGGGCCGGGTACAGCTCGGCCATCAAGCGATCCGAGGCGGCCAACAAAGCTTGCGCGGCGGCGCTGTGGGGGTCCAACGCTGCGATGTTGACACTCAGCACTGCGTAGCCGGGGTGGCGATACAACTGCCAGGGGCTGCCACGAAATTCGCGCTCAAGCTCCAGCGTGGCGCCGACCGCCAGCGCCAGCCGGATCGAGGCGCTGTTCTGTGCGTTGATAAAGCTGATCAAGGGCAGCTCCGGTGCCTCGCGCAAGGCCATGGTTTGAACCGCACGCACCGCCTCGCTGGCCAAACCCCGGCCCCAGAAAGCACGGCTCAAGGCCCATTTGATTTCGGGCTCCGGCCAGTCGTTCGGATACCAAAGCCCGGCCGCGCCGATGACGGCGCCACTGGCCTTCTCCTCCAACGCATACGGCCCATAGCCGCGCAGCGCCCAGTGGCCGGCCATGCTGGCCATCGCCCGCCAGCTCTCGGCCTCGCTCAAGGCGCGGCCGAAAGTGAAGCGGGTGCATGCAGGATCGGCGTAATGGGCGTGCAGCGCCGACCAGTCGGCATGCTTGAAGGGACGCAAGATCAGGCGTTCGGTTTCGAGGTGGGTGGGGAGAGTCATGAGCCTGCATATGCCTTGCGCCGGGATGGCGGGCAGGATAGCAAAGCGGGGCCGCAATTGGCCATCCCGGCTCACCAAGCCCGAGCACTGCGATAATCGGCGACCAAATTTTCTCGACCCTAGCGTGCGGCTGCCCCAGCTGAGCACCGAACGAGCGCCACTATGTCAGCCGATCTGCCCAGCCAAATTCAAACCGAAGTCAAGCGTCGCCGCACCTTTGCGATCATTTCTCACCCTGACGCGGGCAAGACCACGCTGACCGAAAAGTTATTGCTGTTCTCGGGCGCGATCCAGATCGCCGGCTCGGTGAAGGCGCGCAAGGCGACCCGCCATGCGACCTCGGACTGGATGGAAATCGAGAAGCAGCGGGGCATTTCGGTGGCATCGAGCGTGATGCAGATGGAATACCGCGACTGCGTGATCAACCTGCTCGACACGCCCGGTCACCAGGACTTCTCCGAAGACACCTACCGGGTGCTGACGGCGGTGGACGCGGCGCTGATGGTGATCGACGCGGCCAACGGCGTCGAGCCGCAAACCCGCCGCCTCTTGCAGGTCTGCCGCGCCCGCAACACGCCCATCCTGACCTTCGTCAACAAGATGGACCGCGAGGTGCAAGATCCGCTGGCCTTGATGGACGAGATCGAGCGCGAGCTCGGCATGACGGTCGTGCCCTTCACCTGGCCGGTCGGCATGGGTAAACACTTTCACGGCGTGATGGACCTGCGCCAAAAGCAGATGCGCGTGTTCTCGCCCGGCGAGGGCAAGGCCGGCGGCGACGATGAAATTCTGCAGGGCCTCAATAACCCCGCTTATGCCGAACGCTTCGGCATGCAGTATGAACAGGCCGAGGGCGAGATCGAGCTGGTGCAAGACGCAGCGGCCGAGTTCAATCTGGATGACTTCCTGAGTGGCAAGCTGACGCCGATGTTCTTCGGCTCGGCGGTCAATAACTTCGGCGTGCAGGAGATTCTGGACGCGCTGGTCGAGTTGGCACCGGCACCGGCCGAGCGCGCCGCAATGCAGCGCGTGGTGCAGCCCGATGAGCCCAAGTTCACCGGCGTGGTGTTCAAGATCCAGGCCAATATGGACCCCTCGCACCGCGACCGGATTGCGTTTTTGCGCGTCGTCAGCGGCCACTTCGAGCGCGGCATGCGGCTCAAGGTGGTGCGCTCGGGTAAGGAGTTACGCCCCAACACCGTGGTCAGCTTCCTGAGCCAACGCCGCGAGCTGTTGGACGAAGCCTATGCAGGCGACATCATCGGCATTCCCAACCATGGTGTTTTGCAGCTCGGTGACACCATCACCGAAGGCGAAGCCTTGCAATTCACCGGCCTGCCCTTCTTCGCGCCGGAAATGTTCCGCTCGGTGGAAGTGGCCGACCCCTTGCGCACCAAACAGCTCAAGGCCGGCCTGACCCAGCTCGGCGAAGAAGGCGCAATCCAGGTCTTCCGCCCGATTGCCGGCTCGGTGCTGCTGCTTGGCGCCGTGGGCCAGCTGCAGTTTGAAGTGGTGGCGCACCGGCTGGAGCATGAATACGGCTGCAAGGCCCGCATCATGCCAAGCCGCTTCCAGGTCGCGCGCTGGGTCACTTGCGATGATGCCAATGAGTTGAAGCGCTTCATCGACGCGAATGATCACCGCATGGCCTATGACGCGGTCGACGCGCCGACCGTGCTGGTCGAATACGCCCCCGAGCTGCGGGCGATCGAGGCCAACTGGCCGAAGATCAAGTTCCATGCGCTGCGCGAGCATGCAGGGCTGGTGTTCCAAAAGCGGCTGGATGGCTAAAGCGGGACCGGACCCGTGTCCGATTGGGCTTTGGCTACGCTGAAACTTCGTTTTCAACAGCGCCGCTGCAATGCGTCATTGGTCTGACGGCGGTTCACTACGAAAGCTGCCGAGCTGTCGGCGCCGGGAACGCCGGCTACACGAGCTAGCATCAAGGCATTCGCTAGCTCGATCAAGCGGCAGGTGTGAGAAGAAGCTCTCGCAGCCGCAAGACTCAGTTGCGGCAAGATTGAGTGCGGTCTTTGGCACGCTGCCGCCAGACGGCAAGGTCTGTTTAGTGCTCGGACCAGTCGCACAGCTTTGACGCTGCGAACTGCGATGATCAGGACGACTGGGTGCTCTGTTCCGGCAGGATCGGCTGTGCCGAAAGAGCTGACGTCATGGCTGTCGGGTGTGCGGCGAAGCGAGGTAAAGGAGGAGGCGAAGCCGGGGGACACGAGCGGAGTCGCGCACCCGATAGCCATGGCCGGCGCAACATCGTTTGAAGGTGAACGGCTGCTCCCTGCACCAAGCCCCCGACCACCAAACAAAATCGGCCGCGCCACTCGCACTCACTGCGACAACTGGATCACATTCCTCACCACCGGATAGATCTCGTTCTGCCAGCGCCGCCCGCTGAAGACGCCGTAATGGCCGACATTGGGCTGCACATAATGGGTGCGCAGATAGGGCCGCAGGCTGCTGGCCAGGTCTTGGGCGGCCAGGGTCTGGCCGACCGCACAGATGTCATCGCGCTCGCCTTCCACCGTCAGCAGCGCGGTCCGCCGGATCGCCGCTGGCTTGACCAGGCGGCCACGAAAACGCAGCTCACCCTGGGGCAGCGCGTAGTCCTGGAACACCAGCTTGACGGTCTCCAGATAGAAGTCGGCCGACAGATCCGCCACCGCCATGTATTCCTCGTAAAAGGTGCGCGTCACCTCGGCCTTGTCGAACTCATCCGCGACCAGGTGCTGGTAATAGGCCTTGAAGGCGTCGCTATGCCTGTCCTTGTTCATACTCATGAAAGCGGACAGCTGAACAAAGCCGGGATAGACGCGCCGGCCCGCGCCCGCGTGGCGCCAAGGCACCTGGCTGATCAGATTCTTCTCGAACCATTCGATCGGCTTGGTGACGGCGAGCTTGTTGACGCCGGTCGGGTTGATGCGGCAGTCGATCGGACCGGCCATCAGGGTCAGGCTGGCGGGCGTGGCCGGATGGGCGTCTTCCGACATCAGGGCCACGGCGGCCAGCGCCGACACACAGGGCTGGCAGACCGCCACGATATTGACGCCCGGCCCCATCGCGGCCACAAAGTCCATGATGGTCTGGGTGTACTCGTCCAGGCCAAAGCGGCCATCGGCCAAGGGCACATCGCGCACATTGTGCCAATCAGTCACGTAGACATCATGGTCCTGCAGCAGGGTACGCACGGTGTCGCGCAAGAGCGTGGCGAAATGGCCCGACATCGGCGCCACCACCAAGACCTTGGGCGCCGGCGGCGCGCCAAGCTTGGCGAAACGCAGCAAGGTGCAAAACGGCGTGCTCAGCACAACTTCCTCCTGCACCGCCCATGCATCATCAGCCGCGTTCGCCTCGCGGCCAAGTCCGCGTTTGGCGATTTGATCGATACGCCAGGGCGGACGTTTGTGAGTGACCTGGGCCAGCTCCATCACATGACAGGCTGCCGCCATGCGGCGCATCGACGGGGAGCGGGCCGCCCCCGAGGCGCTGTCTTGCAAAAAGGGCAGCGACAGCTTGGAGGCCATGCGCATAGGCCACATGAGATCGGATTGCGCTTGAAAGGCTTGGTACAACATGGTGGCGCTCTCCAGTGAAGGGATGCTGGAGACATGCAAGTAACGCGCCAAGAACTCGGTGTTTGCCCTAATCAGCTCTCAGCGAAGGGCTTGGCACAGGCTTTGCGTGCATGCAGCTGCCCCCCAGCATCGACCGGAGACAGATATGCCCGCAGCATCGCCGCCCAAAACCCGCCGCGCACCAGCCAGCAAGTCGGCCAGCAAAGCAGCCACTGCACCCAAAGCGAGCCCCGTGATCCCGGCTAAACCGGCCATTGCACCAGCGGCGCAGCTGACGCTGAGCAGCAAGAACTACTCGTCCTGGTCGCTGCGGGGCTGGCTGCTGGCCCGCTTTGCCGGGCTGGACTTCGAGGAACAAATGGTCTCGCCCGACGACGCCGACGCGCGCCGCGAGCTGCTGCTGCTGGCGCCGTCCATCCGCGTGCCCTGCCTCAGCCACGACGGCGCCAAGGTCTGGAACACGCTGGCGATCGCGCAATACCTGGATGAGATCAAGCCCAAGGCCGGCCTGCTGCCGACCGAACGCCTGGCGCGCGCGCATTGCCGCTCGGTCAGCGGCGAGATGAATTCGGGTTTCGCCAATCTGCGTGCCTCGCTGCCGATGAATCTGAAAGGCCATTACCCCGGCCACAAGATCTGGGCCGGCGCCCTGCCCGACATCGAACGCATCATCGAGATCTGGACCGATTGCCTGAGCCGTTACGGCGGCCCTTTTCTGTTCGGCGCTCAGCGCAGCATGGCCGATGCGATGTTTGCACCGGTGGTGACTCGTTTTCTGACCTACGACGTGCCGCTCAGCGAAGTCTGCGCCAACTATTGCCGCACCATCATGGCCATGCCCGAGATGCAGGAATGGCGCGCCGCTGCACTGCTGGAGCCCGAGGAAATCGAGCAACTGGACATGGATTTCTGAGCGCCCTTGGCTCCCTGAGGACGCTCTGCATAACTCCCTTCTCAATCACGCCAAGGTGAGGGCAAGGGCACATCGGCAGCTGCGGGCATATCGATGGACTTGAAATCCGCCGGCGAGACGATCTCCAGATATTCCATATCGGGTGAATAGTCGAACAGGTAGTGCACGAGGCCTGGCCGCTGGTGGACGCAGTCACCGGCCTCGACCAGGGTCTCCTGGTCGCCATACATAAAGCGCGCCCAGCCCTTGGTCATGAAGACAATCTGGAACTCCGCCTCATGCCGGTGCCAGC
>CAUPEV010000123.1:0-15088 GCA_963510335.1 uncultured Roseateles sp.
GGTGATGGGCCGCGGGCTGATATTGGCGCTGGCAGAGGCGCTGATGTTTTGCAAGCTGTAGTTGGGAGCGTCGGCGCCACTCAGGCTGATGCCTCCGATCGTCACCGTTTTGGCATTGCCCGCACTGCCATCTGCGAAACTGGCGCTGCTATGGGCGATGCTCAGCACATCATTGGCAATCAAGTCGGCCGAGCTGGCCGCCACAACAGCCGCAGCACTGCCGTCATAGACCTTGTTGCCGGCCGTGTAGCTGGCGGTCAAAGGCTTGGCTGCGATGCTGGCCGACACCGTGCCGACACTCAAGCTGTAGTTGCTATTGGACAAAGCCAAACTGCTGCTGACGAAGGCCGAGTACGAGCCGACGTTCTTGCTGGCCACCGCCGCCGTGCCGGTCAGGCTGGGGCTGCTGTCGCCATTGACCATGCCGGTCAGCGCAAAGCCCGACACCATCGAACTATTGCCGTCATAGGTCTTGCTGACGCTCAGATTCAACGTACGCGGGGTGATGCTCCAATTTCCCGCTGCACCCGCATTGAGCGAGTAAGCCGTGTTGCCCAAGCTGACTCCGCTGGCATAGCTCAAGCTGTAAGTGCCAACATTGGATGTGCTGCTGGGGGCGCCTGTCCAGACGGCCGTGCCGGTAGCCGACGCATCTGAGATCAGATTGCCGCCCGAGATGGCGTCGAACAGCGAGTAGCTGAAGCTGGGCTGAGCGCCGTAAATGCTGCTGCCTGGATTCAGGCGCAAATAGATCGGCGTGCTGCCCCCGCCGGCTGCCTGGCCCACGGCCGCAATGGCGCCGGCGATCAGCGTGACTGGCGCGCCAGCGTAGTACCAATTGAAACTCGAACTCTGACCGGCCCCAAGATCGGCAAAGCGTTGATACATGGCGTAGGAGCCATCGTTCTGGGCTGTGATCGCCGAACTGCGCGGATCCTTGTTGGTGGAATTGCTGAACGAGCAGCACCCGGCATGCGTCATGTCTATGCCATCGGAGGTCGAATAGAACAGCACAGCGCCGCCCGTGGTTCCGCCACTGTTCTCGGTGACTTGCAAGGCGTTCGATGCGCTACCGGCCGAGCCCAAGGTCACAAAAGCGTTGGCCGCGATATTGCCTTTGGTCTTGGTGGGTCCGTCGTTCTGGGCGACATAGTCATCTCGGGTACCCACCCACACGCGCAAATTGGTGAGCGGCGATCCGCTGAGATTGGTCAACTTGCTGACCGTCTTCAAGTAGCGGTTGCCACTCAGCAGCTCATAGCTGTTCTCCAGCCTGGCGCTTTGCCCCGAGCTGAAACTCACCGTGGAGGAGGCCACGATGCTGCCAACCCCTTCTCGGTAGCCGGAAATATCAATCGATTTGCTGCTCAGCGCAGGCAAAAAGCTGTTGTCACCTGTCGAGCGGACCTGGCCGTTGTAATTCCAAGATGCACTACCGTCCCCACCACTGCCCACTGCAATGTCCAGCGGATAGTTGGAGAAGGTCATCTTGAAGAAGCCGTTGCGCCCGTTCACATTGTCAAAGTAGAACGGCTGTTTGAGTTGCCCGTCGGTATTGATGGAATCTTCAACCCCATTGCCAAAACGCAGCAGGCCATTGTCAAGCACGAGGTTCTTGACCGCTGCGGCCGAACCCTTCTTCCATGTGAACGCGGCGCCGGTTGGGATCACGATCTTTGCGCCTGTGCCCACCGTGTAAGTGCTGCCGCTGCCATCGCTGCTGCCCTGCCCATAGACAAACGCCAGGCTTGCACTGCCGGTCGCGGTCATGTTCGCATTGACATTGATATTTCGCTCGGCCGTCAGCGTCAGCTTATTGGCCGACCAAGTGAGCGCGTCATTGACGTGGATATCGCCATTGCCGCCCGCCGTACCTTGGGTGGCGGTGGAGATCACCACATTGCCGCTGGCCAGGTCGGTGCCGAGTTGGCTGCCGCTGATGTTGCCGCCACTGGCCGCAATGGTGTAGTCGTTCGGATCGATCAGCCAGGTGCCATTGCGTCCATCGGCGCTGAGCGTTGTGACGACACGGCCAGGGTGGAAATCGACCCGTGCCGCGCTGGTCTCCACAAAACCGCCACCGCCACCCTGCGGCGCACTGGCATCGAGCAGGCCGCCCACCACGATGCGGTCTGTTTTCATCCCGCCCATCAAGAAGATTTCACCTTTTTCACCGGAGGCCAGCGTTTGGGCCTCGGTCACGCCGCTGTGGTTGATCACCGTGCTGGCCAGGCTGCCCGCGGCCTTGGCGCTGAGATATACCAGACCGCCATCGGCCTTGATGGCCCCGCCTTGCTCGATCAAAGCATCGATCGCGGCCGCGTCGACTTTCAATTTGACCGGGCCGCCCAAGTCCAGCACGACTTTTGAGCCAGCGCCCAGCAGCACCTGCCCGGCCGGCGCAAAGATACGGCCGCTATTGCTGATCTTGGCCGCGATCAAGGCAACAGCGCCGCCCGAAGCGACGCTGATCTGCCCTTGATTGACGACGGCGTTGCTGCTGTCACCGCTGAAGCGGTAGCGGCCGGCGAGGAAGTCCTGCTGGTCCAACTTCAAGGTACTGGCGACCAAGGCGCCAACATTGACCTGCGCCGTCGGCGTGAACAGCACGCCGTTGGGATTGAGCAAAAAGACTTGGCCATTGGCGTTCAATGCGCCTTGGATGCGCGAGACCTCGTTGCCCACCACCCGGTTCAAGGCCACCGAAGTGCTGGAAGGCTGGATGAAGTTGACCGTGTGGCCGGCGCCGATATTGAAGCTGCGCCAGTCGGTCGACAGCAAGGCACTGTTTTGCTGCACGGTCAGCACATTGCCTTGTGCGCTGATCTGCGCCTGCCCGGCCACCACTTGAGCGCCAGTGGGCAGTTGGGCCGCCCGGGCAGCTTGCGCGCTCAGAAAACTGAAGCCGAAGCAAGCACTCAAGCAAACAACGAGGTCGCGCAATCTATTGGGTAGGCGTGGGTGGAGTACTTGGCGCTGCGTTCTGCTTTCAGGTCTGACTGCGGGTCGGGCAGAACCGGGCATTGAGTGGTGAGCGGCGCCGGCTTCGAGCGCCGGTGTGGGGTTCAAGGCCAATTCGTCGAATTGCTTCATCAAGGACTCCAAGGGCGACACGAGATATGCGCGTGCACTCTGTCGTATCGGCAAAGAATCACGAACCTGAAGTATTTCTGCACGACCCTCAAAAAAATCCTGGGACTTGCTCGGCAAGGGCAAGCCCTCTCAGCCTTGAGACAGACTGCCTTGCTTGGCGAGAGGACTTCGCTTTGGCCGCGCCGCGCAGAGCGAGCGGCCAATCTATCGATGGTGATTTGAACGAATTCAATAGGCCCTTGGCGCTGGGGATCGCCGAAGCCCTGGGCTGAGAGGCTCGAACCGCTGCCCCGCTCGGGCGCTGCAAGCAGCCCAAGCCAGACCGCAGATCAGGGCCGCATATTTAAGGCCAGTAGATAATCCACCCCCTGGCTCCTTTTCGCCGCTTTGTCCCTCAACGGGCTGTCATGCTGATCAAGTTCTTCTACACCCTGCGCGCTGCCAAGCTACCTGTTTCGGTGCGGGAGTTTTTGAGCCTGCTCGAAGGCCTCAAGGCCGGCGTCATCGGCGCCGAGGGCGTTGCCTCGATCGATGATTTCTACTATCTGGCCCGCACCACCCTGGTCAAGAACGAGGCGCTGTTCGACAAGTTCGACCGCGCATTCGGTGCCTATTTCAAGGGCGTGGAGCTGCTGACCGACTTCAGCAAGGATGTGCCGCTGGAGTGGCTGCGCCAACACCTGCAACTGGAGCTGACACCGGAGCAAAAGGCCGCTGTCGAGGCGATGGGCTGGGACGAGCTGATGGAGACGCTCAAAAAACGCTTCGAAGAGCAGAAAGAGCGCCACGAAGGCGGCAACAAGTGGATTGGCACCGGCGGCACCAGCCCATTTGGTAACAGCGGCTATAACCCACAAGGCATACGCATAGGCGGCGCCAGCAAGAACAAAAGCGCGGTCAAGGTCTGGGAACAGCGTGCCTACAAGGACTATGACGACCAACTCGAACTCGGTACGCGCAATATCCAGGTGGCCTTGCGGCGCTTGAGGCGCTTCGCCCGCGAAGGCGCGGAGCTGGAGCTCAACCTCGACGACACGATACAGAAGACCGCCGCCAACGCCGGTTTTCTGGACATCCGCATGCAGCCTGAGCGCCATAACAAGGTCAAAGTACTGCTCTTGATGGATGTGGGCGGCACCATGGACGAACATGTGCACCGGGTTGAGGAGTTGTTTTCGGCCGCCAAGACCCAGTTCAAACACCTGGAGTTCTTCTACTTTCACAACTGTGTCTATGACTTTGTGTGGAAGAACAACCAGCGCCGCTTTGCCGAAAAGACCGCCACCTGGGATTTGATCCGCAAGTACAACAAGGACTACAAGCTGATCTTCGTCGGCGACGCGACGATGAGCCCTTACGAGATCTTGCAGCCCGGCGGCAGCGTCGAATACAACAATGAAGAAGCCGGCGCCGAATGGCTGCAAAGGCTGACCCACGGCTTCCCCAATTACGCATGGATCAACCCCGAGCCGCAGGGCGTTTGGCAGTACCGCCAAAGCGTCGCCTTGATTCAGCAACTGATGCAGCAACGCATGTTCCCCCTCTCGCTCAGCGGGCTCGAAGGCGCGATGCGCTTGTTGAGCAAATGAGGGCTAGGCGCCAATTCAAAAGGATTCTGGGTCTTGGCTTGGCTGCCCTTGCCTTGCTGAACCTGTCCGGCTGCAGCGCGCTGCAAGAGTTCAGAGACAGCCTCAACCCCAAGGCGGCCATTGAGCGCCAAGCCAAGGCCGAGCAAAGCAGCGGCCGGCTGGTGGCCGAGTACAAATTGGTCGTGATCGCGCCCAAGAAGCTGCGCGACTTGCTCGAGACGCATTTGGACCTGGCGCGCTTTCGCAGCGCGCCGGAAGATCAGCGCCTGAGCCCGCAAGAGCTTAGGCGCTTGAGCAGCGCGGCCCCCCAACAAGCCCGCGCCTTGCTTGAAACCGAAGGTTTCTTCAATGCACAAATCGAGGTCGAGAACAGTGCGCCCGATGCCGACAGCGAGGACTACCAGCGCCCCACCATCACCGTCAGGATTGAGCCCGGCCCGCAGGCCAAGGTCACCGCGCTGACGCTGAATTTCAGCGGAGAGTTGCTGCAGCCTGTGCCTGCGGACACTGCCGCCAGCGCGCCCGAAGAACGGCTGCTGACGCAAAAGACTCGCCAGCGCGAGCGCATGCTCAGCGACTGGGGCCTGCAAGTGGGCGAGCCCTTCACGCAGGGCGAGTGGAGCGGCGCCAAGTCCGCCATGCTGGGCCGTGCGCGTGCGCAGGGCTACCCGCTGGCGCGCTGGGCCAGCTCGGCCGCCCGCGTGGACACCGAAAGCAATAGCGTCGAGCTGAACCTGGAGCTGGCCAGCGGGCCGCTGTTCCGCCTGGGCGAACTCAGAATCAGCGGCCTCAAGCATCTGCCCGCCTCGGTGGTGGAGCGGCTGGCCGGCTTCGAACCGGGCGAGCCCTATACCGAGCGCGCAATGCTGGACTTTCAAGAGCGCTTGCTGCGCACCACCTTGTTCGACAGTGCCAGCGTAGATATTCGGCCCGAAACGGCCGTGCTGGAAATCGCCGAACTTGAAGCGACGGCTGAAGCGGCTGATGCCAATCAAGCGCCTATTGTTCCTGTTCCCGCCGACTCTTCTGCCTCTGCCTCTGCTGCGTCCGGCGCTTCAAGCGCCGCTGCCGAGCCCGCGCCAGCGCAGTCGCCGGCGCCGGCCACCTGGCCCACCACCGCCCCTGCCCCTGCGGCTGCCATCAGCCCGGCTACCGCCAGCCCGGTTTATGTGCTGCTCAAAGAAGCGCCGCGCCAGCAAGTGACCTTGAGCCTGGGTTTTGATACCTCCACCGGCCCCCGCGTCGGCGCCGACTACATCCACCGCCAACCCTTTGGCTGGAACTTGCGCTCGCGTACCCAACTCAAACTCGGCAAGCAAGAAAGCTCGGCCGATGTGGAGCTGAGCTCCTACCCCTTGAGCGATATGCAGCGCAATGTGGCCGCGCTGTTCGCCGAGCGCCTGAGCCAGGACGGCACCGTCAACAGCAATTTGCGCGCGCGCCTTGGGCGTAACCGAGAAACCCCACGGCAAGACCGCACCTACTTTTTGGAAGTGCTGCGTGCGCGCGATGAGACGCCGCAGCTGGTCACCAACGCAGGCGCCGTCTCGACCAATATTCAGTGGACCCGGCGTCGGGTCGACAGCACTTTGCGCCCCACCAAGGGCTACACGGGCCAGTTGCTGGTGGGTGCCGGCTATGCCGACAGCACGACGGCAGACAACGGCGGCTTTGGCCGCGGCCAGCTCAGGGTCTATGGCTACTACCCGCTGCCGGCCGGCTTTTACGGCGCAGCACGCACCGAGCTGGGCCAGATCTTTGCCTCCGACAGCGTCGGCCTGCCCGAGAAGCTGCGCTTTCGCACCGGCGGTGACGAGTCGGTGCGCGGCTATGGCTTTGAAGGCCTAGGCCCGGTGGATGCTTACGGCAACCCGACGGGCGGGCGGGTGCAATGGAGCGGCAGCCTTGAGATTGCGCATGGTCTGCTGGAAAGCGTGCCCGATCTGCTTGGCGCGCTGTTTGTTGACGCCGGCCAGGCCGCCGCCAGCTGGAGCGAACTCAAGCCCGTCACCAGTGTGGGCCTGGGCCTGCACTACCGCAGCCCGCTGGGTACGCTGCGGCTGGACTATGCCTATGCGACCGAGCCGAAGAAATGGCGCCTGCACTTCAGTGTCGGCATAGCCCTGTGAATGACGAGTTAGCGCCATGAGTGAGACAGCAGCGGAAACAAGGGATACAGCGGATCAAGCGGATCAAGCGGCTTCAGCCCCTGCCCCTACGCCGAGCCCGCGCCCCAAGAAGCCACTGTGGCGCCGTGGCACCGGCCTCTTGCCCAGCGTGCTGGCCCTGCCGATCTTGCTCGGCGCGGCCGGCTGCACGCTGTGGTGGGGGCTGGCGACGCAAGCCGGCGGCGAATGGCTGCTCGGCCAAGTGCCCGGTCTGGAAGTCAAGGCCTTGCAAGGCAGCCTGATTGGCGACCTGTCGGTCAAGTCGCTGCATTACACCTTGCCCGGCTCGCAAGACAAACTTGAGATCGATGACTTGCGCTGGCAAGGCCTGAGCATGGCCTGGAGTACTTCACCCGGGCTCTGGGCCGATCTCAGACTGCAAAGCCTGCAGGCCAAGCGCGTGCAGTTGCATTTGAGCCCAAGCACCGAACCCAGCAAGCCGCCCACCGACCTACGCCTGCCGCTGGGCCTGCGCATTGATGCCTTGCGCATCGATGAGCTGGCCCTGCCCTCGCTGAGCAGCAAGCCGCTGACCGATCTACGCGCCAGCCTGGCGCTGAGCGCCGAAGGCGGCGCGCAGCACCAATTCACCATCGAGCAACTGCGCTGGGACCTGCTGCAACTGCAGGCGGCGGCCAGCATCAAGACCAGCGGCGAGCTGCCGCTGCAGGCGAATCTGACGCTGCAGTCCAAGGCCAACGACAGCCAAAGCCTGCCGGCCTGGAATGCCCAGGCCAAGCTGAGCGGGCCGCTGCAAAAGCTCAGCGCCAGTGCCGAGTTGCAGGCCTTGGCGCAGCAAATGCAAGTGCAAGCGCAGCTCTTACCCTTTGCCGATTGGCCTTTGCCGCAAGCCAAGCTGACGACGCGCAATCTGGACTTGGCTGCCGTCGCATCCGGACTGCCGCGCACGTCTTTGACGGGCCACGCGGAGCTGCTGGAGCTTGGTCCAGCCAAGCCCGGCACCACACCCAGCATCACACCCAGCACATCGCCCAGCACTGAAACCACGCTACACATCAAAAGTGAGCTGAGCAATTCGCTGGCCGGACTGTGGGACGCGCAGCGCCTGCCGCTGAGGGCCTTGAATCTGGATCTGAATATTGCCCCCGGCGACCCGGCCGCGCTGAGCATCAAGCGCCTGGAGCTCATGCTGGGCAGTGCGCAGCAGCCCGCCGGCCGGGTCCATGCGCGCGGCGCCAGCTCCAAGCAAGGCGGCAGCCAAATGGTGATTGCGGTCGATGGCCTGCGCAGCGAAGGCTTGGATTCACGCGCAGTGGCGCTTCAATTGGCCGGCGAGATCGAGCTCAGCACCGGCCGCGCCATCAATCAGATCGGCGCCGACGGGCCGCAGCCCATGCTGCTGAAAATGAACGCTAGGCTGGATGGGCGCTTGGGTGGCATGGGCGGCACGGGTACAGGTCCTGGCGCCAACAACGCCCGCAGCACGGCGCTCAGCCTGCAAGCCCAAGCACAGGCCTCGCGCAGCGAACTGAGCTTGCAGAGTTTGCGGCTGCAGTCGGAGGGCTCAGAGCTGCATGCCAGCGGACAGCTGACGCTGAAGAAGGCCGCCAGCTTCGCACAAGGCTGGGCAGCGCAGGCCAAGGCCAGCGCTCAGCTGCCCGACCTGCGGCGCTTTTGGCGCGGCAAGGAAGGCAGCGTCTGGCAGCAAAACCCGCAAGCCGTTTCTGCGCTGTTCGAAGCCAATTTGCAGGCCGGGCCCGAAGCCGCCGGCCAGGGCAGCAGCTTGAAACAACAAGCACCGCTGGGTTCGGCCCGGCTGCAACTGCTGCCCACCGCCGTGGGCGGCGTGCCCATCAGTGCCGATGCCTACTATCAATTCAGCGACCGCGCCAGCACACCCAGCTTCAAGCTGGCCCTGCAGGCCGGCGCGCTCAACCAGTTGCTGGCGCAGGCCAGCGTGAACCCGGCCGGGCAGTTGATCGGCGATGCCGATTTGCGCTTTGAGCAACTGGCCGGCTTGCAGCCGCTGCTGGCGGCCTTCAGCCAGAGCAGTGGCAAACAAGCCATTCGTCTGGACGGCAGCCTGACCGGCAAACTCAATCTGCAGGCCCAGCCCGGCAAGGCCGCAGGCAAAGCTGCAGCAGCAGACTTCGGCTGGACCTGGCAAACCCAAGCCGAGCTGCGGGCGCAAACGCTGCAACTCAGCGGTATGGCCGGGCAGCCGGCCATCAGTTTGAAGAGCGCTGATCTGAACTGGGAGCTCGCCAGCGCCAAAGACGCCGCGCTCGATGTCAGAGCCAAGCTGGAGCAACTCAGCGGCAGCGGCTGGAGGGTGCCCAGCGCTAGCGCCAGCCTGCAGGGCACTTGGGCCAAGCATCGCCTGAACTTGCAAGCCTTGGCCGAAGGCAAGATGCCGCCGGTCTTGATCCCACCGGGGCAACCGCCTGAGCAAACCCTGCGCGGCCCCTTGACCCTGAGCCTGCTGGCCGGCCTGAGCACGAGCCCGAACCTGGCATGGCGGGACGGCGCGCAGTGGCGCGCCAGCGAGATCAAGCTGTTGGCGCAAGCACAGCCAGACAGCTTGCCAAAAACACCGGCCTTGGCTGCCGAAGCAAAGGCTGCAACAAAGTCCGTGCCCAAATCGGCCTGGTTGAAAGCCGAGAGCCTGGCTTTGACGCTGGAGCTGGCGCCGCAGGCAGCACTCAAACAGCTGCGGCTTGAGCCGGGCAGGCTTGAAGTGCTGGGCGCCGGCCTGCGCTGGAAGAGCATGCAATGGGCCGCGGCGGACAGCAACATCGACATCGACTTGGCGCTGGAGCCGCTGGCGGTGGCGCCGCTGCTGCAGCGTTGGCAACCCGACTTCGGCTGGGGCGGCGATCTGCAAATGGTCGGCCATGCCCGCATCAAAAGCAGCCCGAGCTTCAGCGCCGACATTGCCCTGGAGCGCAGCGGTGGCGACTTGTCGGTCACCGACGACAGCGGCGTGCAAATGCTCAAACTCAGTGACGCCCGCATCGGCGTCATCGGCAGCCCCGGCGTCTGGCACCTGACCGAAGCGCTGGCCGGTAGCAATGTCGGCGTGCTCGCCGGTGCCTTGACCGCCCGCAATGATGACCCCGCCCAGCTCTGGCCCAAGGCAGACTCCAAGCTGGAGGGCGTGCTGGAAATGCGCATCGCCAACCTCAGCACCTGGGGTGCTTGGGTGCCGACCGGCTGGCGCTTGGGTGGCAGCTTGTTTGCGAGTGCAGCCTTTGACGGGCGCCTGGGCGCGCCGCAGATCAAGGGCAATGCCGGCGGCGCCAATCTGGTGCTGCGCAACCCCTTGCTGGGCGTGGACCTGCAGCGCGGCGAGTTCGCACTCAGCCTCGATGGTGAGAAGGCCCGGTTGGAGCAATTCAAGGCATTCGCTGGCGACGGCGAATTGACGGCCCAGGGCGATCTGCTGCTCGGCGCCGCGCCGCGCGCCGATTTCCAGATCCAGGCCGACAAGTTCGCGCTGCTGCGCCGGGTTGACCAGCGCTTGGCCGTCAACGGCAAGCTCGACTTGAAGCTGGACGCCGACGCCATGGACGTCACAGGTCAATTGAGCGTGCATGAGGGATTTTTCGACTTCTCGCGCGGCAATGCCCCGACGCTGGACGGCGACGTTGAAGTGATCCGGCCCGAAACGGCCGAAGCTAACGCCGAAGCCAGCCGCGCGGCCAACGGCGCCCATCAGCGCAAGGTCAGAGTCAAGATTGATATTGATCTCGGCAACAAGCTGCGCGTCAGCGGCTTTGGTCTGGACACCTTGCTGGCCGGCAATTTGCAACTCACCCAAGCTGCCAACGGGCCAGCCTTGCATGGCCGCATCCGCACTGAGAGCGGCACCTTTGCCGCCTACGGCCAAAAGCTGGCGATCGAGCGCGGGCTGATCATCTTCAACGGTGTGGTCGACAACCCGCGCCTGGACGTGCTGGCGATCCGCCCCACGCAAGAGGAGCAGCGCATCGGCGTCACCATCACCGGCACGGCGCGCAACCCGCGCGTCAAGCTGTACTCGGAGCCCACACTGGACGAGCGCAGCATGCTGTCTTGGTTGCTGCTGGGGCGCGGGCCGGATGAGCTCAACAGCCGCGACAACGCCCTGCTGAGCAGCGCCGCGATGGCCTTGCTCAGCGGCACCGGCGAAAGCCCCACGTCAAAGCTGATCAAGTCGGTGGGCCTGGATGATTTATCTTTCAGCGACAGTGGCGACCAGGCGCAAGGCACAGTGGTGCGCTTAGGTAAGCAGATATCTAACCGCTGGTATGTTGGCTACGAGCGCGGCCTCAACGCCACACGCGGCAGCTGGCAGGCCATCTACCGCCTCGCGCAGCGCTTCACCCTGCGTGCGCAGTCGGGGGATGACAACTCGCTGGATCTGATTTGGCAATGGCGCTGGGAATAAGAGGCAGAGACCTTTTTACTGCGCGGCCGCCAGCCGTCGTTAGACGAATGCTCGAAATCCTCACGTACAGGAAGTACGTTGCGGTTTCTGCGCTCCGTCTGCCTAGCCTGACAGCCGC
Source organism: uncultured Roseateles sp. (assembly GCA_963510335.1). Lineage (GTDB taxonomy): Bacteria > Pseudomonadota > Gammaproteobacteria > Burkholderiales > Burkholderiaceae_C > Paucibacter_A. The sequence continues at coordinate 11,359 of CAUPEV010000123.1, forward strand.
TCGCTACAAAAGTTCTCAGCCTCTCCGGCCTGTGAAACGGTAGCTGGAATTCAAGTCGTGAGAGAATGCGGCCCGCCCCGACTTCGGGGCATCTCTCCGTAGTTCAATGGATGGACTTCATAGGAGAAAGTGCCTCGCCGTATCAAGTCCGTATCACTGATACGCGACTGGCAGCGAATGAGAGCGGAAACCCGCCTGATTTCGAGTCAGCAGCGAAACCCTTGATTTATCGGCACTCTGGCCGATTCCGTTTCCGCAACTGCCGCGATTTGCCTGCCCGCTAGCCCGCATGAATGCTGGATGCTGGGCCGAGTTGCGGAAACGATTTCGGCCTCTACTTGGCCGCTACACCGTTGACCTTTTCGAGCGTCCGCAACCCACCAAGCCCGAGCATCCCGAGTAGCACGGGCATCATTTCAGCCAAGTTGGCCGGCGCTAGGTCAAGCTGTTGACCCATCAGCGCTAGGCCCATCTTTGCAACCGGCAGGCCGATCCAGTTCCAAGCGCACGCAGCGCCACAAATCCAGCCAATAGCCGGCCGCCAGCCGCTCACGAAAACAGAAGCGCTGCCCGCCTCGGCCTTGTTTATCTCAAGCTGACCTTGAACAATCGAGACAGCAGCCGCGAGTTGCGCCCGCTCGGCCTCTGTCTTGTCGGGCCATAGCTTATTGATGACGGTGCCGGCAAGGTCAAGCCCTGCGGTGATTGGGTCAAGGCTCATGGTTCTGTCCTCGTGAGGTTAGCTGCTATGCGCCTGGCCCAGCCCTTGCCGAACGTCGGCCAGGTGGGCAGGTCTGCGAGGTATGCCAGCCGTGCACCGTTGATGCGGGCCAGCAGCACCAGGGGGTTGGTAGCCTTCACCGCCAGCCGTGTTTTAGGGCCAAGGGTGCCGTCAGCCTCAGCAAATGCCGCGCGCTGGATCATCTTGACGGCAGTGGCGACGCCGCTGTTATAGGCCACGTCGAACACATCAAAGCGAATACCTGCGGGCCACTCTTCGCAGCCGGCCGGCGTCCAGTAGTTCTCGAACGCGATGCGCTTGGCCAGATCGATAGGCAAATCGCGCATGTCACCTGGATAGCCGGCAGCGCGTGCCACTGCCTCGGTGATGCCGTAGCGCGTTTTGCCACCAGGATCTGCGGCGTGGTCAGAGTACCCGCCTTCATGGCCGAGCAGCGCGTCGAACGCTTGGTCGAAGTTCATGGCTTGAATCCGTGGTTCTTGGCGTAGTCCAGGACCATCAAGCCAATCGCAACAATCGCTGCCCACACCAGGCCAGACAGCGTTTTTTCGATGATTGCCTGCCTTAACTTGAAAGACTGCGCCTCGCGCTGGATAGCCATACGCACCCAGCGCTGCTCATCGTCAGACAATGAAGCTGGCCGGGGTTGGATTGCCTCGACAACTTCGGCAATTAGGGCGGCGCGGTCTTCGGGTGTCATGACCTGTCCCCTTAAATTGAAATGAGGAACGTAAACGAACCAGTGACCTGTGCGGCGGGAAGATCGGTGCCGGCAACTTGGAAGCCAATCTGAAGCGGGTTACCGCCTTCGTTTCGCGTGTAGATGTAGTCCACTGTTGCGCCGCCCGCAGTCTTTATTGCCTTTGATGATGAAGTCTGCGAAACCATCACGCCTTGATTCACCACCCCATTAGCCAGAGTGATTTGCAGTCCGTTGGCAAAGCTCGTCACTGTAGTGACGTACTTGGCCTGATTGAAGCCGGTCGTGTATGTGACAACCCCGCCGCTTGAGCAGTTCACATGCACGAGCAAATCAATTTCCTGCGCGGCGCCGCCCGTCATGATTGATTGGCCTGCCGGCACTGAAATGTTGTTTGCAGTGAATCGACGGTCTGGGGTGGAGATAACCCCTGTTTGTCCAGCCGTATAAGTCGGCGTCATCGCCGCCAGCACGACATCGTTCCCGGTAACTAGGTTTTCCGTGCCACCCGTCGCACTGTCATTAATACCGGTGACCCACTTGCCGCGCACATCGTTTCCGGACAGCGTGCCGGTTACCACATCCGAGCCGGCGAAGCCGCGACAAATGCCTTGTACGCCAAAATATGTATTGTTATGTACGATATTTCCGGTGCAGGTTGAACCCGCCAGATTGCCTGACATGATGATCCCGAAACCGACCGGGCTGGTGCCTGGAAACAGTGCTGTACTGCCAGGAGGCACGCCCACTTCGTACACGATATTGCCGGTGATAGCAACGTTGCCGCTGAAGCCCGCAGCGCCTGCTGCGTTGCGCTCCACATAGATGCCCGTAGCCTGTCCGCTACTGGGGTAAGCAATGCGGGCAACGATGTTATTCGCTACGACAAGATTGCGAATGACGCCGGCAGAGCCATTTACCAGCATGATCCCATAGCCGCTGTCTGTGCAGACATTGCCCGTGACAATCGCGGTGTCCAAGCTGTGGGCGTCGATGCCCTTGCGCTTGTTGCCCCGGCAAATGTTGTTTGTGACTTCAACGTGCATCGGGGCGGCACCGTTGTTCGACGCAATGCCATAGCCCGGATCAATCAGCGCATCGCTTAGCGCGGCATTGGGATGCCCGTTGTTGTCGCTGATGTTGTTGTCGATGAAAACTGCTGCCGGGTTGTGGTATTCAATTCCGGAGCTGTAGTTTTCATGGGTGTAGTTTTCGCGCACGGTAACGCGAGCGCATGGAGCCCATCCGTAGTATTCGGTGATCTGCGAGTCAATTCGAATGCCCGAGTTGTTGAACCCATAAACCTCGTTGTCTTCCGCGCTGCAATCAGTCGACCCGTAGCCCAAGAAAATGCCGTCGCCTTCGTTGCCGATGAAGCCGCCATTCCATGTGCCCCAATTTGATCCAGTGCCGCCGCCGAGCCGAGGGAATGCGCCGCCATATCCGCCAGTTGTCAGGGCGGATGTGTTTTGAGAGTTATTCCGGGGAGAGCCGTTCGCTACGGCTGCAGCGTTGTAATAGCCGGCAGTGATAACGCCCTTTTCGCCACGGCCTGTCGTACCGTCAAGAGGCGGGAAGCTGGACGGCCCCTCTATGATGAATCCGGTGACCGTGACGCCAGAGCAGGCTAAAACGTCCAAGGCAGTGAGTCCGTGCGTGCTGACTTTTAGCTTCGCCCCTTGACCATTCAACGTCAGCCGCTTGCGGTTGTAAACGCAGAGGCAGGGCTGATCGCCATGGGTGTAGACCGAAGGGACAAGCGCGGGGTTCTTCACCAAGTTGTAGGTGACGCCAGGATTGAACCTGATTTAAGATCCATAAGGCGAGATGTCTAGTGCGTTTTGAATCATCAGGGTGTCAGTCGCCCCGATGAAGTCTTCGACGGCTACAACTTGGCGGTTTTTGTCGTGCTGTGTCTGGGCTGCTGAATTTACGAATGGCTGCTTGACGGCAATCAGGGCGTCACCTTTGGCTAAGTCGCTGTCGTCGGCGAGATCGGAAGTTAAAGCCGTGATCGTAGAAGCTAGACCAAATTCAGCTGAATTCTGGGCATAGGTCACCAGCCTGCCTTGACTGTCTCGCACTGAGACGGAGTAGTCCCCGCTTGCGTAAATGATTGCAGGCGAGCCTGATCGGCTCAGGTATCCGTTCGACGTTCTGATCGGCTGTGCGGCCGGCTGCGTTCCGGCCGCATACCAAAATACTGCGAATGGGGCAGTCTCCGGGTTCTGGTTAGGTTGTCCGAAATAGTTTTTCCCCGCGTTCAGCGGAGTCCCATGTAGGTAGAA
>CAUPEV010000124.1:0-15087 GCA_963510335.1 uncultured Roseateles sp.
CAGGCCGACGAAAGCACGGCGCGCCAGTTCGGGGGAACCGGCCTGGGCTTGTCGATCACGCAGCGTTTGGTGGCCCTGATGCAGGGCACGGTGTCGGTTCGCAGCACCTGGGGTGAAGGTTCCGAATTCACTGTGGAATTGCCCTTGGTAGCCTGCGAGGCGGCGCGCAAGGAGCAGCCCGAGCCTGATTTGACTGGGGTGCGGGTCATCGCGGTTATCAACGATTTGTCGGCCATGCGGATCTTGTCGGCCTATCTGGAAGCCGCCGGTGCCACGGTGACGATCGTGGCTGACATCGAGGCCGCGCGCAGGCTTTTGCAGGAATCAGAGGCCCCGCTGAAGAACACCGTGCTGTTCGTGGAGCTCGCCATACGCAAGCCGACCCGAGAGCTTCATTTGCCCGAGGGCGTGGCGGTGGTGAGAGCTGTTTTGCGCGGCAGCGACAGTTTCAGCGCCGACTTCACCTTGCCCGTGCGCCCCTTGCTTTATGACGATTTGATTCACACCATTGCCTTGGCCGCACGCTGCCAGCGCCAACCGATTGCCGACCAAAAAAGCGAGCGCCGCCGCAACCCCTTGCGTCCCGCCGCGCCTTCGGTCGCGCAGGCCGTGGCCATGGGGCAACTGATCCTGCTGGCCGAAGACAACGAAACCAATCGCGACGTGATCCGGGAACAACTGCGCCTGCTGGGCTACACCTGCGAGTTGGCCTTGGACGGCGCTGTCGCATGGCAGATGTGGCGAGCTGACCCGCAGCGCTACGGCCTGCTCTTGACCGACTGCCACATGCCGAATATGGACGGCTTTGTGTTGACGGAAAACATCCGCAAGTCCGAGTCGCAGGGCCCGCGCTTGCCCATCATCGCCATTACCGCCAACGCCATGCAAGGTGAAGCCCAACGCTGCCGGGAGCGCGGCATGGATGACTATTTGACCAAGCCGCTGCGCATGAGCGAGTTGGCGCCTATGCTGACCAAATGGTTGCCCCTGCAGACCACAGTCGAAGCGCAAGCCATTGCCAAGGTGCCAGCGGAGAGGCCGGGCGAAGAGCTAGGCGAAGACCCAGGCGAGAGGGCGCGGCTGCCTGTCTGGGATGCCGACGCCTTGAGCAAATTGGTCGGCGACAACCCGGCCCTGCACAGGCGCTTGCTGGAGAAATTCTTGCTGAATGCAGACAAGCAGTTGGCTGAAATCAGCGCCGCAGCTGCCGTCAATGATGGCGCCGCCTTGGCCGGCGTGGCGCATAACTTCAAGTCTGCTGCCCGCAGCGTCGGCGCTTTTGCGCTGGGTGAGCTGTGTCAGCGTCTGGAGAGCGCTGGGCGCGCCAATGATGGGCCAGCTTGCCTTGAACTAAGCGACCAGTTGAGCGCTGCTCTCATGACAGCGGCGAGTCCGATCCGCCAGCATCTGCAGCAGTAAACCATCGCCGCACACCGCATGGCCTGACGGCGAGTCCGAACCAATGGGCGCTTACTTCAGCTGACCGAGCTGTTCGATCACCTTGCCCAGCCGGCTTTCGGTCTCGCGACCCTTGTCCAGTGATTGAATCACCGCCGACATATAGGACTTGATCAGCCCGCTGAGGAATTCCTCTTGCTGCGACAGCAGTCCAAGATTCATGAAGCTGTCATCGACGTCTTTGGCCAGCGCTTCGAACAAGGCCTGCACTTCGCTGGACTGCGCTTTGTTCTTGGCCGAAATATCCGCCAGCGCCAAGCGGGTCATGCCGACCATCTTGATCACCGTGCTGTTGAGCTCGCGCACCGCCAGCTCATTGTCTAACGCCGTCACCTTGGTGCATGCGCCTTCAATCAGCAGCGCCACATTGTCGATGGCGCGGCCATAGCGTTCGGCCAGTTCGGGGTCCATACCGGGCGAGCGGGTCATCGGCAGGTCGCGCAAAAACAGGATGATGCTGCCGAAATTGAAGCTGGTGTGCGGACCGAAGGGGCGAATACGCGGATCGGGCTTTTGCGCAGCCAAATGGTCCAGGATGGACAACTCAAGCGCCGTACATGCGGTCTTGCTATTGAGTGAAACGGATCCCGTCTTGCCTTGAATGCGTATGCAGCCGTCCAGGCGATAGCGCTCGAAGGACTCGAACAAACGCGCAGCGATGCCCGCGTAATCGGTGCAAGCGTTCAGCGCACGTTGAAAGTCCAGCACCACACCGACTTCGCCGACCATATCGGCACTGCTCATCACCGCATTGACGGCCTCGTTGAGCTGATTGCCCAGTTCGCGCTTGGAGCTCACCACGGCCAATTGCCGCTCGATCTTGGCGATCAGCTCCGGCATGTCAAAGGGCTTGCAGACATAGTCATCGCCGCCGGCCGAATAGCCCAGCAAGCGTTCTTCGATCGAGCTGAGTGCGGACAGGAAAATCACCGGCGTGCCGGCCGCGCCTGACGCGCGCAGCTTGCGGCAGGTCTCGTAGCCGTCCATGCCGGGCATCATGCAGTCAAGCAAGACCAAGTCAGGTGGCACTGAGCCGTCAATGATTTCAAGCGCTTGGGCACCGCCGGGAGCGGTCAGGATGTTGTATTGATCGCTCAGCAACTCTTCCATCAGGATCAGGATGTCGGGTGAGTCGTCAACCACCAAGATCGTAGGCAGGGTTGCGTTGTGCTGAGGTGCGTTCATGCTGACTTTCGGCGCAAGGCTGGAGACTGATCGGCTAAAACTGGCGGGTCCGGCATTATTGCCGTCGCTGGGTGGCAATATTACGTTTCCTTCGGGCTCAGCATAGCGCGGAAAAGCTGCTCAGGGGCGAGGCTTTTCCGCTCGTGAATCAGGCCTCAGGCCCTTGCAGCGGGGCCGTCTGGGCGGCGGCTTGCAATGCCCGCAGACAAGCAATGCAAAGGCAGCTGCTGTACTGGGCGGCCAAGCGCTGGCGCAGCGCCGCGCTCAGATCCAGATCGAAGCAATCGCAGCGCGGATCGGCGGCGCCGCAATGAAACGCCGCGCCGCAGCGCGGGCAGCGGTCATCACGAGGCGACAGCTTGGCGCTCATGCAAACAAGCCCCGGTGCTGCTCGCGCAGCAGATTCTTTTGCACCTTGCCCATTGCATTGCGCGGCAACTCGGCCCTGATAAATATCTGCTTGGGCACCTTGAAGCCGGCAATCTGGCGCTTCAGCGTTGCAATCAGCGCCTCGCCATCCAGAGTCTGGCCCGACTTGGCCACCAAGACGGCGACCACGGCCTCCCCGAAGTCGGCATGCGGTACGCCGATGACGGCCGACTCGGCGACGCCGTCCAGCTCGTTCAAAAAGCCCTCGATCTCGGCCGGGTAGACATTGAAACCGCCCGAGATGATCAGATCCTTGCTGCGGCCCACGATCGTGACATAGCCATTGGCGTCAATTTTTCCCACGTCCCCGGTCTTGAACCAGCCGTCCTCGGTGAATTCTTCCTGCGTTTTCTCGGGCATTCGCCAATAGCCACTGAATACATTCGGGCCGCGCACCTCGATGGCACCGATCTCGCCCGGCGCGCAGGGGCGGCCGGCGTCGCTGTGCACGCGCAGCTCAACGCCGGGCAGCGCAGGGCCGACGGTACCGCCGACCCGATCGCCGTCCAGGGCGCGGTAGGGGTTGGAGCTCAGCATCAAGGTTTCGCTCATGCCGTAGCGCTCCAAAATGGTGTGGCTACTGCGCTGCTGCCAGTCGACAAAAGTGTCCAGCAGCAGCGGGGCCGAGCCACTGATGAAGAGCCGCATAGCGGCACAGGCGGTGGGTGTCAGCGCGGCCTCGTTCAACATCCGCACATAGAGCGTGGGCACACCCATAAAGACGGTCGCGTCGGCGAAGCGGCGTATCACCTCGCGCGGCTCGAACTTGGCGAACCAGATCATCTTGGCACCGGCAAGCAGTGCGCCATGCGAGGCGACAAACAGGCCGTGCACATGAAAAATGGGCAGTGCATGGATCAGCACCGCGTCTGCGCGCCAGCCCCACACATCTTTCAGCGTGCGGGCATTGCTGAGCAGATTGGCATGGCTCAGCATCGCCCCCTTGCTGCGCCCGGTGGTGCCGCTGGTGTAGAGAATGGCGGCCAGTTCATCGCCGGCCTTGTCGGCGAACAGATGTTGGTCGCTCATCGTGGCCGCCCGCTCCAACAGGCTGCCGCTACGGTCCTCGTTCAGCGTGAAAACATATTGCGTGCCGGCCAGAAAGGCCAGCTTGGAGATCCAGCCAAAGTTGGCCCCGGCGCAAACCAGCATGGCCGGCTCGGCATCTTTGATGAAGTAGTCCAGCTCGGTCGCCTGGTAGCCAGGGTTCAGCGGCAGATAGACATAGCCGGCCCGCAAGACGGCGAGGTAGAGCATCAACGCTTCAACGCTTTTCTCGGTATGGGCGGCGACGCGGCTGCCGGCTGGCAAATCCAAGGACAGCAATAAATTGGCCAGCATGGCGCTGCCCCGGTCCAAGTCGCGCCAGCTGTAGCGCAATGGCTGGCCTTGGTCGTCGGCATCAGCGCATTCAATCGCGCAGGCGTCTAGGTCAGCAGGAAATGCATTGCGCAGGGCGGCAAAGAGATTGGCGTTCATTGGCGTGGGCTAGGACGTGAAACGGCAGATGAAGCGCGATTGTGACCTGTCGTTTCGACAGCGCTGCTGGCCTGACACTGACTCCTGCAACGTGGTTTCGCTTCGCTGCCGCGCAGCCATGCTTGCTATGCATCTGTAGGCGAGCAACTCTATGCAGGCATCTTGGCCGGGGCGTCCCAAGGCGATCATCTTGGCCTTGAGCCAGAGTTTGGCAGCGCGTTTCGATGCCGGTATGGGCGGCAAGAAGCTGACGCTGCAGGGCCATGCCTTGTTCAAGCGAGCAGCCGTTGCGGCTGAATCGAAAAAGCAAGCGGCTCAGGTGCCGATCGTTGCGGTGGCGGTGTTCAAACCAAGCCGGTGCGGCTGGAAATGGTCTGAACTAGCCTGAAATGGCCCAGGTGTGGCGCACTGGTACGGTCTGTGAATATTCACCGTTGCGCCGCCGCGTCAGGATTTCAAGCCTGGCAGCTCCAGCCAACGGCCCAAGCGGGCGCGCAAAGCAGCAAAATCCAGCGGCTTGGTCAGGTGCTCGTCCATGCCGGCGGCCATGCTCGCGGCGATATCGCTCTCCAAGGCATGAGCCGTCAAGGCCAGAATGGGGAAGGACGGCAACTGGCCTGCTTGCTGCAGTTCACGCAGTTGGCGGGTGCATTCCAGTCCGTCCATGCCGGGCATTTGTATGTCCATCAACACCAAATCGGGGGCATTGGCGCGGCAAGAGGCCAAAGCTTCCAGGCCGTTTTTGGCCAAGCGGCTACGCAGGCCCATGACGGCCAGGAATTCCAGCGCCACCACTTGGTTGATCTGATTGTCTTCAACCAGCAACACCACCGGCGGTTCGATGCTCGCGGCCAGCTTGGCACTGCGGCTGTCGGCTTCCTTGTTCGGGCTGCTTGCATCGCCGGGATTGAGAGCGGACAGGCGCAACCAGTTGGCCGCAACGGCGCTCTTAAAACTGATTGTTTCCATGGTCACTCCCTCTATCGATTGGCCGGCCGCCTTTGGCGCTCCGTGCGTCGCCTGCTTCTATGGTGCCCGAGGTCAAACCTGGGTTTTTTGAGCTGAATTGGCGCAGGCCACTATTGTTGCCTTTGAGCGAACGCTCCGCAATGGGACAAACCGGCCTGTGTTGCTGAGGTGGCCTCCCCCCCGAAACCGGGGGCTTGACCGGCTTGCCGCCTTGCTAGGCCAGTTTCGCGACGCGCGTCCCGAGTATTTTCTTGCGCATCAAGAGCCTACTGACAGGTTTGGGTGGCTGGGCTTCCTAGAATGTCCGCTCCCAGCGCAGCAGCAGGCACTACCCCATGTCCGAAGGCACCATCCGCATCCGCGGCGCCCGTCAACACAATCTGAAGAACATCGATCTTGATTTGCACACGGGGGAGTTGACCGTTGTGACCGGCCCTAGCGGCTCGGGCAAATCCAGTCTGGTCTTTGACACCCTTTATGCCGAAGGCCAGCGCCGCTATGTCGAGACCTTCTCGGCCTATGCGCGCCAGTTCCTTGACCGCATGGACAGACCAGCGGTGGACCGGGTTGATGGTGTGCCGCCAGCGATCGCGATCGACCAGACCAATCCGGTGCGAACCTCGCGCTCCACCGTCGGCACGATGACCGAGCTGAACGATCACCTCAAGCTCCTGTTTGCTCGTGCGGCAGAGCTGTTCGACAAGCAGACCGCGCTGCCGGTGCGGCATGACACAGCGCAGACGGTCTATCTGGAGCTGCTGGAGCGAACCAAGAGCGAAGACCCACGGATTGTTCTGACCTTTCCGGTTGAGCTGCCGGCGACCACCAGCTCCGAGGAGGTGACGCAGTGGTTGTCGGCCAGCGGCTTCACGAAGGTGCAGGCGGAGCGCGAGGTGGCCTCCATCACCGGCCCACGCAAGCTGCTGGATGTGGTGGCAGACAGGTTCCGTTTGCAAGGCACCGACAAGCAGCGGGCGATGGAAGCGATCGAGCTTTGCCTGAAGCGCGGCAGTGGGCGCATGAATGTGTATGTCCTACCCAAGGAAGAAGGGCCAGAGCCAGAGTTATGGCGCTACTCCACCGGCCTGCATTGCCCGCAAAGTGATCTGCGCTACCAGGAGCCGCAGCCGCCGCTGTTCTCGTTCAACTCTGCCATGGGCGCTTGCGAGACCTGCCGTGGCTTCGGGCGGGTGATCGGCGTTGACCTGGGCCTGGTGATACCGGACGGCAAGAAGACGCTGCGCAATGGCGCGATCAAGACCTTGTCAACGCCGGCCTGGAAAGACAGTCAGGATGATTTGCTCAAGTACGCGGCGGACGCCGGCATCCCGCGCGACACTTCCTGGAATCAGCTCTCGTCGGCTCAGCAAGACTGGGTCATCAATGGCTCGCCGAACTGGACCGGCAACTGGAACAAGCAGTGGTACGGCGTCAAGCGCTTCTTCGAGTATCTGGAGAGCAAGGCCTACAAGATGCATATCCGCGTGCTCTTGTCCAAGTACCGCAGTTACACCACTTGCGGCACTTGCGACGGCGCGCGGCTGAAGACCGAATCGTTGCTGTGGCGCGTCGGCTCGAAAGAGCTGGCCGACAGCTGGCTGCCAGCAAACCAACGCCTGATGCCCAAAGGCGTGGACTGGACCCGCACGCAATTGGAGGCTTTGCCCGGCCTGGCCCTGCACGATCTGATGCAGCTGCCCATCCACCGCCTGCGCAGCTTCCTCGACCAGTTGCAGCTGCCCAGCACCCTGTTGGACGACGCCTTGAAGCTGCTGCTGGAGGAGATCCGCAACCGGCTCAAATACCTCTGCGACGTCGGCATCGGCTATCTGACGCTGGACCGCCAAAGCCGCACGCTCAGCGGCGGCGAGGTGCAGCGCATCAACCTGACCACGGCCTTGGGCACCTCGCTGGTCAACACGCTGTTTGTGCTGGACGAGCCCAGCATAGGCCTGCATCCGCGCGATATGGGCCGCATCGTTCAGGCCATGCACCGACTGCGCGACGCCGGCAACACGTTGGTCGTGGTCGAACATGACCCGGCGGTGATGCTGGCGGCCGACCGCTTAATTGATATGGGGCCGGGGCCGGGTGAGCGCGGTGGGCAGATCGTGTTTGACGGCACACCCGAGACGATTCGCGCGGCGGACACGCTGACCGGCGCCTATATGGGTGCGCGCAAGCTGGTCGGCATGGGCTTGAAGCGAGCGGTCGAAGCCAGCACGCCCAAGCTCATCCTGGAAGGCGTGCGTGAGCACAATCTGCGCCATGTCACGGTCGAGTTCCCACTGCAAAGAATGGTGGTGGTGACGGGCGTGTCCGGCTCGGGCAAGAGCACGCTGATGCAGGATGTTTTGTTCCCCGCGCTGGCACGCCATTTCGGCCAGGCCTCTGAAACGCCGGGTCAACATGAACGCCTGCTTGGCGCCGACTGGCTGGCCGACGCGGTGTTCGTCGACCAGTCGCCGATAGGCAAGACCGCGCGCTCCAATCCGGCCTCCTACGTCGGTGCTTTCGATGAGCTGCGCAAGCTGTTCGCAGCCACGCCCATGGCGGCCGAGCGCAGCTACACCGCCGGTATGTTCAGCTTCAACGCCGGTGACGGCCGCTGCGCCACCTGCGGCGGCTCGGGCTTCGAGCATGTGGAGATGCAGTTCTTGTCCGACGTGTACCTGCGCTGCCCGGACTGCGACGGTCGGCGTTACCGGGCCGAGATGCTGGACGTCAAGCTGGAGCGGTCAGAGCGCCAGATGAGCGTCGCCGACGTGCTTGAATTGACCGTTAGCGAGGCGGTGCGCTTGTTCAGCAATGACCGCGAAGTGGTCGCCAAGCTGCAGCCGATTGTCGACGTGGGGCTGGAGTACGTAAAACTGGGACAGCCGGTGCCGACGCTGTCGGGCGGCGAGGCGCAGCGGCTGAAGCTGGCCGGCTTCCTGGCCGAGGCGGCGAGCAAGCCGAGGCAGGCGCTGGCCAAGAAGGGCACGCTCTTCATGTTTGACGAGCCAACCACCGGTCTGCATTTTGATGACATCGCCAAGCTGATGCGGGCGCTGCGCAAGCTGCTGACCATCGGCCATTCGCTGATCCTGATCGAGCACAACCTCGACGTGATCCGCGCGGCCGATTGGTTGATTGACCTCGGCCCCGAGGGCGGCGAGGGCGGCGGCGAGCTGGTCTGCGTCGGCACGCCCGAGCAGGTCAAGGATCACCCCACATCGCATACCGCGCTGGCGCTGCGCGAGTACTCGGCCCATATGGACCGGCCGGCGGTGCCGGTCGACCACAAGGTCGAAGAGGGCATGCCGCTGCAGAGCTTGATCCGAGCGCGCCGAGCCAGGGCCAAGGCCGACGAGGTGATTCAGATCGTCAATGCGCGTGAGCACAATCTGCAGTCGGTCAATGTGTCGATCCCGCGCGGCAAGTTCAATGTGATCACCGGCGTATCGGGCTCGGGCAAGTCGACGCTTGCCTTCGACATCCTGTTCAACGAGGGGCAGCGCCGCTATCTGGAGTCGTTGAATGCCTATGCGCGCTCCATCGTGCAGCCGGCCGGCCGGCCCGAGGTCGATGCGGTCTGGGGCATTCCGCCGACGGTGGCGATCGAACAGCGCCTCAGCCGCGGCGGGCGCAAGAGCACGGTGGCCACGACCACCGAGGTGTGGCACTTTTTACGCCTGCTGTATGTGAAGTTAGGGATTCAGCACTGCATGCATGACGGCACGCCGGTGCGGCCGCAAAGCGTTGAGTCGATTGCGGCGCAGTTGCTGCGCGATCACATGGGTCAGCATGTAGGCCTCTTGGCGCCCTTGGTAATGAACCGCAAGGGCCTCTACACCGACCTGGCCAAATGGGCGAAGACGCGCGGCTACACGCATCTGCGTGTGGACGGCGAGTTCATCGCCACCGCGCCCTGGCCGCGCCTGGATCGCTTCAAGGAACACACGCTGGAGTTGCCGGTCGGCGATCTTGTCATCTCCGCCGACAAGGAAGGCGAGCTGCGCGACTTGCTGGCCAAGGCCTTGGACCTGGGCAAGGGCGTGTTGCACTTGTTGACGCCGCTGGACGGCCTGCACAAGGCGATTGCCGAGGCGCATTCGACGCTCGGCATCGGCACGGTCAAGGTCTTCAGTACCAAGCGTGCTTGCCCGACCTGCGGCACCAGTTATCCCGAGCTGGACCCGCGCATGTTCAGCTACAACAGCAAGCATGGCTGGTGCACCGGCTGTGTGGGCACGGGCTTGGCCCTGACGCGCGAGCAGCGCAAGGCCTTGGATGATTCCATCCAGGATGACAAAGGCGGCCGCGAGCAGAGCTTTGCAGGCCAAGAGGTCGAGATCGAAGGCTTGGCCGATCAGCCCTGCGGCGAATGCCATGGCGCGCGATTGAACCCATCGGCGCGAGCAGTGACCTTTGAAGATCAGGCCATCAGCACGGTGGCGTCCTGGAGTGTCAAGGACGCGCGGCTCTGGGTCGCCGAGCTGGAGTTGCTGGGTCGTGACGCCGAAATCGCACGGGATGTGGTCAGCGAAATCAAGGGTCGGCTGGAGTTTCTGGAAGAAGTTGGCCTCGGCTATCTGACGCTGGACCGCGCCGCACCGACGCTGTCGGGCGGCGAAGCGCAACGCATCCGCCTGGCCGCACAGCTGGGCTCGAACCTGCAAGGCGTTTGCTATGTCTTGGATGAGCCGACGATTGGCCTGCATCCGCGCGACAACCAGATCTTGTTGAAAGCGCTGGGGCGCTTGAGCGACCTGGGCAATACCTTGGTCGTGGTCGAGCATGACGAGGACACGATTCGCCGCGCCGATCACATCATCGACATAGGCCCCGGCGCGGGCAAGCGCGGCGGCCATGTGGTGGCGGAAGGCACGGTCGCCGATCTGGCGCTGCGGCCAGACTCGGTCACCGGCCGTTTCTTGTCCACGCCCTTGATCCACCCTTTGCAGCCGCGCCGCGAGATGCTGGATGACGCGCCGCGCCTGCGGGTCCTGTCTGCGACGCTGCACAACCTGCAAGCCGTCACGGTCGACGTGCCGCTGCACCGCTTGGTCGCGGTAACCGGCGTTTCGGGCAGCGGCAAGAGCACGCTGGCTCGGGATGTGCTGCTGGCGAACATGGCTCAAGCTGTGCCGCTGCGCAAGGCGCCGGCGCATTGGATAGGTTGCGCTGGCATCGAGGGTCACGAACAAGTCGACCGGGTGCTGGAGGTCGACCAGACGCCGATAGGCAAGACCCCGCGCAGCTGCCCTGCTACTTATATCGGCTTCTGGGACGCGATCCGCAAGCTCTTTGCCGACACCTTGGAAAGTCGCGCGCGCGGCTATGCGGCGAACCGCTTCAGCTTCAACACCGGCGAAGGCCGCTGCCCCGGCTGCGAAGGCCAGGGCATGCGCACCATCGCGATGAGCTTTCTGCCCGATGTGAAAGTGCTCTGCGACCAGTGCCATGGCCAGCGCTTCAACCCGGAGACCTTGGGCGTGAGCTGGCGGGGCAAGAGCATTGGCGATGTGCTGGCAATGGAGGTCGACGAGGCCGCTCCTTTCTTTGCGGCGATGCCGGCGATCGGCCATCCGCTCAAGCTGATGCAGGACGTGGGCCTGGGTTACCTGACCTTGGGTCAACCGTCACCGACCTTGTCCGGCGGCGAGGCCCAGCGCATGAAGCTGGTCAGCGAGCTGGTCAAGGTGCGCGACGAAGTCGGGCGGCGCGGCCAGAAGGCGCCGCACACGCTCTATGTGCTGGACGAGCCGACTGTGGGCCTGCATATGGCCGATGTGGAGCGCCTGATCCGCGTGCTGCATCGCTTGGTGGCGGGCGGGCATTCGGTCGTGGTGATCGAGCATGACCTCGACGTCATCGCCGAAGCCGACTGGGTCATTGACCTGGGTCCGGACGGCGGCACGGCCGGTGGTGAGGTGGTGGTGGAGGGTACGCCAGAAGCCGTTGTCGCGGCGGGCTCGCACACGGGCGTGGCCTTGCGGCCGGTGCTGGCCAGAGGCGTGTGAAATTCGCGTTGTGCCGGGCTGGACTTGGCGGATTTCTCGCATTGCTGGCCAGCTGCTCGATGGCGCAGGCTGCCGAGCAGCCTTTTGCCTTTGCCGGCCTGAGCCTGGCGACCACGCGTGCGGATTTGATGCAGCGCTACCCGCAGGAGCCACTCAGCGGCAACTACCTGTCCGTGAGGCCCGAGCGGGCGCACGACCATATTCATGAAATCGAGATCGCCAAACCCGACGGTACCGGCCTTGGCCGGCTTCGTCTGGGTTTCGAGCGTTCGGCCATGGTGGCGAGCGATGGCCGGGTGCTGCGTCCGGCCACCTATCCGCGCTGTGCTGCCGTCGAGAAGCGGCTGAAGGGTCTATTTGGTAGGCCCACGCGGATTGATGAGTTCATTGAGGGTGATACGGATGGCTACCTCAATCGTGTTGTGATTTGGGAGCGGCACATGCCTCAGCTGGCCCTGGCGCAGCAGCTTGAGC
Organism: uncultured Roseateles sp.; assembly: GCA_963510335.1. GTDB lineage: Bacteria > Pseudomonadota > Gammaproteobacteria > Burkholderiales > Burkholderiaceae_C > Paucibacter_A. The sequence continues at coordinate 12,000 of CAUPEV010000124.1, forward strand.
GCCTGAGCTTGCAATGCGGGCGCAGCAAGTTGGAGAAGCAGTTCGAGGCGCACTCGCTCATCATCACCCGCAGTGCAAGCTGATGCCGATGGAAATTGGGCGGCATCAGTTGCTCGAACTGCTAAGACCATTTTGGCGATCGCCTCCCAGCCCCAATCCCGCCGCAAGGCACAATCCAGGGTCAGGTCTTGCCGTTCGTCTGATGAAGGCTTTGACGCCCTGTTGCCTACTTCGATGACCCGATAGCCCGACGATGTGAGACCCGCCCATCACGACCTTTTGCTCGAAGCGCGCAAACGCAAGCGCATCAGCACGGCGCTGCTGCTGTCCCTGCTGATTCACGCACTTTTGCTGAGCTTGAGTCTTGGCGGCCAGGGATTCGGGCTACCAGGCCTGGACCTGCCTTGGCGAGAAAGACGCATGGGGGCGGAAGATCTGCGAGTGATCCTTGTTCCGGCGCCGCTCAGGCCTGTGCCAACGCCGGCGGCAGACGTGACCGAAGCGCCGGCGGCCGTTGCAGCACTCGCGCCGGCGCCCGACCTTGCTGCCTTGGTGAGCAGTCAGCAAGCACCGATTTCAGTGCCGGTTCAGGCGCCCGCCTTGATCGCCTTGGCGCGCTCCGAGGCAAGCAGCTGGGCTGTGCCGCTTGCGCCAGCGCTGCCTGTAGTCGCAACGGCGCCAAGGCCTAGCGCTTCTAGTCCTGAGCTTTTACAAGTGTCGCCCCGCGCGGCAGCTGATATAGCGCTGAAGCAGCTCGAACCCGAGCCTAAAGAGCGCAGGCAGGAACTAGCCCAAGAACAGGCCAAGCTCGCGCGTGCAGAGCAAGACGCCAGTGAGGCCAAAGAACGCCAGGCGCAAGCCCTGGCGGCGGCGCGCTTGGTCGAGGAGGCAGCTCGTCAGGACGCCGAGCGCCGTGAGTCGGCGCTGCGCTTGGAGGCAGCTCGGCAGGAGGCAGTGCGGCTGGATGCGGCGCGGCGAGAGGCTGCTCGCCAAGAAGCAGCGCGCCAGGCCGCCAGCCAGGAGGCAGCGAGGGCCGAGACAGCGCGGGCCGAGATAGCGCGGGCTGATTTGGCTCGCCTAGAGGCCGCGCGGCTGCAAGCCGAACAAAGCCAGGAAGCCGCGAGGCAGGCAGCGATAGCGCAGGAATTCGCCCGACAAGAAGCTGTTCGACAAGAAGCCGCACGACAAGGCGCTGCACGTCAGGAGCGTGAACGAGTGGAACGCCAGCAAGCTGAACGGCAGCAAGTTGAGCGCCTGGAGGCCGAACGCCAGCAGGCAGCCAGGCTTGAGGCGGCGCGGCAAGAAGCCCTCAAGCTGGAAGCCGCCAAACAAGAAGCCATCAGGCAGGAGGCTGCCAAGCAAGAGGCAGCTAAACAAGAATTGGCTCAACAAGAGGCCGCCAAACTGGAGGCCGCCAAACAAGAAACGGCAAGCCTGGCCAAGGCCGCGCTTGCTGCGGCACGCGCCGAGCAGGAAGCCAAACGCGAGGCCGCCAAGCGAGCGATCGGGCGGCAGCTGGACGAAGAGGCTGCCAAGCGCGAGGCCGCAGCGCGCCAGTCCTCGCCCGCGCTGCAGCCTGGCGCCAGTACGGCGCGGCGCGGCCGCCTGTTCGGGCGCAGTGACCCTAACGCTGAACTCTTGCTGTATGCAGAACTCTGGAGTCGCAAGATCGAGCTGAACCAGACCTTTGACATGATTCGAGACGCGGCCAAGCAGCGCCATACCCAGCCGCTGGTGACGGTGGCGGTGCGCAGCGATGGTTCGATCGAGTCGGTGACTTTTGTTCGCTCCAGCGGAGTCGCCGAGATCGACGAGGGCATACGCCGCATCCTGCAAAGTCAGGCGCCTTTTCCGCCCTTCCACCCGGCCCTGGCGCGTGAGTTCGACGTGATCGAGATCCGCCGCAGCTGGAGTTTTGACACCGCGATCCGCTTGTATTGAGGGCGGCTTGGCGGCCTAGGCGCAGCACCCCCTGAATCGGTGCTTTGTCACGACATCGTCATATCCAGGCCCTAGCCTCCCCGGCTGCTCTGTGACTTTGTTGGGATTCTGCACATCATGACGATTACGAAAAAAATCCACGCCATTTCCGCGGCTGTCTTGCTCGCTACGGCCAGCCTGGCCGCGCAGGCGACGCCCAGTTTCATCAACGGCCTGGCGCTGGACGGCGCCGCGCTGGATCTGTCCGGTGGGACGTCTGTCAACAATGGGCGACTTGGCTACTTCTCCGATATCTATTACGACACCAATCGCAATGAGTGGTGGGGCTTGTCGGACCGCGGCCCGGGCGGCGGCACCATCAATTACAACACCCGCGTGCAGCGCTTCACGCTCGACGTGAACCAGAACACCGGCGCCATCAGCAACTTCAAGGTCGTCGAGACGGTGGTCTTCAAAAGCGCCGGTCAAGGGCTGAACGGCATTGCGCCTAACCCGAGCAGCAGCCTCGGCCTGGCCTTCGACCCCGAAGGCTTCGTCATCAACCCCAAGACCGGCACCATGCTGGTGTCGGATGAGTATGGCCCTTCAGTGCGCGAGTTCAGCCGCAGTGGTGAGCTGCTGCGCACTTTCATCACGCCGGCCAATTTGATTCCGCGCAATGCCGCTTCAGGCGTGGCCAACTTCGCCAGCGACGCCGACAACACAGCCGGCAAGCGCACCAACCGTGGCTTCGAGGGCTTGGCCATCAGCCCGGACGGCAAGTTCGCTTTTGCCATGCTGCAAAGCGCGATGCTGGATGAGGGCGGTGGTGACGGCAAGGTCAACCGCATCGTCAAGTTCGACACCGCCACCGGCAAGGCCGTTGGCCAATATGCTTACGAAATGAAGCGCAGTGGCCAAGGCCAGGGCATCTCGGCCCTGGTGGCCATCAATGACCACGAGTTTTTTGTGCTGGAGCGCAATAACCGTGGCGTCGGCGTCGGCGCGGCTTTTGCAACGGCCGACAAGGAGGTTTACCGCATCGACCTGAACGGCGCCAGCGATGTCTCCGGCATCGACCTGGACGCCGCCGGCGCCAGCTATACCAAGGTCAGCAAGTCGGGTCAGATCCTCGATCTGGATGCCAACACTCTGGCCGCTCTGGGCG
>CAUPEV010000125.1:0-14841 GCA_963510335.1 uncultured Roseateles sp.
GATTCATACCGTGGAGCCTCAACCATGAAGAACATCAAAGCCCTGATCGCCGACGACGAAGAAGGCCCGCGCGAGCAACTGCGCGCCGCCTTGAAGCGCCTGTGGCCGGAGCTGGCCATCGTGGCCGCCAGCGAGAACGGTGTTGATGCCTGGGACGACTATCTGGAACATGAGCCTGCCCTGTGCTTGCTGGACATCCGCATGCCGGGCCTGAGCGGGCTGGAGGTGGCTAGGCGCATGAGCGAGCTGGCCGCGCCGCCGCAAGTGGTGTTCGTCAGCGCCTATGGCGACCATGCGCTGTCGGCCTTCGAGGCCGGCGCGGTGGACTATTGCCTCAAACCGGTCGAGGATGCGCGGCTGGCACAGACGCTGCAGCGCGTGCGGGCAAGGCTGAGTTCAAGCGCCTCACCTCAGGCTGCTGATTTGCAAAAGCTGCTGCAGCATTTGCTGCCCAGCCCCAAGCCTGCCGCGCGGCCCATCCAGGCCTCGCTGGGCCGCGAGATCAAGCTGATCGCGCCCGAGGAGGTGATCTATTTCGAGAGCGATAGCCGCTACACCCGCGTCGTCTACCAGGGCGGCGAGGCTCTGATACGCACGCCGCTCAAGGAGTTGTTGGCGGGGCTTGACACTGCAGTGTTCTGGCAATTGCACCGCAGCGTCTTGGTCAACAGCCGCTGCATTGCCAGCGCGGTACGGGTGGATGAGAACGCCATGCACATCACGCTCAAGGGCCGCGAGGAGAAGTTGCCGGTGTCGAGGCAATTTCAGGGCCTGTTCAAGGGGCAGTAGCAGTCACGAACTGCGCAGGCCTGCCGTCGAAAGCACTTCAGTGGGCGCTGCGACAATGGCCGTTTACGCAATTTACGCCAACTGAAGGCGCCAAAAGCCTCGGACCATGACGATCACAAATATTGCCGATGCCCGAATGCCAAGGCACCTTGGACATCTTGACGGTTGGCGCGGCCTCGCTATCTTCACGCTACTTCTCGGACATTTCTTCCCAGTTCCCGGCCTCAATTTTGGAACGGTCGGCGTGAGTCTGTTCTTCGTACTGTCTGGCTTGCTGATGGGTGGACTGTTGTTTGAGAAGGGCGAGCCCGTTGCAAGGTTCTATCGACGGCGAATTGCGCGCATTGTTCCAGCCCATCTGACGTTCATCTCGACTATTGCCTTGTTCTATCTTGTCAATGGCATGCCATTCAGCTCAATCGAGTTTTTCTCAGCGCTCTTGTTTGTCAACAACTACATACCCCCGGAAGGCGGCCCAGGGACGGCCCTAATGCCGCTGGGTCATATTTGGTCGCTGTCTGTTGAAGAACACAGCTATATTGTTCTATCGCTGATCGCCATAGGGTCACGCAAAGGTCTATTCCCGTCTGCTGCCGGCGTCGGCGCGCTTTTTGTCGGCAGCATTGCTTGCACGCTGTACTACCAGTGGTTGAATCCACCCCAGTTGGCGTTTACACAGTGGCTGCACACCGAGGTCGCCGCCTACGGACTGCTGGCAACCGCGCTATGGGTTGCAACTGGCAGGCCTTTGCCAGAGAAGTTCACTTCGGCATCGGCCGCGCCGGCACTCCTGCTTGTTGGCATTTGTCTTCATTGGTGGTCGGTGCCGCTCGCGGTTCAGAAGCTGTTCGGTGTCGGCTGTTTCGCCGGTGCGATTTGCCTGCTGTCTGTCAATAAAGGTTGGTTTGCAGCCATTCTTGCATGGACGCCGCTGCGGCAGCTAGGACTATGGTCATACTCAATTTACCTTTGGCAGCAGCCGTTCTATCTTTGGATGCACAGTGAAAAGCGCCTATCACCGTGGCTGGCCTTGGCCTTGGCACTTGCATGCGGCTTCGTCTCCTACTATTTGATAGAGCGTCCTGCAAGAATCTATCTAAACACGCACTGGGGCGTGAGAATGGGCAAGGCCCAATAGGCCCAATCAGACTTGGTCTCGGGACGCGCTTCCGGCCGCAGCCATGAGGGCCGCGAGATCTGGGGTCACCAGCCTAGCTGCAACAGGCGATCGCTTCGAGCATTGTCTGGGCTTGCTCATCCAGTTTCGCCGCCAGTTCGTTCAATTCGCTTCTAGGAACGGCGGCCAAAAACAGAGTCAGCATTGAAAGAAGCCTCAAGGTTGCCGTTCAATGTTGGACTTAGCTGGGCTGCGGAGGTTCCGACGAAAGTTAGTGCAGCGGTGCCTCTACCGTCTCAAACTGATGTAGAAAATACGCCTGCAAATCAAGCAGGTAGCCGCTCCCGGCCGGATTTGCGAAAACACCAAACTGGGCGATCAGCAACCCTGGTATTGGGCCTGCGAGAGGCACACCATGCTCCACTGCTTCAGAAAGAATGATTTTCAACCCGTCTGCATGAGCCAGGACGTGGGGATCTAGGGTCACGTTGGTGGCCCTTCTTGGCACCACAGCGAAGGTGTCTTCCATTCGCACCTTAGTTCGTATTTATGAATGATGCGCATGCGCATGCGCAAGCGTATGAGCATTGAGTGCGGAGGCCGAGGTCGGGGAGTCCCCGCTATACAAGTCACATCCTTTAGGCAGAATGGGTCGATCGCTTTCACCTCAACGAGCTCTCCCCTATGGCCGCATTGCCCATTCCTCGCTTTGACGAGTTCTACCGTTACGAGCCGCTGACCGAACTGCTGTTTGCTTATGCACAGGCCTGCCCGAATCTGGTTTCAGTGCGTTCGATCGGCCGCAGCCACGAGGGCAGAGAAATCTGGGTCTTGGTGCTGACCAATACCGCCACCGGCGCCGACGTTGACAAGCCGGCCTTCTGGCTCGACGGCAATATCCACGCCGCCGAGCTGACCGCTTCGACCACCTGCCTTTACTACCTGCACCATCTGATCTCCGGCTACGGCAGCCCGGATGAACAAGGTCGGCAAGTGACCCAGTTGCTGGACACCCGCGCCATCTATATGGTGCCGCGGCTGAATCCGGACGGCGCCGAGCTGGCCCTGGCCGACCGGCCGCGCCATATCCGCTCTTCGACCCGGCCCTATCCCTATGACGAGCAGCCGGTCGAAGGCCTGACGCCCGAAGACATCGACGGCGATGGCCGCATTTTGAGCATGCGCGTGCCCGACCCCCATGGCACCTACACAAAGCATGCCGACGAACCACGCCTGCTGGTGGCGCGCGAGCCGGGCGAGTTTGGCGGCGAGTATTTCCGCCTGCTGCCCGAGGGCTTCATCAAGAACCATGACGGCCTGACCGTGACGGTCAACAAGGACCGCGAAGGGCTGGACCTGAACCGCAACTTCCCCAGCGAATGGCGGCAGGAATACAAACAGGTCGGCGCCGGCCCCTTCCCGACCAGCGAGCCAGAAGTGCGGGCGATGGTGGAGTTCATCACCACCCACCCGAATATCGGCGCGGCGATCAGTTATCACACCCACAGCGGCGTGATCCTTCGGCCCATGGGCGGGCACAGCGACGACGACATGATCCCGGAGGACTTGTGGGCCTATAAGCGTTTCTCCGCTTTGGGCGAGAAGCACAGCGGCTACCCGGCGATCAGCATCTGGCACGACTTCAAATACCACCCCAAGGAAGTGATCACCGGCACGCAGGACTGGGTCTACGAGCACCTGGGCGCCTTGTTCTGGGTGGTGGAGCTGTGGTCACCGAACAAAGAGGCCGGTATCGAGGGCTACAAGTGGATTGACTGGTACCGCGATCACTCGGTCGAAGACGATTTAAAGCTGCTCAAATGGAGCGACGAGCAATGCGGTGGCAAGGCTTATGTGGACTGGACGGCCTTTCATCATCCGCAGCTCGGTGACGTCGAGATTGGCGGTTGGGACAAGATGAACTATTGGCGCAATCCGCCGCCCGCCCTGCGCGAGCGCGAGGCGGCGCGCTTCCCGGCCTGGATGAACCAGATTGCGCTGAGCCTCCCCAAACTGGAGTTGCTGCGCACCGAGGTGAGGGCGCTGGGCCCCGATACCTGGCGCATCCGCATGGCGGTGGCCAATAGCGGCTATCTGCCGGCCTATGTGACCAAGCGCGCGTTGGAGCGCAAGGTTGTGCGCGGCGTGATGTTCGAGATTCATCTGCCTGCGCTCAATCCAGCCGTTAGCCTGGTCAGCGGCAAGGAGCGCATGGAAGGCCCGCAACTCGAAGGCCATGGCCCCAAATCCTCTCAGCAGGCCTTTCTGCCCAACCGTGACCTGACCGCCGACCGGGCGGTCGGCGAGTGGGTGGTGCGCGCACCCAAGGGCACAAGGCTGGCGCTGACGGCCAGCGCGGAGCGCGCGGGTACGGTGAGGACGGAAGTTAGCTTGGATTGATGAAAGCCCGCTGGCTGCACTCAGCCAGCGGGCAGTTTTGCAGCGGCCAATCAGGCGCAGCGCTTACTTCAAGCCAAACCCTGCTCATCCAACCAAACTTGCAGCTGCTCCGGCAGCGCCTCGCGCTCTTCATCCGAGGGCCACGGCGCACCGGCGGCCAACAGCGCTTGCAGCGCGCCCAGGTAGTCGCCCCCGGCTTGGGGTAGATGCACGGCGGCATGTTGCAAGCTGCCCATCACATCGCCGCCAAAGCCGTTGACCTCTTCCCAGCTGGCGCCGTGAGCTAGCAGCAGTTGCACCAGGGCCGCGTCGCCGTTGAAGGCGGCCTGGTTGAGCGCACTGGCATGCCAATCGCCCTGTACCGCGACCGGCCAGCCCAGCGACAGCATCAGGGCCACCGAGGCCTTTGCTCGGCGCTGCGCTTGGTCGGGCAGCAGCCTCAGCTCTTGGGCCGTCAGTTGCTGATCAAGCAAGTCGGGTTGTTCCTGCAGCAAGGCGCGAGCGCTGGCTTCATCAGCGGCCGCGCAGGCGGCTAGGAAGCGCTCTTTTGCGGAGGGCAACTCGGGCCGGGCGCCCTGTGCCGCCAACAGTTCTAGCGCTTCGAGCTCACCCAACAGCGCCGCCAATGTGGCCGGCGTGCGGCCCTCGGCATCACGTGCCGAAAGATCGGCGCCCTGCTTGACGAGCAGACTCAGGCAGTCCCTTGAGCGGCCGCGGCGCAGCGCATGATGCAGGGCAGTGGCACCCTGGGGGCCGGCTTCATTGACATCGGCGCCCAGGCTGAGCGCCAGTGCGAGGCCAGAGGGATCTTCAAAGTCGAGCAAGCGCAATAGGGCGTTAGTGCCCTGCCAGCGCGCACCTTGGGCCATCAGCTGACGGATCTGCAGCGCGGCTCTGCCGCGGTCGGGGTCTTCGCAGGCGTGATACAGCGATTCGCCATCATTGGGGTCGGCACCTGCCGCCAGCAGAGCGGCGGCAAGCTCGGAGCTTTGCGCCCGGGCGATGGCGCCATAGAGCAGCGGCAGCCCTGGCGGCGCGGTCGCATCTGGCGAGGGCTCCAGGTCGGGGTCGGGCATGCGCAGGCCATCGAGATCGCTGCCGCCTTGCGAACAGGCCACGAGCAAGGCTTGGGCGCTGCGCATCAAGCCGCTCGCCCAGGGCTCGCCGAGGCGATGTAGGCTGGAGAAGCACACATAGGCCAAGGCCGGCGCATCGAACGGTGGCAGGCGCTGGCCAGCAGCGGGCACCGTTTCCAGCGTCTCCGGCTCACCCCGCACCAAGGCCAGCGCCGCGCGCAAATTCGGTGGGCATGGGCCACGTAAACGCTGCATCAGCGCCAAAGCGCGCTCCGGCTGCGGGCTGTCCCAGCCCCGGCCCAGCGCCAAAGCCAGGCTGCGCGTGACCAGCGCTGCCATGTCGAGCTGCCGTGCCTCCTGCTGCGCCATCACGGCGCGGTGCAGGGCGGGCCAGCTGTGGAAGCCCAGTTCGCACGCAATCACCAGCTGGGCCAGGCTGAGGCTGGGCGGCGCGGCAGCATCGTCGCGCCGGTAGGGCGCAGCTCGTTCCAGGCTGGAGCTGTCATCGCCGGCACGCCAGGCGCGCAGCAGTTCGCGCGCTTGGCGCTTGAGTTGCTGCAGATCGGCAAAGTCGGGAAGGGGGGGAAGAGCGGAAAGCTCATGAACCTCGGGCGAGGTGGGCTGCGCTGCAGCCCCGTGATGGTTAGTAGACAAGGTAAACCTCCATGCGTGTAAAGCCTGTGATCCGCGCGATCAGGCCGCACAAAGGCAAAACAGCGTGAAGTGATGATGATGGCGCGGACGCGGTCTTGATGAACGCGCGTCCGTCCGGGTGGGCTCAGCCCTGCCTGCGGATCCAGCAGCGCCCCGGCTGGCGCTAGGGTGCAGTGTGCCATAACTGATAGACAGTGCGGTGGCTGAATGCGGCCCAGGGCCAGATGCGCCTGGTGCAGCTTGGGCCCAAGACTCAGCCGCTGTCACACACCGTCACACAAGCCAAACAGTTGGCCCACAGACGCCGAGGCGACGTTTCAACACAATCACCACATCGCTTCTCGGGGCAGCAAGCCAATAGGCAAAGCCCCCGCTGAACGAGACTGTTATTGATACTTGAAAGGTTGGACCTCCTATGAAGAAGCAAATCATTGCCATCAGCACGACTTTGGCTTGTTTGAGCGGCGCCGGCCTGGCCCAAGCCGCCGAACAAGGCTTTTATATGGGCGGCGACATCGGCCGCTCCAGCAACAATCTCAAGAGCCCGACCAAGCCCGCAGTCGCCACCGACAAGACCGCCACCAGCTGGGGCGTTTATGGCGGCTATCAGTTCAACAAGTATTTCGCTACCGAGCTGGGAGTGACTCGCTTGGGCTCAACCCATATCGGCAATGGCGAATCCACCAGCACCAGCTATTCGCTGGACGCTATCGGCCGCCTGCCGGTGAACGATAAGTTTGCGTTTTACGGTCGTTTGGGTGCCGCCCACAATGAGCGCAGCTATTCGGGCTTTGACAAAAACCATGCGGTGGGCTTCAAGACCGGCCTGGGCGCCGAGTACGCGCTCGACAAGAACTGGGCGCTGCGCACCGAGCTGACGCGCTTCAACAATATGCCCACGCAGTCGACCTATGGCAATGCCAGCAATGTGCTGAGCATGGGCGTGAACTACCACTTCTAAAGTGCATGTGGCTCGGCGGGCCAGCTGATCATCAGCCTGGCCCCGCCGAGCGGTGCGCTCGCCATGCGGGCCACGCCGCCATGCGCCTCGGCAACCCGCCGCACGATTGCCAGCCCCAGTCCAAAGCCATGACCGCTGCGTTGGCCGCCCAAGCGTTTGAAGGGCGTGAACACATCTTCGCGCTCAGCCACGGGCACGCCCTCGCCATCATCATCGACCATCAGCACGACCTGACCCCGCTCGACCGAGGCTGACAGCAATATTTCGCCCCGCGCATGGCGAGCGGCATTGCGCAGCGCATTGCGCAGGCCATAAGGCAGCAGCCGGGCGTCAAAGCGAACAAGCAGTGGCAAAGTCAGATTGGTTTGCAGCTTCTTGCCGTCCAACAATGGCGCTAGGCTTTGCACTTCGGCAGCCAAGAGTGCCGCCAAGTCGCCCATCTCGCAGCGTGCCTCCAGCGCGCCCATGTCCAGCCTGGCCAGCATCAGGCTGGTGTCGATCAGGGTGTCAAGCTCGTCCAGATCGCGCTCACAAGCCTGCACGGCGAGCTCGCGTTTGGCGGCGTCCTCTTCGTCCACCAAGGCGTCTAGGGCGAAGCGCAGCCGCGCCAAGGGCGTACGCAGCTCATGTGAAATCGAGCCGGTCAGCTCGCGCTGGCTGGCCAAGGCGCTGGCCAACTTGGCCAGCATCGCGCGCCCGCCGGCCGCGATGGGCGCAAACAAATGGCTTTGGCTTTCCTTGATCGGCTCATCAAAGCGTCCGGCCAACATGGCCTCGCCGGCTTCTTGCAAGTGGCGCAGATCACGCCAGGCCGGGCGCATCAGCCACCAGCTCAGCGGCACCACGCTGGCCGCCAGCGCCAAGGCCACGGCCAGTTGCAGCCAAAGCTCGCGCGGCAGCACCCAGCCGTTGCCGGGATGGTTGTCGGCATTCAGCGGCCCCAAGCGCAAGATCTGCGGATCACCGGGTGCAATGCCGGCGTAGATCAGCCGGTTGAAACCCTGCACCAGCAACTCGCCGCGTGCCAGCCGGTCTCGGTCGGCGGCACTCAGACGTTTTGGCAGACTGTCGGTCGAAATGATCTGAACCGGGTAGACAAACAGCTCGTCCAGCTGCTTGACGCGCTGCAAGCGGGTGGCGCTGTCCAGCGGCCGCAGTTCTTGCACCAGCATGGTGGCCGTGCCGCGCATGAAGCGGCGCACATAGTCGTCGCTGATCTCGTCCACGGCCAGCAGCACCACGCCTTGCACCAACAGCACCAGCGCCAACACCGCCAGGCCCAAGCCCAGCGCCAGGCGAGTCAGGGGGTGCTTAATTTTTGGCAAAGAGATAACCCTGAGCTCGCACGGTCTTGATGTACTCCACGGCCCCAAGCTTTCTGCGCAGGCGCGAGATGCGCGCATCGATCGCACGGTCTAGGCCATCAAACTCCAGGCCGCGCAGGCCTTGCATGATGTCGTCGCGCGTGACGACCGTGCCGGCGCGCTCGGCCAAGAAGAGCAGCAGGTCAAACTCGGCGGTTGTCAGCTCGACCTCTGCGCTTGCCAAAACGACCGAACGCGCCGCGGGCTTGATCAGCAGCTCGCCGAAGCGCAACTCACCGATCTCGTCGGAGAGTGCCGGTGCCGGCGTATCGCGACGCAGCAAGGCCTTCAGCCGCGCCAAGAGCACGCGCGGTGAGACCGGCTTGGTGATGTAGTCGTCGGCGCCGCCGTCCAGGCCCATCACCTGATCGATGTCATCGTCGCGGGCGGTCAGCATCACGATGCGGCCGGCAAAGTCGCGCCGCACATCGCGAAGCACGTCAAAGCCGTCTTTGTCCGGCAGATGGCCGTCCAGCATCACCAGATCGAAACCCCCGGCGCGCATCATGGCCTCGCCTTCCAGGCCGCTGGCGCTATGGCTGACGGCGTAACCGGCCTTGCTCAGGCTGGCCGCTATCAGCTCGGCCAGGCGGGCGTCGTCCTCGACCAAAAGCAAGCGTGGTGCGACTTCCTGTTCATTCACTTCATGTCATCCTTTTTGGGGTCCTGCTGGTTCTGCTTGTCCTGCTCGGCCGCTGCCTGCATCGCTTCTTTCCACATCCGTGCCGGCAAGAAGGTGCGCAGCTGCTCCATCGCGCGTTCGATCAGCTCCGGGTGCAACTCATGGCCAATATCGGGCAAGACATCTGCGGTGATGTCGGCGCCCAACTGCACCAGCCGACGGGCGGCGCTGACCTGATCTTGATAGGGCAAGACGGCGTCGAGTTGGCCGTGCAGGATATGCAGGCTCACCTCATGTGGGGCATGGGCCGGCGGCGTGGCGTAGGCGCCCGAGAAGGCCAGCACCCGGCCCACCAGCTGCGCTTCGGCCTGCGCGGCCTCCAGCGCCAACACCGCGCCTTGCGAGAAGCCACCCAAGGCGACATGCTGCCAGGGCAGCTCCCACTGCGCCGCCCAGCTGCGCACGGTGGCGATGAAGGCGGGCAATGCGGCCTGCACGCGCTCGGCATGGTTGTCGTCATTGCAGCCGTCGAGCGGGTACCACTGCTGGCCGCCTTCTACGGGCAAAGTTGCATTGAGCGCCAGCACGGCGGCTTGCGGGTATTGCGCCCGCAGTGCTTGCGCCAGCGGCCGCATCTGCGCGGCATCGGCACCGGCCCCATGCAAGAGCAGGAACAGCAGCTCGGGCTGGCCCTTGTCGGGCAGCATGGCGACGGCGCGCGAGGCGAAGGGGGCAGGCGAGGCTTTGTTCATGTGCCGATTGTCGCCGCCCCAGAGCGGTTCAGGATCGGTTGCGGTCGTTATCGCGGTGGCCGATCAAGCGCACCAGGGTCGCGCGCAGCTTGGGCGCATCGATCGGCTTGGTGAGGAACTCGTTCATGCCCGAGGCCAGTGCCTCGTCGCGCTCCGAGATCAGCGCCGCTGCAGTCAAGGCGATGATGGGCAGCTCTTCGGCGCCGAAGCGCCGGCGCACCTCGCGCGTCGCCTCGTGCCCGCTCATGACCGGCATCTGCACATCCATCAGCACTGCGTCAAATGGCTTGCCCATGCTGGCTGCGGCAAGAATAGCCTCGACTGCCTGGGCACCGTCGATCGCCTGCGCCACCTCCAGCCCCCATTGCTGCAGCTGTGCGACGGCAATCATCATATTGACCGGGTGGTCTTCCACCATCAGCACGCGCAGGCCTTGCAGGTCTTCGTTATTGCGGGCCTCGCGCGGCTGGTTGCTGATCGGCGTTGGCGCCGCCGGCAGCGGCAGCTCGGCCCAGAAGGTCGAGCCCTTGCCCAATTCGCTCAGCACGCCGACCTCGCCCCCCATCAGCGTGGCCAACTCGCGGCAGATCGACAAACCCAGGCCGGTGCCGCCGTAGCGGCGCGTGGTCGATTCATCGGCCTGCGTGAAGGGCTGGAACAAGCGCTCATGCATGGACGGCGCGATGCCGGGGCCGGTGTCAATCACTTCGATGCGCACCCGCTCATGGGCCGAACTCAAGACCCGCACGGCCACCGAGCCGGTCTCGGTGAACTTCAAGGCATTTGACAAATAGTTGCTGAGGATTTGCCGGATGCGCACCTGGTCGCCCACCACCCAGGCCGGTACATCGGCGTCCACATCGATCTGAAACGCCAGCCTATGCGCTTGCGCCAGCGTGAAGTAAGCCATGCGCATGGTAGACAACATATCGCGCAAACCGAACGGTGCCGCCTCCAGCGTCAGGCGGCCGGCTTCGATCTTGGACAGGTCCAGAATGTCCGAGATCAGGCCCGACAGGCTCTCGGCGCTGTCAAGCATCTGGTCCAGATAATTGCGCCGCGTGGCCTCGCTCAGATCGGGCTGCTGCAACATGCGCGCCAGGCCCAGCAGGCCGTTCAGCGGCGTGCGGATCTCATGGCTGGTATTGGCCAAGAAGGCACTCTTGGCGCGGCTGGCGGCCTGCGCTTCGTCCTTGGCTTGGGCGAGCGCGGCCTCGACGCGGCGGCGCTCGGTGATGTCTTCCAGAATCCAGATCGTGCCGCCTCGGCTTGGGTGATGCGGGTCCACCGCTTTGGCGAGCAGCCGGCACAAAAAAGTACTGCCGTCGCGCCGGCGCATGGTTTGTTCGGTCTCAACCTGCTCGCCCGCCTCCAGCTTCAAGCCCAGCTCCTGGCCGACGTTCTGGTAGCTCTCTTTGCTGGGCCAGACCACGCTGCCATGCTGGCCAATCAGGCTGCCGCCGGGCCAGCCGAACATCTCCTCTACCAAGCGATTGACCTGCACAAAATGCTGGTCGCGCGTCAAGGTGATGCCAATCGAGGCGTTTTCCAGGATGGCCTGATGCACCAAGCGGCTGCGCTCGGACTCGCTCACATCGCGCGAGTTGGTGACCAGGTATTGCTGGCCGTCCATGGCAAAAGGCGCGGCCGACAGCAGAATGGACAAGGGTTCGCCCGCCTTGTTCAGCAGGGTCACCGGAAACTCGTCGCAGCGCCCGTTCAGGCGTATCAAATTCAATACATGGTCGCGCTCGTCCAGGTTTTGCCAGACGCCTAACTCTTCGGCCGTACGGCCCAGCACTTCTTCGCTGCTATAGCCACTCAGTCGCTCAAAGGTCTTGTTGACCATCGCATAGCGGCCCGAGCTCATCTCGGTCAGCGTGATCACGTCCGGGCTGGTGGCGACCAGATGCGAGAGCAGGCCCTCGGAGCGGCGCAGCGCATCCTGGGCGCGCGACTGCTCGGTCTGGTCGATGAAAAAGCTCAGGGTCGCCGGGCCGCTGGTGGCGTCGACCCGCACGCTGGTGGCTGACACCAGGCGGCGCCGCCGGGACAAGGTGCGCAGGCGGAACTCCGCCATCGGCAACATGCCGCCGACGGCCATCGCCTCGATCTTGGCGGCGCGTTGGCGCGCGCGTTCGTCGTCGCCGGGTTCGTAATGCGAGAACAGATCCTGGCCAATCATGCTGCTGCGCTGGGTGTAGCCAAACATCGCCATCGCGGCTGGGTTGGCGTCCAGCACGCGGCCCCAGCGGTGCAGCACCAAGGGGCTGGGCGAGCGGCGGAACAGCTCGCGGTAGCGCGTCTCGGTCGCGTGCACGGCGTTTTCGGCCTGCACTTCGTCGGTGACGTCACGGCCCACGCCCCAGTAGCCGCGGAAATTGCCCTGGCTGTCAAAGCGCGGCTCGCCGCTGATGGAGACATAGATGATGCCGCCGTCCAAGGCGCGGCGGCGGGCCACCATGCCGTGGAAAGGGCGGTGCGACTCCAGATCGGCGCGGTGGGCGTCCATGTCTTCGTCACTGACGCCCAGGTTCTCGATCTCCCAAGGCGTTTTGCCCAGGCGCGCTTGCAGGTCCAGCCCCGATTTGCCGGGTGTGTCTTCGGCCAGATGGGTGAATCGGTAGTCGCGATTCATCTCCCAATACCAATCGGCCGCCATGCTCAAGAGGCCGCGAAAGCGCGCATTGCGTTCGGCCGCCTCTTTGGTCGAGCGCTGCACCATGCGCAGCATGCCGTAGCCCAGAATCAGCCCGACCAGGATCAGCAAGCTGTGAGTGGCGGTGCGCAGCGGCAGGCTGGACAGCGCCACGGCGCTGCTTTGCCAGCCTTGATACTCGGCCCAGCCCAAGCCCAGCACGGCGGCCAAGCTGAAAGCGGCCAGCGCCATGCCGACACGCAGGCCGAGCATCGCGGTCGAGAAGGCCGACAGCAGGCCCAGCACCGACAAACTCAGCGAGTACAGACCGGTGCTGCGCGACACCGCGATCAGCACCGTCAAGCCCATCACCAAGCCCATGGTCGAGAGCACGGCCAGCATGCCAAGGCGGCGCGGCAAGCGCCACAAGGCAATCAGGCTCAAGAACGCAATGGCGGCCGCCGCGGCGGGCGGCAGCAGGCCGGCAAACACTTCATCGCTTTGGCGGCCCAGCAGCAGCACGCCTGCAGCCGCCAGCAAAATGGCGCCGGCCGCACCGAGAAACAGCCGCGCCGCGTGCCAGCGCAAATTGCGCTCCATCAGCGCTTGCTGATCGGCCGGGCTCAGCTCCTGGCCCACCAGGCTGCTTAAATCGTCTTGGGGTTCCTTGCTCACAATGCCAACCGCTTCGCTCAACTTAGTTCAACGCGTCAGTCTCTCCGACAAATTGGCGCTTGACCATTGGGTTAGCACCTGAATCGGGGTCTAAATCATTGCCGGCGAGCATATTGGGCATTTGTGCACAGGCCAAGACATCACGCTTGAGGCGAATTGCGAGCCCGGTTCAGTTGCTCGCGGGTTTGTAGCGCCACCCGGCGGGCGGCGGCCGCGAAATCTTCGCCCGAGCTGGCATAGAGCACCGCGCGCGAGCTGCTGACGATGATGGGCGCTGTGGGTTTCCAGCCCGCTTGCACGGTTGCCTCGGCGTCGCCGCCCTGCGCGCCCACACCCGGAATCAGCAGCGGCAGCGTCGGTGCGAGTTCCCGCACGCGGGCGATCTCGGCCGGAAAAGTGGCGCCAACCACCAGGCCGAGCTGACCGTTCTTGTTCCAGTCGGTCTGCGCCAAACGGGCCAAATGCTCGTACAGCTTTGGCTGGTCCGGCACATCGGCCAGGCGCTGGTTCTGCCAGTCGCTGCCGCCCGGATTGGACGTGCGGCAGAGCAAAATGGCGCCCTTGTCCGGGTAGCGAAGATAAGGCTCGATCGAATCAAAGCCCATGAAGGGTGACAGCGTCACGGCGTCGGCCTGGTAGCGCTCGAAGGCTTCTTTGGCATATTGCTCGGCGGTCGAGCCGATGTCGCCGCGCTTGGCGTCCAGGATCACCGGCACATGGGGTGCCACGCGCTTGATGTGCGCCATCAATTGCTCCAGCTGCGCTTCGGCACGGTGGGCGGCGAAGTAGGCGATTTGCGGTTTGAAGGCAATCACCAAGTCCTTGGTGGCGTCCACAATCGCGGCGCAAAAGTCATAAATGCGGCCCGCGTCGCCCTTCCAGCTGCCGGGGAACTTGGCCGGTTCCGGGTCCAGCCCCACACAGAGCAAAGAGTCGTTGAGGCCTTCGGCTTGTTTGAGTTGCTGGATGAAGTTCATGGGCGAGTTTTTCTGCATCGTTTAAGGTGTCGTATTGTCCAGGGTTTTATTCGAGGGATGGCTGCATGCTTGTTTTGACGACCGAAAGACTGCGCCTGCGCTGGTTCGCACCCGGTGACGAGACCTATGTCTTGGAGCAACTGCAGCAGGACTCCTGGAAGCTCAATATCAATGACCCCGGCGTGCGCGACCTGGCCGCCGCCAAGTTCTGGATGGACGAAAAGCTGATCCGTCCCTGCTGGGAAAAAGGCTTGGGGCTGTGGGCGGTTGAACTGCTTGATGACAGCACCGTCCTCGGTATGTGCGGCATCCTGCAGCGCGACTATCTGCCGGTGCCGGACATTGGCTACGCCTTTTTGCCGCGCTTTTGGGGCAAGGGCTATGCCCGCGAGGCGGCCAAGGCCTGCCTGGACTATGCGCGCGAGGTGATGGGCGAACCCAGGCTGATGGCGTCAACGGCACCGAGCAACGACGCTTCGGGCCGGCTGCTGGAGAGTTTGGGCCTGCGCTATCTGGAGACCACGCAGTTTGCCGGCGTCGAGGGCTTGAGCAAGGTCTATTCGATGGAAGGGGTGCCCGCGTCCGGCGACGAGGACGGCCACATAGCCGACCTGCTGCGGCGCTTTTTTTCCGTCTTCAACAACCAGGACGGCCGCAACCCCTGCCTGGCGGCCCTGCCCTATATGCTGGCGCCGCAGGCCGTCATCAGCCGCGCCGATGACGCCGGCCTGCACCGGATGACGGTCGAGGAATTTGTGCAGCCGCGCGCCGAGTTGCTGCGCCCGGGCGGGCGCTTGGCAGCGTTTGATGAGGCAA
>CAUPEV010000126.1:0-14711 GCA_963510335.1 uncultured Roseateles sp.
ACCTGGCCGCAGCCATTCGCCGGGCCGTAGGCGGGGAGTCCGTCGTCAGCAGCGAGATGACGCACAAATTGGTGCGCGCCTTCAAAGCCTCAAGCCAAACTGCTGCGCCGCCGGCTACGCCCGCAGGCAGTGCGGAGGATTTTTCGCTGCTGTCGCCGCGCGAGCAAGAGTTGCTGCGCGAAATCGTGCGCGGCGCCAGCAACAAGGAAATCGCGCGGACCTTGGGCATCGCGGAGACCACCGTCAAGATCCATGTCCAACACATTCTGCGCAAATTGAATCTGAGTTCGCGGGTGCAGGTGGCGGTGTGGGCGAGTGAGCGGGGCTTGGGCTGAGCCTGGCGCAGTACCGGCAAAGGGGCGAGCCACCCGGGCGCGGGTGTTCGACATGCATGCCCAGGTCATGCGTCAGCTCAACTTGGCCAAACTCTTGCGTGCAGCTTCGACGTTATTGGGATTGGCGTTCTTCTTGACAATGAAGCGCTCATAGGCTGCCTTGGCTTGCGGCTTGTCACCCTTGGCCAGCAAGGCGTCGCCCAGGCGGTGGTCGATGGGCAAGTCATCCGCACCTTCCATTGTCTTGGCGCGCTCAAACAAGCGCACTGCCTCCTCGGCCTGGCCCATCTCGGCATGCACTCGTCCCAGCCCGTAGACGCCGGCAGCTTGGCCAGGCTGCTCGCGCTGCAGCTGTTCGAACAAGCTTTTGGCCTTGACGAAGTCTTTTTCGTCCTTCAGGTAATGCGTGGCCAGCTGAAGGTAGGCAGCGCGTGACTCGTCAAGCAGCGTCGCGTCCTTGGCGGGTTTAAGCGCCAGCAACTCGGTCTCCATTTCGGCCCATTTCTTGCCCTCGGCGGCAATATAGATTCGTATGATGCGGGCCGGCTCGGGCTGGCTGTTATGTACCGCCGCCTCCAGCTCGCGCGCCTTGGCGACGCTGCCGCCCAGCATGCCCGGCGCAAACAAATAGAGCTTGGCCAGCTGGATCCGCGCCATCGCCATGCTTGGCTCCAGCTCCAGCGTGCGGATCAGTGAAGCCTTGATGTCGCCCAGCATGGAAGCCATCTTGAACATGCCGGCGCCGCTCATCTGCACATTCAGGCTTTGCGCCGTCATCAAATGACACACGGCCACGCCTGGGTGCTGCTCGACGCAGGCCTTGGCCTGTTTCGCGCCAGCCTCGACCCGCTTGCTGTCGCTGCTGTCCAAGGATGAGAGCGCCAAAGACAAGGCAGCGCTGGCCTCGGCATCGGCGGGGTTGGCCTTCAAGCGATTCAGCGCCAAGCGCTCAAGCTCGGCGAACTTGTTCGCGTCCGAGAGGGCGTCGAGTTCCTTGTCCTTGAAGATAGTGGCCTGCGCCGAGCCCAGCGCCGTCAGCAAGGTCAGTGCAGCCAGGAGGGTACGTGAACGGCCTTGGATTCGAGTTTGCATGGGCATAGGGCCAGGGAGTGGTTCGATGCCGGCGATTGTGTCGCCCGCTTCTGAGGGCAGCCAAGCTTGTGCGACGAGTTGCCGATTCCTTGGCTTGAGTTGATCTGACCGCTCAAGCCCCGCTGCGCAAAATCGCCTTTTTGTAAGCGGGCCGCGCCTCCAGCATCGCCACAAAGCGGCGCAAATTCGGATAAGCCTCGGCCGGCGCGCCTTTGACCGCGATCTGCGCGACGAAAGACAGCTGCACATCAGCACCGCTGAGCTGATCGCCGGCAAAGTAGTTCCGCCCGGCCAACTCGCTCTCCAGATAGCCCAGATGATTTTGCAACTCGCTGCTGATGCGCGGCTGCAGCGGCGCGCCGGCTTCGCCCAAGCGCCCGACATAGAGCTTGAGCATCAGCGGCAACATCGCCGAGCCCTCGGCATAGTGCAAGAACTGGATAGAGCGGTTGTAGTCCGGCGTGCCGACCACAGGGGCGAAGCGGCCGTTGCCGTAGCGGCGCACCAGATATTCGATGATGGCGCCCGACTCGATCATCACCAGCCCGCCATCACGCAGCACCGGCGCCTTGCCCAGCGGGTGAATCGCCATCAGCTCGGGCGGCGCCAAGCGGGTCACGGCGTCGCGCTGGTAACTGATCACTTCATAGGGCTGGCCCAGCTCCTCCAGCATCCAGGTGATGCGGCGCGAGCGGGATTCGTTCAGGTGGTGGATTTCGATCATGGCGTGGCCTTTTGAGAGAGTGGAGATGTTGGCGGCCGCAAGGCCAGCGCCACGTGGTCAATAGGCGGTCCAGCCGCCGTCGGTTGCGTAAGCCGCGCCGGTCAGGTTGGAGGCTTCGTTCGACAGCATGAACAGCATCACCGCGACCTGCTCACCGACCGTGGCCGGGCGGCGCTTGGAGTCCGCATAGGCCAGGATGCTTTGCGTCTTGATGCTGCCCATGCCGGGGCGGCTCGCCGCCTTGCTCGCGGCCATCACCAGCTCGGTTGCGCGCGCCACCATCGGCGTGTCGGTGGCGGCCATATTGACCGAATTGACGCGAATGCCGAAGGGTGCATAGTCGATCGCCGCATTGCGCGTCAGGCCGGTCACCGCATGCTTGCTGGCTACATAAGCGGGGTTGCCGGCCAGGCCGGTCAGTCCGGCGATCGAGCCCACATTGACGATGGCGCCTCCGCGCCCCTGCGCCACCATCTGCTTGAGTTCCGCCCGCATGCTGCGAAACACGCCGGCCGAATTGCTCAGAAAGACCCGGTCCCAATACTCATCCGAGGCCTCATGGATGGGCGCAAAAATCAGCGACTTTTGCTTCTCAAAATCAATCGGGTCGCCCGAGTACACGCCGTCCATCACGCCGGCATTG
Source organism: uncultured Roseateles sp. (assembly GCA_963510335.1). GTDB lineage: Bacteria > Pseudomonadota > Gammaproteobacteria > Burkholderiales > Burkholderiaceae_C > Paucibacter_A. Next base: position 2,795 of record CAUPEV010000126.1, read on the forward strand.
TTGATGGCCAAATCCAGGCCACCGAAGGTATCAACGGCCGTCTTGACCATGCGCTCGCAGGTCGCGGTCTCGCCGACATGGCCGGCCACAAACACTGCCTTGCCGCCCGCAGCCCGGATGCGCTCAATCGTCTGGGCGCCCAGATCCGGTATCCAGTCGACGCCCACCACATTGGCGCCTTCGCGCGCGGCGCGGATGGCCGCCGCCTCACCCATGCCACGGGCGCAGCCGGTGATGAGCATGGTCTTGCCCTTGAAGCGATCGGGCGTGAACTGGTCCTTGGGGATGGGCTCGATATCCTTCACCCCGACGCCGGCTTGCGGCTTGCCTTGAAACTGCGCCGAGGCCTTGCCGGACCCAGCGGCCGCTGCACCCGCAGCCGCCAACACCGCCACGCTCTTCATCAAATCACGACGTTCCATTGCTGACTCCCTTTGCTGTGGAAAAAACTGGTTTCAATAACCGACGCGCACAAAGAACAGGGTGCTGATCCATGGGCTGGCATGCGCCCCCAGACCCTGCTCGATCGCTGTGCCGGCATAGGTTGCGGCCACATGTCCCTGGAACATCACGTTCCTGGAGTAGAAATACTTGGCCGTCAAATTCAACTCCTTGCCGAGTTGCTTGGACTGCAACATCGAAAGGGCCGGGTTGCCGCCCAGATTGGTCAGCGAGTCCGCCTGGAACAGCCAGAACTGCGGCACCAGCTCGATGCTCTGCTGCGGCCGCAGCCGGGCCTGCACCCGGTGCGCGATCAGATTGGCGTCCTGAAAGATCTTGAAATGGTTGATGCCCTGCACCCAGGTTTCGCCGTTACCGCCCGACAGCAAGGGATCCCAACGCTCGAAACGCTCGGTGCCAGGCTTGTCGCCGGTAAAGCGGGCATAGCGGTAGCTGAGCGTGGGCGACCAGGCGGCCTTGGCAAACACATAGCCGAACTCGCCGAAATAGCCCTGCGCCTGCATATCGAATTTGCTGTGCGTCTGACGGGCAAATTCAGCGGCAATGAAGGGGCCGGCGCCACCGCTGGGCGCGGGCTGCCAGCGAACGCGGAAGTCCAGCGCCCGCAAACCTTCGCGCTGCAACTGGCTGCTAGTGGTGTAGTAGGACGCCTGCGACTTTGGCACCCGCAGCGCCATCACCCCCATCGTGAAATCATTCAGCGCGGTGGTCTCGACATTGAGGCCCTGGATTTCGGTCTTGGAGTCCACCTCCGGCAACTCATCCGGGTCGATATGAAAGGCTTCGAGCTTCCAATCGTTATAGGCCAGCCGCGCCAGCAGCACCTGGTCGCCAGCCCAGCGCGGGTTGGACTGCAGCGCCGCCCGGTTCAAACCATTCTGGGCGGTGTTGACAAGCATCATGCCCTCGCCGACGCTGAAACGTTGCCGTCCGGCCGAGAGGTTATAGACCAAACGGTCACCTTGCTCGGAGGTGCTGCCGCCAACCATGCCGACAAAAGCATCTTCCAGTGCCACATGGCTGCGCGTCTGATCGGTAAACAACTCTTGCCCAACCGAGCCGCTGGCGATGACGCTGGCGCCACCATAGACGTACAAGCTATCTGTGAGCGGCGTGATGGCGTAGAGGCCGGCCTGCACAAAGCCCTCCAGCCACTGGCTGTAACCCTTGCCGGCCGACTGGCCGACCGCAAAGGGGTTGCCCTTGAGCATCAGGTCATTGCGGCCATACCAGGCATTGTTATTGCCGTAATACATGGCCAGCGTCTCTAGCTTGGCGCGGACCAAGGTACCGTTCGACTGGTACAGGGTTGGGAACTGCGGGCTGGCTTCGGCTTGCGGCGCAGCGCCGTCGGCCAGGGTCACGTCGACCCGCAACAGCACCCCGCCGGTGCTGCCGTTGACGACTTCGTGGCGGGTCGTGCGAATCTCCGGCGTGCGCGACAAGCGCGCCAGCGCCGCGATCAAGCGGTCCTCGGAAAAGCGGCTGCTGGGGTAGGCCGCCAGCGTGCGCCTGACCAAGTCCTCGACCCGCGAGTTCAGTGCAGCGTCGGAACTGGGGTTGCTGATCGTGACCTGAACTGACTCTATCCTTTGGTGTTCAAAGGGCTCGGTTCTGACCTGAGCGAGTGAGGGGACAGGCGCAAGCAGGCTGGCAAAGAGGGCGGAAACTAAAAGGCGATGCTTGCTCTGCATTTTGCGCAAGTGAAATCTGACTCGGGAGGTCGCCACTATCGCATGACTTCATTGCGCTTAGCGCTCACCAAGCAAGCTCGGATCAGGGCTTGGCCGGCTCACCGATGAGTCGGCGCAGCGCCGGGATCAACAGCACCAGCACCACCCCAACCACCACGCTGCCCGCCCCCAACTGCGTGAACAGCGCGCTATAAACCGGGTTGCTGATCAAAGCCGTGCTGTCGGCCGGCTGCGCCACCATGCCAGAGAAGTCGGCGGCGAACAGCGAGGCCAGACCCGTCACCAGCATCCAGCTGCCCATCATCACGCCCTGGTATTGGCGCGGCGCCAAGCGGCCAATCATCGCGTAACCGACCGGCGAGATCAGCAGCTCGCCCAGGCTTTGCAAGACATAACTCGTGAACAGCCAGGAGAACGCAACTTGGCCTTGCGCATCGGCAAGCGCGATCCCCAGCGGCAAAGCGAGGAAACCCAGACCCATCAACACCAGCGACGCGGCGAACTGCTGCGGAATGTCAATCGGCCAGCCGCGTTCGCGCAGGCTGGCAAACCAGCCGGCCAGCAGCGGCCCGCCGATCACGATCACCACCGTATTGATGTTCTGCACCCATTGCGGTGCGATCACATAACCGAACAACTCCAGGCGCACATTGCCGACTGCAAACAGCTGCAGGCCGCTTGGCGCCATCTGGTACAGCGACCAGAACATCAGCGAGCCCAGGGTCAAAATCAAATAAGCCCACATGCGCCGGCGTTCAGCTTCATCGGGGTGCTTGACCGTGATGTACACCAGGGCCGCAGCGACCAGGGCGCAGACTCCTTTGAGCATGAGGCCGGTATCCTTGGGGTTTTGCAGCAGCAGCCATAGAACCGGCACCAAGCCCAATAGGATGGCGGCACCGGCGGCAAAGCGCAGGCGAAACTGCGTCGGGCTGGCCTGCATCAGCGGCGTATCCAGGTCGGCCAAGGTCTTCCAGAAAATCGCCGACAAGACGATGGCCAAAACGCCGCCGAGGGTGGCAAACATGAACAGCCCGTTGTAGTTCTCGCTCAGCTGGTAATGCCCGGCCATCGTGAAGCCGATGAAAAAGCCGATATTCATGCCGGCGTAGTTCCACAGAAATGCGCCCTCGCGGCGGCTGTCCTCAGGCGCAAAGCGCTGGGTCAGCATCATGTTCAGGCAGGTGACGTTGAGCCCGCTGCCGACCAAAAACAGGGCCAGGCCCCAGTAGAGCGAAGCGGCGCTGCCGCCGGCAATTTGCCAGCAGCCCAAGACCTGCAAGGCCATGCCGCCTACAAACAGATTGCGGTTGCTGAGGAAACGTCCGCCCAGATAGCCGCCGAACAAATGCAGGCCGTAATTGAAGGCTCCGAACACGCCCATCATCATGGCCGCCTGCTCGGCACTGAAGGCCAGGTGCTTGGTGGCATACAAGACCAAGCTGGAATACAAGACCGCATAGCCCAGCGTCGCGAACATCTGCACAAAGAAGAGCACGGCCGAGCCAGCCGGGATGCGGGCCCAAAAGTTAGATTGAGTAGACAAGATTGAATCCAAAAGTGGCAGGCGGGCCACTGCACAGAGCGCGGCCGGGGTGGCGTATTCTCGCTGGACTTGTGGTGCGTGTTTTCGTGCAAAGTGAAAGCAATGCCAGCTGCACGCGCAGCGTCAGAGCCACAGGCTCCAAGTTGGCTGTCGCCACTCACGGCCAGGAACCGTTCAGCGAGGCCGATGCGAGGCTCCAGCCCTGTAAGCCCTGCTAGGCCCCCTGAACCTCTTGAACGCCTTGAGCGCCCTGAGCGCCTTGAGCCTCACTGAGCAAGGCTTTGCAAGACGCAATTGCGGACTCGAACTCAAGCCGCCCGAGTGCCTCATCCAGGCCCTGCAGTCGGTTGCCCAAGACGCTTGCATAACGGGACTGCAGCACGGACATCACATGCAAGGCCTCCATATCCGAGTCTTGCAAGCGGTGCAATAAATCGTCCAGTGCCTTGAGCAAACCCTGCAATTCATCCGCAGGCATTTGCGCCAAGGAGCCCAGGCTTGAGCCCAAGGGCGCGCTGCTTTCGCTGGCTTGCATCACCCGCAGCAGCTCGGTCAAGCCGGGCAGGGCGCTGGCCATGGCGACACAGCTGATTTCGACGTAGTCCTGCAAAACCGATGTGGCCACGCCTGCCGGCGCGAAAGCATGAGCCGACGAATTGGCCTTGCTTGCTGCCAAAGCGTCCATCAAGGCTCGCTCGGCCAAACCGGCTTGAGCGGCCAACTGATCAGCGCCCAGGGTGGCGGCGACGCCCTTGAGTGTGTGCACCAAGCGCGCCGCAGACTCGGCGTCGCCTTCGTTCAAATAGCCCCTCAGCTGAGTCTGCATCGAGGGTAGGTCGGCGGTGAAGTTGCGCAGCATGCGGCAATAGACCGCCGGCTTGCCGCCCATGCGCTGCAGCGCTGCTGCCAGGTTCACGGCGGCCGCTGTCGCCGCCCGACTCAGCTCGGCCGAAATTTCAAGCGGGCGCTTGAGGCTGGAACTTGAGGCGGGCCTTTGGTCTGGATGCCCTGGACCACCCTTGCCGCCCGACCGGCCCGGACCCGCCCCACCGCCATGCTGGCGCAGCACGCGCACCAATTGGTCAAGATCAAAGGGCTTGCCGATATGGTCATTCATGCCCGCGGCCAGGCAGGCCTCGCGATCAGAACTCATCGCATTGGCCGTCATCGCGACGATGGGCAGCGCCCGCAAACCCAGTACTTCGCGCAGGTGGCGGGTTGCCGCAAAGCCATCCATCACCGGCATCTGCAGGTCCATCAAGACCAGGTCAAAAGCGCTGGGGTCGGCGGCAATGGCAGCGATCGCCTGCTGACCATCGCCAGCGATCTGCACGTTAGCTCCTTCCTCCCTCAGCAGTTCAGCGGCGACCTGCTGATTATTGAGGTTGTCTTCCACCAGCAGCAAGCGCATGCCGACCAACCGTGGCGGCTCGATGAACGTAGTGGCTGGCGCCGGCGTGAACACAGTATCTGCATAGCCATCGCCATCTCTATCGTCTTCGTCTTGGGCAAAGGGCATGGTCAAGCTGAACTCAAAGCAGCTGCCGCGTCCAAGCTCGCTGTGCAGCGTGAGCTCTCCGCCCATCAGGGCGACCAAGCGCTGACTGATCGCCACGCCCAGGCCGGTGCCACCAAAGCGCCGGGTCGTGGATGCCTCGGCCTGCGTGAAGCCGCTGAAGATGCGCGCTTGGTTTTCCGGCGCGATGCCTATGCCTGTGTCTGTGACGGCGAAGTGCACATGCACCGATGCCTGCCCCAGTTGCAGCACCTTGATGGCCAGCACGACCTTGCCCTGTTCGGTGAACTTGATCGCATTGCCGGTCAAATTGATCAAGACCTGCTGCAAGCGCATCGCGTCGCCCACGAGCACGCGCGGCAGTGCCGGGTCGATGTCGAACACCAGCGCCAAGTTCTTGGCGCCGACATTGGCGGACAGAATCACTGATAAATCGCGCAGCAAATCGTCGACGCGCATGGCCTGAGGGTCCAGCTCCATCTTGCCGGCTTCGACCTTGGAGAAGTCCAGAATTTCGTTGAGCAGCCCGAGCAAGGCGCGCGCTGCACCTTCGGTCTTGCTGGTGTAGTCAGCCTGGCGCTCGCTCATCTGGGTCTTGCGCAAGAGCGTCAGCATGCCCAATATGGCGTTCATCGGTGTGCGGATTTCGTGGCTCATATTGGCCAGGAATTCGCTCTTGGCCTTGTTGGCGGCTTCGGCCACCAGCTTGGCTTCGCGCAACTCGGCCTCGATGCGGTGATGCTCGGTGGTGTCCCAGTTGACGCCGACCATGCGCAGCGCCTGGCCTGCGGCGTCGCGCATGATCAGCGCCGACCCGCGGATGTGATGCACGGAGCCATCCGCCCAAATAATGCGGAACTCAGTTGCAAAGGGGCGCAGGCCCTCGATGGCTTCTTGCAAGCTCAGTTCGGCGGCGGCGCGATCTTCCGGATGCAAGTGGCTGGCCCAAAAATCGTAGGAGGCCAACTGCTCGCTGCCATCTAGGCCATAAAGGCGGTACATCCAGGTATCCCATTTCAGTCTGCCTTGCACCAAGTCACAGTCCCAAATGCCGATCCCGCCGCTGTCGGTCGCCAATTGCATCAAGCTATGCGCCTCTTTCAGTGCTAGCCGTTCGTTGACGCGCTCGGTCACATCTTGAAAAGCACCCACCAATCGTGCAGCCTGAGTGCCATTGAATTCGACCGAACCGACTGCCTGCACCCAAATCTTGCGGCCATCACGCAGCTGTTGCTGCAGCTCAAGATCGAAGCCTTCGCCGGTGGCCAAAGCCCGCTGCACCGCTTGTTCAATCAAAGGGCGGGCTTGTGGCGTGTAGAAGGCCAGAGCCTCTTCAAGGCTGGGCTGATGGCCGGCCTCAAGCCCATGGATGCGACATGTTTCGGCCGACCAGAACAAGCGCTGCTTGGCCAAATCGACTTCCCACCCGCCAACACCCGCCAGGCGCCCGGTGCGATCGAGAAAAGCCTGGCTGGTGCGCAAGGCATCTTCTTGGCGGCGCGATTCGGTGACGTCTTCGACTGTGCCGACATAGCCGCCAGGCTGGCCGGATTCACTGATGCGCAGCCTGGCCTTGGTTTGCAGCTGCTTGACGCTGCCATCGGCCAGCCGAATGCGAAATTCAGCCTCCATGCCGGATTGCTTGGACAGGGCATCTCGCCATTGCTCGGCCACTGATTCACGATCGTCTGCATGCACCAGTTGTGACCAGGCCAAGGTTTGGCCGCGCTGCAGCCCCAAAATATCCAGCAAGCGCTCGTTCGCGTAGCTGAACTCGCCCTGCGTGTCGATCTCGAATACGCCGATGGGCACGGTTTCACTGAGCAAGCGGAAGCGGGCTTCACTCTGCGCCATCTCGCGTGAGACCTGCTGGATCGCACGCAGCGCCCGCCGCCCCTCCAAGGCTTGGGCGGCAGCGGCCGCCAGTTCCATCAGCACTTGGCGCTGGGTTTCGTTCAGGCTGCGGGGTTGACGGTCAATCACGCACAGCGTGCCTACGCGTGATCCGTCAAGCAGCCGCACTGGCGCGCCGGCGTAAAAGCGGATGTCGGGGCGGCTGATGACCAGGGGGTTGTCGGCAAAACGTGGGTCCAGCGCGGCGTCGGGAACCTCGAACAGCTCATCGCCCAAAACCGCATGCGCGCAAAAGGCCAAGTCGCGCGGCGTCTCGTGCACACCGGGCAGGCCGATATTGGCTTTGAACCATTGCCGCTCCGCGTCGATCAAGCTGATCAACGAAACCGGCACGCCGCAGACAATGGAAGCCGCCCGCACCAAGGCATCAAACTCCACCTCGGGGCAGGTATCCAGCACCTCCAACGCGCGCAGCGCAGCCAAGCTTTGGGCTTCGTCATCGCGGAGCGGGGCAGATTGCATGGAGCATGGATCTCGCGCTGGACAGATCGCCTCACTATGCCTGAAGTCTGCGCTGCTGATCGCTAGGCTTGAACAAAACTGCCGTCTATCCCCGGCTATTGCCGCTCGGCACCTTTTGCCCTCAAAGCGCCTTCTTGTCGAGACACTGGCGGCACCGGCCACTCCTTTGCCCCTGCCCGTTTTTCTCTTTGACAAGAAAGCCTGCCATGAAGCCCACGCACCTCCTCAAGCTCAGCAGCCTCGCGCTGCTGCTTCAACTGGCTGGCTACACCACGGCAACTCAGGCCGCACAGGCCCAGTCAGGGCTGAACCTGCCCGGCTTCGATCAAACCGTGCGTGCAAGACGATCTCCATCGCCACAGCAACGGCGCTTGGCTGCGGGACCACACCATTCCTGCGGACAAGGCCGAGGTCTACGGCGCCGACATGCCGGCGGTGGCGGACCAGCGCATCCGCAGCATCCTGACTACCGCCATCGACAAGGCGGGCCTGGCGACTATCAAGCCCTTGCTGGCCGCGATCGCCGCGATCAAGTCGCCGCCGCAACTGGCCGCGTGGGCCGGTCGCGCCCAAGGGCAGATCGAAACGCCGATCTGGCTCTGGGGTGGCTTTGCCGACTTCATGGATCCGGGCCTGAACCGCGTGACGGCTTGGCAAGGCGGCCTCGGTCTGCCGGACCGCGATGACTACCTGAAACTTGACGACGCCCGGTTCGCAATGGCCCGCGCCGCCTACCTCGCTTACCTGACCCGCTTGGCCGAACTCGCCGGGCTGCCAAAGCCGGCGGAGCTTGCCCAGCGCTTGCTGAGCCTGGAAACGCAGCTCGCCCAAGTGCACACACCATTGAGTGAGGCACGCAACCTGACCAAGATGGGCAAGCCTTTGAGCGCCAGTGAGCTAGTGTTCAAAGCCCCTGGCTTCGACTGGCAGGCCTTTTTGGCCGCCGCCAAGATCTCCAGCGACGACAAGGTCAGCGTCACCCAACTGGACACGGCCATCGCCACCGCCCGTCTTTTTGCGGAGCTGCCGCTGGCCGACTGGCAAGCCTATTTCACGCTGCGCAGCCTGGACGCGAGCGCCCAAGTCTTACCGCAGGGCTTTCGCGCCGCGCATTTTGCTTTCCATGGCAAGGCGCGCACGGGCGCGCAGCTCGATCGGCCGCGCGCCAAACGCGCCATGGAGCAAGTCAGCGAAGCGCTCAACGAAGCCTTGGCCGAGCAATACGTAGCGCGCCACTTCCCGCCGGCGCAAAAGCAAAAGGTCGAGGCCAACTCCAGAACGTGCTGGCCGCCTACCAGCAACTGCTGGCGGGCAATAGCTGGATGGCCCCCGCCACCAAGGCGGCCGCGCTGGACAAGCTGTCCAAGTACAGGGCCAAGATCGGTCACCCCGACCAGTGGCGTGACTACAGCGGGCTGAACGTACGTGCCGGTGACGCCTTCGGCAACCAGCAGCGCGCCAAGCGCCTCGCTTGGGAACACAAGGCGGCGGCGGCCGGCAAGGCGATGGACCGCAAGGCCTGGGCCATGTCGCCGCTGGAGGTCAATGCCTTCTACGACCCGATGGGCAATGAGATCAATATGACGGCCGCCATTCTGCAAGCCCCGCTGTTTGAGATGCAGGCCGATGATGCGGCCAATTACGGCGGCATCGGCGCGACCATTGGCCACGAAATCAGCCACGGATTCGACAATATGGGCGCCCAGTTCGATGGCGACGGCGTGATGCGAGCGTGGTGGACCGAGGCCGACCGCAAAGCCTTCGAGGCGATCGGCGCCCAGCTGGTGGCGCAGTTCAATGCCTTGGAAGCCTTGCCCGGCAAGCATGTCAATGGCGAGTTGACTCTGCCTGAAAACATCGCCGATCTGCTCGGCCTGCAAGTCGCCTTCAAGACTTATCAGGCCAGCTTGGGCGGCAAGCCGGCGCCGGTGATAGCCGGCAATAGCGGCGAGCAGCGTTTCTTCTTGAGTTTTGCGCAAAGCTGGCGCGTCAAGCGCCGCGACAGTGGTTTGCAGGCCCAGCTCTTCATCAGCGCCTGGGCCTTTGTCTACATCAGCGCCGCCGCCGCGCAGCGCGCCCGCGAGGGCGAGCTGCAGAATCTGCGCCTGCAGACGAGTTTGAAAGCCGCTCAACTGTGCAGTTTGACCAACCAGCTCAAGCCGCATTTCTTGTTCAACGCGCTGAACAATATCCGCTTCATGATCCATGAAGACGGCGACCGCGCTGACGCGATGATCGTGGCGCTGTCCGAGCTGCTGCGCTACTCGCTGGAGAACAGCCAGCAAGGCAAGACCCGGTTGAGCCAAGAGTTGGCCATCATCGAGGCTTTTATCTCCATCATGCACACCCAACTGGAGGAACGTTTGGACTTCCAGCTCAGCGTGGCGCCCGTGCTGATGGGCTGCTTGCTGCCGCCTATGGTTTTGCAACTCCTGGTTGAGAACGCGATCAAGCATGGACTCGACCATTTGCCTCGGGGCGGCAGGCTCAGCGTCCAGGCGGTGGATGGCGGCGACAGCCTGCGGCTTATTGTCAGCAACGACGCACCGCCAAATGCGGCCAGCGTTCCGCCGGGTTCAGGCCCGGGCCTGCCCAATATCGAGCGCCGCCTGCATTTGCTCTATGGCGAGCGGGCGGCCCTCAACATCAAAGCAAGGGCCGGCCATTTCCAGGTCGAGCTCAGCCTGCCCAAGGAGTTCAGTTGATGGGCAAGACAAAACTAAGCGCCCTGGTGATCGATGACTCGCGCCTGGCCCGTGAGGGCTTGGTGCGCATATTGGACGCCTTTGCCGAGCAGATCGAGGTGTTGGGTCAGGCCGATAACGCCGAAAATGCGCTGATTCTGAGTGAGCAACTGCGTCCCGACCTGCTCTTTCTCGACATCCATATGCCCGGCGACCGTGGCTTCGAGCTGCTGGAGAAGCTCGACGACATGCCCCGCATCCTGTTCACCACCGCCTACTCCGACCATGCGATCCGCTCCTTCGACTTCAACACCGTCGACTACTTGCTCAAGCCGATCAGCCCGCAGCGGCTGGCCCTGGCGGTGGCCAAGCTGAGCGGCGAGCCTGACGCCGAAACAGCAGCCGAGTCCGCCGCGCCACAGGCCCGGTCGGCGCTGGACCTGAGCAGCAAGATATTTATCAAGGACGGTGAGCATTGCCACTTGGTGGCCCCGTCCTCGATTCTTTACATCGAGAGCTGCAAGAACTATGTGCGGGTGTTTTTCGCTCGGCCCTTGGGTGACACCAAGAGTGCCTATGTTAAAAAGTCGCTCAACCAGATTGAGGCTCGTTTGCCGGCGCAGTTTTTTTCCGCGCCAGCCGCCAGCATCTGGTCAACTTGCAAGCCATCAAAGCCATCGCGGAATCAATACGCGAGGGCTTTGAGGTCACCATGATCGACGGCAAGCGCCTGGAAGTCTCGCGTCGCAATGCGGCCGAGTTGAAGGAGCTGCTGAGTTTTTGAACCATTGATAAGCAAACCATGTCCATCCAAACCCTGCTGCTCAAACTGATCGCCTTCAAGACCTGGGCCAATAACGATCTATTTCCCCTGGTGCTGAGTCTGGACCCAGACCGCCAAGCGCAAGAGCGGCATAACGCCACGCGCGTACTGAATCACATCTATGTGGTCGACAAGATTTTCCACGGCAATCTGCAAGGCCTGGCTCATGGCTATACCGGCCTGAATACGCCGGAAACTCCGGCACTTGCCGATCTATTCGAAGCCCAGCAGACGGCCGACCTGTGGCTGAGCGCTTATGTAGAAGGCCTCAGTGATGAGGAACTGACCGAACAGGTGGACTTCAGCTTTGTGGACGGCAAGGCCGGCCGCATGACGCGCGCCGAGATGTTGATGCACCTGATTACGCATGGGGGCTATCACCGCGGCGCGGTCGGCCGGATCTTGTTTCAGGCCGGCATACAACCGCCGCCGGAGACTTTGACCACCTATATGCACCGGGCGGTGTGAGGTTAGCGGCCGGCTCAGCGCTCGGCCGCGCAGTGTGGCCTAGGTTCTCGGCCTAGTCTCTCGGTCTTTCGTTCATCCAAGCCGCCAGATCCGTCGCCGACTGCGGGCGGGCAAACAGATAACCTTGCGCAAGTTCGCAACCTACTTCGATCAGTTTGCGCCGCTGCCCTTCGGTCTCGACGCCCTCAGCCACCACGGCCAAGCCCAGCGCTCGTCCTATGCCGATGACGGCGCTTGACAGAGCGCGGTCATCCGGGTCGGTCTCGAGATCACGCACAAAGCTCTTGTCGAGCTTCAACTCGCTCACCGGCAGACGCTTCAGGTAGCTCAGGCTGGAGTAGCCGGTGC
>CAUPEV010000127.1:0-14487 GCA_963510335.1 uncultured Roseateles sp.
CAGATCGATCATGCATTTCTCCGAATTCGAGTGAGCAGGGCTAGTCCAGCGGGGTCGTAGCGTCTCGTTGATGCATGCTACGCGTTCGCGCGACCGGCCTAAATGCAGAATTGAGCGAGGCTGACCCTGCAGTTGTACGGTCGCGTGTTAGAAAGCCGAACTTTGACTGCGATTTTGTAGCGGCGCAGCGACTCGTTTTAGATGGTTTTTGGACCATGCAGTCGGGGCTGCCGTTGCTGCTGCTTTTGTTGCTGCCGTGTGGGCCGTTTTGGGCCGTTTGGACCCCTTGAAAGCTTGAACGCTTGGGAAATTGGATGAAGACAATTCTACTGACCGGCTTTGAACCCTTTGGCGGCGAGCCTATCAACCCTTCATGGGAGATTGCGCGCGCGCTGCACGGGCAGCAAGTTGGTGACGCTCGCATTGCTGCATGGTGTTTGCCCTGCGTGTTTGGTGAGGCTTTGACAGGTTTGAAGACGGCCATGCAGGAGCTCCAACCCTGCCTGGTCTTGGCATTGGGCCAAGCGGGAGGGCGCGCCGAACTATCGTTGGAGCGGGTCGCAATCAATATCGATGATGCCCGCATTGCCGACAACGCGGGATGCAAACCTGTTGACGAGCCGGTGATTGCCGGCGCGCCAAACGCGTATTTCTCAAGCCTGCCGATCAAGGCCATGGTGACCGGCTTGCGCGCGGCCGGCTTTCCGGCCGGCATCTCGCAAACGGCGGGCACCTTTGTCTGCAACCATGTATTTTTTGGTCTGCAACACGTCACGGATGGTGGGCCTGTGCGCAGCGGCTTTATGCATGTGCCGCTCTTGCCGCAGCAGGCAGCGAATTGCCCGGGTCAAGCCAGCATGGGGCTCGCCACCATGATCGAAGGTGTGCGCTTGGCCTTGGCAATCGCACTGAGCACCGAAGCCGATGTGCGTGAGTCAGGCGGAGCGCTGAGTTAAGGTGCGGGCATCATTGGCCGCAAGAGCGGCGCCATTGCTCGCTGGTCTTGCGCATGAACACGACTTGTTTGCCGAAGCTGGTGCAGCTCGCGCAGAACAAGCAGTGCATTCGGACAACCAAGCGCTTTCCCGCGCCGAGCTCTCGGTCTTCGCCCCGCAGCACCATGCGGGTAATGTCCTTGCAAGTTGGCTTCAATTTCACTAGCTATCTCCTGCCTTTCAAGTTCGGGTTTGCCGCGAGCGCGGGCTGAGTTCGGGTCCGCTATGCACTCGCAATTTGTCGGGCGCGCCACCCAAAACCTTACAGACTCAGTCTCTCGGCGAGCAGCTCTGACTTTTTTTGCCGGCAGTGTAAGGATGCAAGCTTGTCTTGCGACCCATGGGAGTCGACGGCATGATGCCTTGGCCCCACGCTATCCAGTCATGGGCTTTTTGTCTCTCACATCCTGTTTCAATCCATCGGAGTCATTCATGAAATCTAGCAAACTCGTTTCTTCCGCCGTCGCCGTCGCCTTGGGCCTGGGTCTGGTGGGCCAAGTGGCAGCTCAGGACAAGGCTGCCAAGGAAAAGTGTTTCGGTATTGCCAAGGCTGGCGAAAACGATTGTTCCAACCTCAGTGGCAGCCATTCCTGCGCCGGTCAGTCCAAGGTGGACATGAGTGTCGATGAGTGGAAGTTTGTCGCCAAAGGCAGCTGCAAGAGCCTGTCGGGCCTGAGCGCCGAAGAAGCCAAAGCCAAGCTGAAGAAGTAAGCGCACAGCGATGCACACAAACCAAGCGGAGTTGAAGCAAGCGATGTGGCCGCCGACGTGTCAAGCTGGGCCGCAGCATCCCATGCAAATGCCGGTTGGCATTGGCTGGCGCCAGCCGCATTACGAGCTTTTGCTGCAGACCTTGCCTCCGCTTGGTTTCCTGGAAGTGCATTCGGAGAACTTTTTTGCCGAGGGTGGTGCGCCCTTGGCCGTCTTGATGGCTGGCCGCGAACACTATCCCCTCAGCCTGCATGGCGTAGGCCTGTCGTTGGGTTCGGCCTGCGGGCTGGATGCTTGGCATTTGGACCGATTGGCGGCTTTGGTTGAACTGGTCGAGCCGGTGCGTGTGTCAGATCACGCCAGCTTCGCAAGGGTGCCGGGGCAGGGCGGGAAGATCGGGCCGGGCGGGAACAGTGTTTTACACGCCAGTGATTTGCTGCCTATCGAGTTCAATGAGGCCAGTCTGGATTTGATGGTCAGTCATGTGCAGCGGGTCCAAGAGCGCTTGCGTCGGCAGATCTTGGTGGAGAACCTGAGCGCCTATGTTCGCTGGAGCGGCGACAGCATGGCGGAGCCCGAGTTTTTCAATCAGTTGACGCAGCGCAGTGGCTGCGGCTTGCTGCTGGACGTGAACAACTTGGTCGTTAACGCCCGCAATGGTGGCGCCGCGAAGGCCGAGGCGGTGCTGCAAGCGCAGGCCTGGGTGGACGCGCTAAGTCTTGGCAGCGTGGGTGAAATTCATTTGGCGGGCCATGCCGAGTTGCACGGCATCGTCATTGATGACCATGGCAGCCTTGTCAGCGCTGAGGTCTGGCAGGTATTCGCGCATGCGCTGCGTCGATTCGGAGCCGTCCCTGCCTTGATCGAATGGGACACCGATGTGCCAGCACTCGATATCTTGCTTGGCGAGGCTGCTACGGCCGCTCAGATCATGAGCGGATCGAGCGCGGCGGTGGCTGCGGCGGTGGCTGCATGAGCGCAAGCCTGATCGAACGCCAGCGCGCCATGGTCGAGTTGCTGCTGCAGGGCGGCGATGCAAGCCAGGCGGGACGGTCTGGCTTGCAGGGTTTGGCGGGAGTTGGCGACTTAGAGCAGGACAGCCGCGTCGGCGGGCTTGAACGCGGCATGCTGGCCTACCGCTTGAACGCGCAAGCCTTGGCAGCGCGTAGCTTGCGGGCTGTGTTTGGCCGTATTGAACAAGTCTTGGGCGAAGACGCCTTGGCCGCGATGGCTTGGTCTTTTTGGCGGCAAGCGCCACCGCAGCGTGGAGACTTGGGCTTGTGGGGTGAGCGCTTGCCCGAATTCTTGGCGGAACAAGACGGGATGGACCAGAGCCTGGTCGACCTGGCACGTCTGGAATGGGCTGCCCACAGTAGCGAACGCGCTGCGGACAGTGAACTCGATACAGCGTCGATGGCGCTGCTGAGTGAGGTGGATCCGCAGAATCTGAGCCTTGTCTTTCGGCCGGGTTTATGCCTGCTGCAGGTGCACAAGCAAGCTTGGCAACTTTGGTCTGGCCAAACGCCTTGCTCGACTGGCGACGCGACCGAATATGTCGTGATGGCGCGCAAAGCTTGGCGTGCCGAAGGGCAAAGCCTGCAAGCAGGTGCATGGGGCTTGATGCATAGCTTGCTTGCCGGCGAGGATTTGGATCAGGCTTTGAGCGCTGCCTTCGATGCGCAGGCCGATTTTGATTTTTCCGCTTGGCTGCAAGCCGCGCTATTGAACGGATGGCTCTTGGCCGCCGTGGGGCGCGCAAAGCACCTGTAGCGTTCGACGGCCGCATTGGCCAAAGACTTTCAATTCAAGGATGTTGACTATGAAATCAATGACTGGCCTCGCTTTGCGCGTATTTTTCGATCCCGGCCAAAGTGCCGGCTTGGTGTCGAGCGTTCCTTCTCCCGTGCGCGCCTTATGGGTTCACGCGCAGTCGCTGGGCTTGTTGCTTGCCAGGCTTTATGTCGCGAAAGTCTTTTTCTGGTCCGGCTTGACCAAGCTGCAGGATTGGTCAACGACTTTGGCTTTGTTCGAGACCGAATACATGACCCCGCTCTTGTCACCTGAACTTGCTGCGTGGATGGGCACAGGCGGTGAATTGATCTTGCCGGTGTTGCTGGTCCTGGGCTTCGGCGGCCGTTTTGCCGCACTGGGCTTGTCGGTTGTCAATCTGATGGCGGTGCTGAGCCTGAGCGATATCGCTCCTGCCGCGCTGGCGGGGCATCAGCTCTGGGGCGTGCTACTGCTGGCTGTGCTGCTCTGGGGCTCAGGGCGCTGGTCGCTTGACGCTGTGCTGCAGCAAAAACTCACTCCAAGGGCTGGAAGCTAATCACCAACACGGGCGGTACCCGGCCGTCGACATCGCGCGGCAGGGTTTCGGTCTTATCGACGGCGCGCAACACGGCCTTGTCCCATTCGGCGTCGCCGCTGGGCTTGACAAGCTTGCGCGAAATGATGGTGCCGTCGGGTGCGACGCGCACCTCAACTTCTGCCACCGGATTGCCGCTCGGGGTGTCGGTGAAGATGATGTTAGGCCGGATGCGCGCCTTGATGCGGCCGCCATAGCTGGCCGTTGGGCCTGAGCTCTTCAGCGCCGTACCGCTGGCGTTGGGTGCGCCGGTGGCACCTGCCATACCCTGGATGCGGCGGAGGTTCTCTTGCCGCTGTGCAGCGAGCTTGGCCTCGGCTTCCTTGTCCAGCTTGGCTTGCTTTTCCTTCTTTTCTTTGTCGAGCTTGGCTTGCTGAAGCTTGTCGTCTTTGCGCTTTTCTTCCTTCAACTCTTGCTCGAGTTTTTCTTTGGCGAGCAGGGCTTCACGCTTCTTTCGCTCGGCCTCTAACTCGGCGGCACGCTTTCTCTTCTGTTCACGTGCGATGGCGATCTCTGCCTCGCGTTCTGCTTGCAGCGTGTCTTCGACCTGTTTGGGTGCCGGTTTGGGCTCAGGGCTTTTCTGGACCGCCGGTTCTGGTTCAGGAGCGGGCGGAATGACCTCCTTGGGTGCTGCGGCCTGTGGCACGGCCGACCAAAGCTCCGCCTCAAAGGCCGGTGGTGCTTTGGTGCGCCAGTTCACGCCCGCGCTGAGTGCGGCGACCAGCAAAACATGGGCGACGATGGCAAAAACTAGGCCACGCCCTATCAGCTCCGTTTCGGGAGGGCGCAGCGGGTCGGCGGGACGCAAGAGCAATGAAGACATCGCCGCGCGTTCAGTTGCCGGCGCTGCCGGAGTTGCGCACAGCCAAGCCGACGCGGGCGACGCCAGCGGTCTGCAAGACGTCCATCACCTTGACGATCGCTTCGTACTTGACGTTTTTGTCGCCCGAGATCACAACCGGCGTCGTTGCCTCACCTGCTTGTGCCTGTTTGACCTGTTCGGCCAGTCGGTTCAGCGCCAAGGGTCGAGCTTCTTCCTTGTCCAATTTGATCTTGAGCTTTTCATCTGCGCCCACAATGACATGAATCACATGCTCGGGCTGCGCGCGGCTTTTGCCGACGCTGGGCAGGTCCACCAAGCCGGTGGTGATCATGGGCGCGCTGACCATGAAGATGATCAAAAGCACCAGCATCACATCGATGAAGGGCACCATATTGATTTCATTGATGGTGCGGCGGCGGCGCGAGCCGCGAGCGCTGATGGCTGCCATAGGGCTTGCTCCTCTTCAGCGGACGTTGGCAGCTGCCTGAGCTGGCGGAGCAGCTTGGGCGGCGTTGCGCTGCAAGATATTGGAGAACTCTTCGATGAAGGACTCCAGCGTGATCGCGCTGCGGTCAATTTGACGCGCAAAGCGGTTGTAAGCCAAGACTGCGGGAATCGCCGCAAACAGGCCGATCGCCGTCGCCACCAAGGCTTCCGCAATGCCAGGGGCGACGGTGGCCAAGGTCACTTGTTGCACATTGGACAAGCCGACGAAGGCGTGCATGATGCCCCAGATGGTGCCGAACAGGCCGACATAGGGCGACACCGAACCGACCGATGCCAGGAAGGACAAATTGCTTTCCATGGCGTCCAACTCGCGTTGAAAACTCGCCCGCATGGCGCGGCGTGCGCCGTCCAGCAGCGCGCCCGCTTCGGTCACGCGGCGTTCGCGAGATTTCAAAAACTCGCGCATGCCGGAAGCAAAGATGCGCTCCAGCGGCGCACCATCGGGCTTGGTCGAGACGGCGCTGAACAGGTCATTGAGGTTCTTGCCGGACCAGAACTCCTGCTCAAACGCCTCGTTACTTGATTTGATGCGCGCCAGCGAGATCAGCTTGCTGAAAATGACGCTCCAGCTGGCCAGCGAAACCAGCAGCAAGGCCGCAATCACCAACTGCACGGTCAGGCTGGCATGGGCGATCAGGGAAACAATCGACAGGTCTTGATTCATGGGGGTCAGGGATTCTGGGGATTCTTGTGATTGAGGGCCTGGATCAGCGAGGCCGGAATGCGGGAAGGTTTCAAGTTGTCGGGCTGGGTGCTGTTCTTGCTCGGCGATGCGACGCAAGCGATACGAATTTCGCCCTCCGCCAGCAATCTCGCGCCGCAAAAGACTTGCTGAAACAGTAGCATGCTGGCGCGACCTATTTCGCGCAGCTCGACGCTGACTTGCAGCAGATCATCGAGTCGGGCCGGGCTCAAATAGCTAGTTTGGGTGCTGCCAACGACGAACATCACACCGTCTTGCAAGCGCATCAACTCCTGCGAAAAACCGAGCTCGCGCAACCATTCGGTACGTGCGCGCTCAAAGAATTTCAGGTAGTTGGCATAGAACACGACACCGCCCGCGTCGGTGTCTTCCCAGTAAACCCTGATCTCGCGCTGGAACACGGGCTTCATCTGCGTTCAGCCAAGTAGTCAGTCAAACGGGCGATCGTTTCTTGCAGGTCAGCCATGCTGCTGGCGAAAGAGAGCCTCATCCAGGCTTCCGTGCCGGCGCGACCAAAGTCTCGGCCAGGTGTCAGGGCGATTTGAGCCTTGTGCATCAGCTCAAAAGCGAAGTCCCAGCTATTGCCGCCAACTTCCGAGCAGTCGAACCAAACGTAGAAGGCCCCGTCCGGGACGACCGGCACTTTAAAGCCGAGCGCCTGCAGGGCGGGCACGATGTAGTCACGGCGCTGCCGCAAGGTTTCGCGACGGGACTCGAACTCGGCGATCGATGCCGGCCCAAAACAGGCCAGCGCAGCATGCTGAGCAATGCTGGAGGCGCAAATGAAGAGGTTTTGGGTCAGCTTCTCGACAGGTGCCACTAATTCGGGCGGCAAAACCAACCAACCCAAACGCCAGCCTGTCATGCCGAAATATTTTGAGAAGCTGTTGACTGAAATTACATCCTCGCCATATTCGAGCGCCGTGCGCTGGAAGCGTGCGTCGAAGCTCAGGCCCAAGTAGATTTCGTCAACGATGGTGACGCCGCCACGCTCGCGCACGGCTTCGACGATGGCACGCAGCTCATCCGGGGCGATGGAAGTGCCGGTCGGATTGCTGGGGGAGGCCAATAGAACGGCGCGGGTATTGGGCGTCCAGGCTTGGCATACCTGAGCGTTGCTGAGCTGAAAGCGCTGTTCCGGCCCAGCAGGCAAGAGCACCGCCTCGGCGTCAGCCGCGGCAACAAAATGGCGGTTGCAAGGGTAGGAAGGGTCGGGCAGCAGCACGCGGTCGCCGCGCTCGAACAAGGCCAAGCAAAGCAATTGAAGCGCGGCTGAGGCGCCCGCTGTGATGACGATGCGCTCGGGCGCAATATCAAGGCCAAAGCGTTGTCCGTACCAAGCCGACAAGGCTTGGCGCAGGGCGGGCAAGCCGGTGGCCGCGGTGTACTGGGTGAGGCCTGCCGCAATGCAGGCCTGGCCAGCAGCTTGCACGGCCGGCGGTGCGACAAAATCTGGCTCCCCAATATTGAGGTAGATCATGCGCCTGCCGCCCAGCGCCTCATCGCACAGCGGTCCGCTGGCAATCAGCGTGGCCGCCTTGGCACACTCCATCCCCTAAAAGGGCTCTATCTGCTCAAGCCGACCCGCCAGTTTCATTTCGTGGAGTCGGGCGCCGATGTTTGAGCCGCGCTTGGGGCAGTACTTTGAACATTGGCGCGGCTGGAGTTGCGTGCGGCCACCTCCACCGGGCGAAGGTCGATGGCCGAGCGGTCGAGCACACCATTGACGTATTTGTGGCCGTCGGTGCCGCCAAACGACTTGGCCAACTCGACGGCTTCGTTGATCACGACACGGTAGGGGATGTCCATGCAATGCTTGAGCTCGTAGGCTCCAATCATCAGCACGCCATGCTCAATCGGCGACAGCTCGGTTGTCTTGCGGTCGACATGGCGCGTCAGCACGGCGTCGAGGGCGCTGGCCTCCAAAATGCAGCCGTTCAGCAAGGCGTCAAAGTGGGCGCGATCGACCTTGTCGAATTCATCCAACTCGCGCATATGCGCATCGATGGTGGCAACGTCGTCGCCGGTCACCAGCCATTGATAGAGGCCTTGCAACGCGGCTTCACGCGAGCGCCGCCGAGCTGACTTGGGTTGCGCCCGTTTTGCCGCTGTTTTTCCAGCGGGTTTGGCTTCTGATTTGGCGGCGGCCTTGACGTTTTCTTTGGTGCTCACTGCAGTTCTTCCATCAAATTGGCCATCTCGACCGCCACACGCGCCGCATCGCGGCCCTTTTCCTCGGCTCGTGCCCAGGCTTGTTCTTCGTTTTCAACCGTCAAAATCGCATTTGCAATCGGAATCTGATTGTCCAAAGACACCCGTGTGACCGCTGCGCCGCTTTCGTTGGCGACCAACTCGAAGTGGTAAGTCTCACCGCGAATGATGCAACCCAGGGCGACCAAGGCGTCAAAGTCCTCGCTGTCGGCCATGGCATTGAGCGCGATCGGGATCTCCAGCGCGCCGGGTACGGTGACATGGCGGATGTGCTGCGCGCTGACGCCCAACAGGCTCAACTCGTCCAAGCAGGCTTGGGCCAGACTGCTGGTGATCGCATCGTTGAAGCGAGCTTGCACAATGCCTATGCGCAGATCCTGGCCGTCCAGAGAGACCGAGGCCTTGGACTGCCCTTTGTCAGATGCTTGCATGAATGGGACCTCAGTTTTTATTGTCAGGAGCCAAGAAGCCGGTCACTTCAAGGCCATAGCCCGTCATGCTGGGCATGCGTCTTGGGCTACCCAATAGACGCATTTTGTGTACACCCAGATCACGCAAAATTTGGGCGCCGACCCCGTAGGTGCGCAAATCCATCACCTTGGGTGCGACCTCTTTTGGATTCGCGTTCAAGCGGGCAAGCAGCCCGGCGGCTTCTTCGCCGCAGTTCAGCAGCACCGCGACGCCACTGCCTGCGCGTTTGAGTTCAGCCAAGGCAGCGGGCAGTGGCCATGCATGTTTGCAGCTGCCAACGTCCAACAGATCCAAGACCGAGAGCGGCTCATGCACACGCACCAACACCTCATCGTTCGGCGTCCATTGGCCATGGGTGAGTGCCAGATGAACGGCCCCGGTGCGGTCGCTGTAAGCGGTACAAGTGAATTCACCCAGCTCGGTCAGCATTGGGCGCTCTGACAAGCGCGTGACCAGGGACTCATTGCGACTGCGATGCTCGATCAAGGCTGCAATCGTGCCTATCTTCAAGCCATGCTCTTTGGCGAACTCGATCAGATCGGGCAACCGAGCCATGGTGCCGTCGTCCTTCATGATTTCACAGATCACGGCAGCTGGCTCAAGGCCCGCCATACGGGCAAAGTCGCAGCCCGCCTCGGTATGACCCGCTCGCATCAAGACGCCACCATCTTGCGCTTGCAGCGGAAAGATATGACCGGGCTGCACAAGATCGCGGGCTTCGGCGCCACGCGCCACGGCCGCTTGCACCGTGCGTGCGCGGTCGGCCGCAGAAATACCGGTCGTCACGCCAGTAGCTGCTTCGATCGAGACGGTGAAGGCGGTCGCGTGTTTGGTGCCGTTGCGACTGGCCATAGGAGGCAGTTGCAGGCGTTCGCAGCGTTCGCGCGTTAGCGTCAGGCAAATCAGGCCGCGACCAAACTTGGCCATGAAATTGATGGCTTCGGGGGTGACGTGCTCGGCGGCCAAAACAAGGTCACCCTCGTTTTCGCGATCTTCTTCGTCAACCAGGATAACCATGCGGCCGGCAGCCAACTCGGCGACCAGCTCAGATACAGGTGATATGGGCATAAACCCGATTGTAAAGGGCTCAGCCATACTCGCTGCCAATCTCCAGCAAGACCTCAGCGGGGCCGAGCTCGCAGCCGCAAGTCTTCGCCGATCAAGCTGCAGTCAAGCCAGCGCCAAGGCATGGCCTGCTCAAGCGACTCGAACGGACCGAGCGCCGCCATGTCCAGCCCCGGCCCCAATAGCTTGGGCGCCATATAGATCAGCAATTCGTCAACCAAACCCTCACGCAGGAAAGAGCCATTGAGTTTGTGGCCGGCCTCGATATGCAACTCGTTGATGCCGCGTTGCCCCAGGTCGCTCAGTACGTCGGCCAGGCTGACCTTGGCATGCGCACCTGCCAGCTGGCTCAGCTCCGCACCCTGCGATCTAAGGGCTTGCGCTTGTGCTGCCTTGGACTCAGGGTCGAGCGCGCAGTAAATCAAGACTTGACCAGGCGGCTCTAGCAGCCGCGCCTTGGGCAGCGTTTCGAGTCGTGAATCGATCACCACTCGCAGCGGTTGCAAGGTCGTTGGCACCAGGCGAACGTCGAGCCTGGGGTTGTCATCCAGCAAGGTGCCTATGCCGGTCAAGACAGCGCCAGCGCGGCGGCGCCAGGCATGGCCATCGGTGCGTGCAGGGCTCGCAGTAATCCATTGGCTGACTCCGTTCAAAAGCGCAGTGCGGCCATCCATTGAGGCAGCGATCTTCATGCGCACAAAGGGCCGGCCGGTTTGCATGCGTGTAAAAAAACCGATGTTCAACTCGCGCGCCTCGTCGGCCAAGAGACCTGAGCTCGTTTGAATGCCGGCCGCGGCCATACGCGCCAGGCCTTGGCCGGCAACCAGGGGGTTCGGGTCGGAGATCGCTGCCACCACACGGCCAAGGCCGGCCGCAATCAAGGCATCACAACAAGGCGGAGTCCGGCCATGGTGGGCACAGGGCTCGAGTGTGACAAAGGCGCTCGCACCGCGCACGTCCGCACCTTGCGCTTGAGCGTCCCTGAGGGCCATCACTTCGGCATGGGCCTGCCCGGCGGCTTGGGTGTGGCCGCGGCCCAGCACCTGTCCGTCAGCTGCCACGATCACGCATCCGACCCGCGGGTTTGGATCACTCACGCCAATGGCCCGCTCGGCCAGCGCCAGCGCGTGGCGCATGGCGCTCAGGTCATCCGCAAGAAGGGTCGGGTTGCTACCGGGCATGGCGCTTCAATCCCAGGGTGCGGGTTCAGCGTCTAGAGCCAAGGGCTGCAGCGCGGCTGCTGCCACCTGTTTGCTTGCTTCTGCTGGCAGCGCGGCCGTGGCGGCCAAGGCGGCCCCGGCTGCCAAAAAGTCATGTTCCCCGCCCAAGCCATCAAGCAAATCGGGAATCAGTTTGCACAACTCGCCGGTGGCGATGGCTGCATCGGCGTCAAAGGCTTCGTCCTTGTCGCTCGAATCTCGGCCTTCAAAAACCACATCCAAAAAGCTGATCTTCTTGATCTGCAAGGTGTCGGTGAGCATGAAGGAAACCCGGTCGCGCCAGCTCATGGCCAAACGAGTCGGTGATTTCCCACCGGTCAGGTGTTGCCTGACTTCTTCGATATCGAGCGAGTGGCGCGCGTAACGTACCACCGACTTCATCTCATCGACGCTCTTGAGTTCACATTCGCGGTCTATGGTGAAACCCTCGGGCGGCACGCCGTCCATCAACCAGGCGGCCATGCAAGTCGCGGGTGCTTCGGCGGTTTGAATCAGATGCAAATTCAGACCCGGCAACTCCTTGATCATCAAGGTCACCACTTCTTCGGCGCGACCGGCACTGCTGGCGTCAATCATCAGCAGGCGTTGTGCTGGCGCGATCCACACGCGAATGGCGGACTGCTTGGTGAAGGCCATGGGCAGCAACTCCAGCGTCGCTTGCTCCTTCAGGTCTTTGGTTTGCTTCTTGCCAGGCTTGCGGCCGGTTTCGGCTTCGATGCGCTCGGCCATTTCATCGGTGCGGCGCTTGACCACCGAGCTCGGCAATACGCGCTGCTCAATCATCAATTTAAGCAGCCAGTGCCCGCCGATGTCTTCGATCAGGGGCGCGTGCTCAATGCCGCGTGGCGGTGCCCAACCCATCGATTGCTGCTGAGTGGCTCCTGTTTCGACGAAGGTCGATTTGGCCAAGCAGTCTTCGATTTGTTCGACCGTGGGCTGCCATTCTTGCCCTACGCGGTACACCATCAAGTTTTTGAACACTGCAGACAATCCTTGTTCGCTAGGCCCGCCGTCAGACACAAGGTCAGTTGCGTGCGGGCAAAAGCGTGGATTGTCTCATTCTGTCGATCGCTAATTGGCCGGAGGAGGCTGATGAAGGACGGTCGCCGTATTGGTGAAGAAGCCGGCCGCCGGATCAATGGCATGGCCTGCCGGGCAATTCTGACTCGCATTGATGACCAGAAAGTTCTGCCTTGTCAGTGCCCCCGTCACATGGGTATAGCTTGCCGGGTGTTCGATATTCGAAACGCTACCGTTGCCGTCATAGTCCGCTGAATAGCGGCAAATCTTGCGCGGGTTAGGGCTGTCGGCCGCAAGCGTGATGCCAGACAGTTCAAGGCGCCCCGACCATTCCGGAGGATTCGCATTGTCTGGATAGACAATGCAGTGGTAGCTGACGATGGAGCCCGCCGTTGCGATGATTTGAGCGCTGTTGTCATAGCATTCATGCGAGACCGAGGTGTTGCTAAGGCCGACATCGAGCGCCAGGGCGGCACTGTTCGCTTGGCTGGAGTCGGGTGGCGCTGTGAATGAGAAACGCACAAAGCCACTGAGCAAATAGCCAAAGGTGTTGTTGCTGCAATCGGCCACGTCGCCAGCCGTCAGCCCTGAGGCCAAGGTGCCCATAGCCACCATGCATTTGCCGGTGATGACGCCGCTGAGGTTGTTGAATACCCAGGCCACCGTATCGTTGCTGCTGGGCACAAATACGCTGCGGCCATCTCCCAAGTCATGAGCACCGAGCGGTATGGACGATTCTCGCCCCGCAGGACGCTGAACGGTGAGGGAGGTGGGCGCGATGGTCAAAGCGGTGCTCAAACCGGGATCGGCGCGCGAGATGATGCTGTCGAGCAGCACAAATTGGGCGCCTGCGGCCCGGTCAAGCCAATCGACTCGTACGCGCACTGCAGTTTGCTGCGACTGAGCTTGCGTCCAAGGCGTGACGGTACGAGTCAATGTGAAAACAGCATTGCTATTGGGATCCCCGGCGTCGGAATTGGCGGCCTGGGTGGTGATATCGGCGTAGGCCAGCGTGCCGGCGGCAGGATTGGCGGGGTCTGGATGCGCAAGCACCGAAAAGGCACGTAGGCTTTCCATTTCACTTTGAGCCAGTCGAACCGCCTCCCCGCGCTGTTTGGCGAGGTCTGCGCTACGCCTTAAATTTCCTTGCAAACCAACCATGGCGAGCATGCCGAATGCCATGATCAGCAGCGCCACCAAGGCCTCAATCAAGGCAATGCCTTGAAGGGCACTCTTCTTGTCAACGCAGTTTGAGGCATGGAACTTCATCTCAGTTCCACCAGCTTCCTTGGACTCGCACAAAGCTGCCCGTGCGGTTCTTGAGTTCATTCATCACCGAGGGCTGATACCAGATGTCAACATTGCCGCCTATCGTCAGGTCGCCCCCCACCACCATGGCCCCAGTGAGTAAGGCCAGTTGTCCTGAGCTATTGGTCCAGACTGCATCGCCTCTGGCATAGAGCAAGCCGGTCAATTGCATGGCAGCATCGATTCGGACCGGGCCGCCAGCAACGATGAGCATCGGACTGGTGTTGTTGCCTAAAGCCGTGGTCGTCAGAATATTGAGTGGGCCATCGATCCAGGCCATTCGTACGCCACTTGCGTAAGCGGCCGTCAAAGCCGGCCCGCAATCGGCGGGATCGGCGGGGCAAGTCACTTCGCGCAGTGCAGGTTGTTTGACATAGCGTGCCGCAGACATGCCGAAGAACATGGCAAACAGCTTGTCCTGATCGGTCGAATTCAATGCGGCATCACCGAATATCAAAGCTTGCTGAACAGGCGTTCCCGGGAGGGTGTCCAGGCGAGACTCCAGCAAATTGGGCACAGCAGCGTCGCCAGTCAACAAAAGTAGCCCGCTGCTGAGCGGATCGCTGCTGTGCAAGCCCAGGCCATTGACATCCAAGGTGATTGAGCCCTTGACAGTCAACGGTGTTGCCGGCGGCACTTTCAAGGCACTCAACAAGGCGGCGTCGAGCTGAACCACCGAGCGTGCCAGTGCCATATCGCTGGCCGTTGAAGAAGCCAAACAGTTTGAGGCAACGCTGCTGGTGCAACCGGTAGATTCGATACGAATATTGCCGGCACGGTTGTCCCATGGCGAGATCAACGTGATCAAAAAACTCGGCTGCATATTGGCTGCGGCACTTGGCGGCGTGGTTGGCGCGGTCCAGGCGCCACTTGGGCAGTTGCAGACCCAACCTTGTGTTTCAGACCTTATGCAGTCGGCCACGGTGACGGCCTTGGCTGCACTGGTGGGAGTGATGTCTCGACTTGTGGGCGAGATACTCAGGTAGCGATCGCGAAATCTATTGGTGACTGCGCCGGCCGCCAGGCAGGATTGATCGATATTCAAGCCATTGAGCATGCCAAGCGCCCATTCGGAACCCGCTTCAGCG
>CAUPEV010000128.1:0-14474 GCA_963510335.1 uncultured Roseateles sp.
CAAGTCTGGCCAAGAGCGCTTTCCTGGCCAATATGAGCCACGAAATTCGCACGCCTATGAATGCCATCATCGGCCTGACCTATCTGGTGCAAAGCGACAGCACCGAGCCGGCCCAGCAACAGAGGCTGCAAAAGGTTGCCGATGCGGCCGAACATCTGCTCAGCATCATCAACAACGTCTTGGATTTCTCCAAGATCGAGGCCGGCAAGATGCAACTGGCGCATAGCGACTTCAATGTCGCCCAGGTGCTCGATAACGTCTCCAGCATGTTGGCCCAGCGTGCCAGCGAGAAGGGTCTGCAGGTCAAGGTGGAAGTGAGCGAGCAACTCGCTACCCAGATTCTGGTCGGCGACGCGCAGCACATCACCGAGATTTTGTTGAACTTTGCCGGCAACGCTGTCAAGTTCACTGAAACCGGCTTCGTCAAGTTGTCGGCCACTGCCACGGCGGATTTGGGTTCTTCGCTGAGCTTGCGTTTTGAGGTCCAAGACAGCGGCATTGGTATCAGTCAGGAAGCACAGGCCAGGTTGTTCCAAGATTTTGAGCAAGCCGACAGTTCCACCACCAGGCGCTACGGCGGCACCGGGCTGGGCCTGGCCATATGCCGGCGTTTGGCCGCCTTGATGCATGGCGAGGTCGGTGTGCAAAGCAGTCCGGGCGTGGGCAGCCGTTTCTGGTTCACGCTCAAGGTTGACAAGAACAATGGCGCGTCCTTGTCCAAACCGCCCCCTGCCTCACGCGGCACGGTGGCGCGGGAGTTGTTGCAGCAATTCAAAGGCACGCGCGTGCTGCTGGCCGAAGACAACGCGGTCAACCAAGAGGTTGCAGTGGCGATGTTGGGCAGTGCTGGAGTGGTGGTGGACGTTGCCGGCGATGGTCCAGAGGCTTTGCGCATGGCCAACGAATATGACTACGCCTTGATTCTGATGGACGTGCAAATGCCGCTGATGGATGGCTTGGCGGCAACGCGCGCCATCCGCGGCAGCGCGCGCGGCAAGCACACGCCGATTTTGGCGATGACGGCCAATGCCTTTGCTGAAGAACGCCAGCGCTGCCTCGATGCCGGCATGAATGACCATGTCGCCAAACCGGTCGTGGCAGAGCAACTTTTTGCCACTTTGCACATGTGGTTGAGTCGAAGCGAGAAAGCTCGCACACTCTGAATTCCGCCGCCACTGAGCAGGAGCTTAGCCATGCGCAAGTGCCAGTCCATCGCCACGGCCTTCAGCATCTTGGGCCTGAGCATGATGCAGCAGGCCTTGGCGCAACACCTGACCCTGGCTACCGAAGAGTACCCTCCCTACAATATGAGCGACGGCAAAGGTCAGGTGGGCGGCATTTCGACCCTGATCGTCAAAGCCCTGCTGGCCGAGGCCGCGCTCGAGCATGATGTAGCCGTCTACCCGTGGTCGCGTGCGATCTCGATGGCGCGCGTGCAGCCCAATACCTGCGTCTACTCGATGTCACGTACGCCCGAGAGAGAGGCTCACTACAAATGGATTGGGCCACTGGTCTATAACGACTGGGCATTGTTTGCGCTCAGCGATGCATCGCCTGCGGCGCGGCCAACAAAGCTTGACGAACTGATAGATGCGCGCATAGGCAGCTATCAAGGCGATGCCATCGTCAGCTACTTGCAGGCCCGTGGTCACCGAGTGGATGTGGCGCAATCCGACGACGTCAATCCGAAAAAACTTCAAATGGGGCGCATCGACTACTGGGCCACCGGTCGCTTGATTGGCCAGTACCGGCTGCAACAACAAGGTATTCAGGGCATCGTGCCGGTGCTCAACTTCAAGCGCAGCGATATGTATCTGGCCTGCAACGCGCAAATGGCGGATGAGCTGGTGAAGCGCCTCAACGCGACTTTGCTCAATCTTGACAAGCAAGGTGTGATCAAAAAGATCTATGCCGAATTTGGCTACACGCCCTAAGGCTCAATGATCAGGTCGCAAGGCGGGCCAGAACATCTCAAGGCCCGCCGGAAGATTCCTTGATCAAGCGTCCGGAACCGGACTGTATAGGCCTGGCATTCATCGGGTACAGACGCGCAAAGATGGCGATCTGATTGGCCGAGAGTTGCACCGGCGTGCGCATTACCATCCACAGCACACCTTCAGAGCAAGGTGGCGTGGTCAGCGAGCCCATATAGGTGAAATAGCTGCGATCCTCGGGCAAGAGTTGATTCAAATCCAGCAGGCCCGGCGCCGCCAAAGCCTGGCCCTTTTCAAGCGGCAGGTTGTTCCAGATGGTTTGAATCAAAGCCTGATCGCGACCGCGCTCCAACAGCACCGCCACGACGCCGAGCTTTCCGTCAGCGTCCTTGTGCACCAGGTGCGCATCCATATCGTACTGACGCCCGTTGATGCGCTCTTCACTGGGGCGATGAAAGTGGAACTGCAGCAATTCAAACCGCCGGCCCATCACCTGCAAAGCATTGCCGGGCGCTACATTGAGCTGAATCGTGTGCCCGTTGTCCAACACCGAAAAATTGCTGGGTCGGTAGTCGAAGTTGATTTTCTCCAGATCCACTCGAATGCCCTCGCGGATATCGATCGGGCTTTGGCGCGTGCCGATGCCACACTGGGCGTTTTCGGGGCTCAATTCGGCCCACCGTTCGGGTGCACCGTCGCCGACATAACCCCAGTGAGCATGGGCTGCGGCCGCATGAGCGGGCGGCTCTGCCTTTTTGACTCCTTTGCTCGCCTTGGCCGGCTTCGCCGCCTCGTCATGCCCGCTGCCGCTGTTGCTGACCTTCAAGGCCGGGGCTGGCGTGTCGCTTTTGTTGCTCAGGCGTTCGGCCAAGCGTTGCCGCAGCACATCGAGCGACTCTTCCCCGCTGGCGGCCGCTGGCGCTGCAGTCGCATCGGCTTTGGGTTTAGGCTTGCTTGGCTCGGAGGCTTGCGCCAGAGGGGCGCCGCCGAACGCGAAGGCAAAGGCGAAGGCGAGCACGCCCACTCGAATCCATATTCTTGCCTTGATTGTTGCTACTTTTCCCATGCGATGCTCCCGCACCTCAGTGCGCCCTGACGCCCAAGTTTTCGGTCAAATTGGCTCAAGCTTGAGCCAAAGCGCTATTTCAGTTTGCGCTTGACCGCCAGCCAAGCGAGCAATCCAATGCTCATCAAACCCATCGAGGTCAGCGCCAAAGCCAGGGTGGAATGCATCACCATGGGTGCAACAACCCCCGCCACCACACCGTTGGCGGCGCTGCCGATACACGCCTGTAGCGAGGAGGCCATTCCGCGCCGCTCAGGCACTTCATCCAGCGCCAGCAGGGTCACCACCGGCACCATCAAGGCCCAGCCAAACGAGAATGCCCCGATAACCGGCAAGGCCCAGAACGGGCTCGGCGGCAGCGCCAGATTCAGCGCAACGTTCAGCGCAGAGAACACAACCATGATGATGAAACCACGCCGAATCTGATGTTTGGGCAGGATCCTGCCCGCCAGACGCCCGCTTAACCAGGCGCCGGCCATGATGCCGCCAATCGCAAAGCAGAAGAACCAGAAGAACTGCGTGGGCGCCAACTTCAAATGTTCGCCGACAAACACCGGCGCGGCCAAAACATAGAGAAACATGCCGTTGAAGGGGATGCCGCTGGCCAGCGCCAGCAAAATAAAGCGCCGGTTCGAACAAAGCTGCCAGTAGCCGCGCAGCAAGGGTCGGACATGAAAGGGCTGCACCATATCGGCATGCAGGGTCTCGGGCAGCAAACGCCAATTGGCGATGAACAGCACCACGCCGACCATCACCAAAAACCAGAAAATCGCGTGCCAATCGGTGTGCACGAACAAAAATCCACCGATCATCGGTGCGATCGCCGGGGCGACGCCGAAGAAGATCGTCACCTGGGACATCACCCGCTGCGCTTCGGACGGCGGGAACATATCGCGAATGATGGCGCGCGACACCACCATGCCCGCTCCCGCCGACATGCCCTGCACCGTGCGCCAAAACACCAGCGCTTCGATGCTGCCTGACAAGGCGCAACCCACTGAAGCCAGCGTAAACACGGCCATGCCCCACAGCACCACCGGCCTGCGACCGAAACTGTCCGACAGCGCCCCGTGAAACAGATTCATCACCGCGAAGCCGAACAAATAGCTCGACAGCGTTTGCTGCATCTCGATCGGCGTCGCCTGCAGGGCCGCGGCAATGCCGGCGAAAGCGGGCAAATAGGTGTCGATCGAAAATGGCCCGATCATGCCCAAACCCGCCAGCAAAACGGCCAAAGCCCAACGCGGGGCGCGCCACAATTGACCGGCTTCTGGATTCATAAAGGATAGGTGTGGCGCGAAAAAGCGACCGAACTGAGCAGCCGGCCAGTGTACGCGCGCCCCTAAACTCGCACTCTCCAAAGCTTCTACTGTGCGAACAAACCATGACCCTTCAGCAATTGAATATTGGCGTGATCGGCCTGGGTGTGATGGGGCAACGCATGTTGGCCCGCTTGGCCGCGCACCCGCGACTCAAGCCCGCCATCATCTGGGATGCCAATCCGGCAGCGCTGGCGCAAACACTTCAGCAATACCCGCGACTCAGAGCTGCCAACAACGCCGAGGCCTTGATTGCCGAGCCCGGCCTGCACAGCCTCTACATCGCCACTCCGCCCGCCCCGCATATGGCACTTTCGCACTTGGCCTTTGACGCCGGACTGGCGGTGTTTTGCGAAAAGCCGCTGACGGTGGACTTCGAAGCGGCCCAACAATGCATCAAGCGCATCGAGGCCGAAGGGCATAGAGCCGCCGTCAACTTTGCATTGGCTTCAGCGCCTGGCTTGGGTCTGCTGCAGCAGCATTTCGGCTCAGGCGGCTCAGCCGGCTCAAACGGCTCAAACGGCTCGAGCGAGATGGGCAACTTGCAAGCTGTAGATCTGGAACTGGCCTTTGCCGCTTGGCCCAGGCCCTGGCAAGCAAATGCCGGCGCCTGGCTGAGCGAGCGCACCGAAGGAGGTTTCAGTCGCGAGGTCTTGTCGCATTTCATCTTTGCGCTGCAACGCGTTTTGGGGCCAGCAACACTGGTCTGCAGCCGGGTCGATTACCCCGCCGATGGCCACAGCGCCGAGACCGGATTGCAGGCCGAGCTGCAAGCCGGTAGCGTCAAGATTCAAATCAAGGGCATGGTCGGCGGCAATCTAGCCGACCAGAACGGCATGCTGTGGCGCGCACAAGCGGGGGAGATCGCACTGTATGAATGGTTCAGCCGGATCGAACAGCGCCGCTCTGATGGTCAGTTACGTCCTGGTTTGACGGCAGGCGTCGGCGAGCTACGTCAAGCCAGCCAATTTGATCAACTGGATCAATGGGTCGAGATGATTGAAGGCCGCCCACACGGCCTGCCTGGTTATGCCGAAGCCTTGGCCGTGCAGCGCACCATTGAGGCCATGCTGCAAAGCCAAGCCGCTCAAACAAATGGTGACGGCACTGCTCAGGCCAAGCCCTGAGAATGGCCGCCACACAAGATCAAAATATAGAGTGAAGCAAGCCGATAGGCCGGATTCTGTGCAGCGCCCGCGCCCTTGCGGGCTTGGGTGCTGTGACCGCCATTCCTCTTGGCCGGGCATCGCTGCCCGGCTCGGTGCCACCTACCCGCCAGCTCTGCGAGCCGCATCAATACTGGCCTACTTGGTGTTGCTGCGCGTAGAGATTGCCCGTTTCACCCGGTCTCGGTGACTGCGTCCCCGATCCCGCAGGGCTTGCGCCCTGCCCGTCCCCCGCCTCCTGTGCAGAGACATGCTCTCCACAAAAAGGAACCTTTGCGGACTGGCTTGCGCCAATCCGCAGGTCCGAACGACCGACTCGTCTCTGTTGCTCTGATCCTCGGCTCACGCCGGACAGCCGTTAACTGCTACGCCGCTCTATGCAGTCCGGACCTTCCTCCAGCCCCATGTTTCCATGATCGGGCCAGCGGCGGTCTGGCTTGCTTCACAGCTCGCATTATCGCCGAGGATCTACGACTTACCATTGCAGCTTCATTCGAATCGACTTGCCATGCCCACGAACATTCATATTGACATGCCCTCGCCGAGCGGCGAAGAGCTCAAAGCCGCCCGCCTGGCCGCCGGCCTGAGCCAGGTCGAAGCCGCTCAGCTAATGGCTTACCCGGTGCAGCTAGGCAGCCGCGGCGGCCTGCAGTCGCGCACCTGGCAAGCCTTGGAAAGCAGCAGCGACCCGCGCAATATGCCGGGGCCGATTTTTGCTATGTTTCAACTGCTGACCCGCCAACATGCGAGCCTGCTTCTGCGAAAACGTGATGCGACAGACAGTGTCTCAAGCAGCTACGATTCGACATCCCAAAGGAGTGACCCCCATGAAAGTTGACAACGTTCTCGCTACCATCGGCAATACCCCTCACATCCGCATGCAGCGCCTGTTCGGCGCGCAGGCTCAGGTCTGGATCAAGTCCGAGCGCAGCAACCCGGGCGGCTCGATCAAGGACCGCATTGCGCTGGCCATGGTCGAGGACGCCGAAGCGCGCGCCCTGCTGCAGCCCGGTGCGACCATCATCGAGCCGACCTCGGGCAACACTGGCGTCGGACTGGCCATGGTCGCCGCCGTCAAGGGCTACAAGCTGATACTCGTGATGCCAGACAGCATGTCCGTCGAGCGCCGCCGCCTGATGCTAGCCTACGGCGCCAAGTTCGATTTGACACCGCGAGAAAAAGGCATGAAGGGCGCGATTGCACGCGCGCAGGAACTGGTGGCCGAGCATCCAGGCTCCTGGATGCCGCAGCAATTTGAAAACCCTGCCAATATCGCCGTCCATGTGCGAAGCACTGCGGAAGAAATCTTGCGCGACTTCCCCGACGGTCTGGATGCCTTGATCACTGGCGTCGGCACAGGTGGTCATATCACCGGCTGTGCGCAGGTGCTGAAGAAAGCCTGGCCGAATCTACAGGTATTCGCGGTCGAGCCCAGCGCCTCGCCGGTCATCAGCGGCGGAGCACCGGCGCCGCACCCGATTCAGGGCATCGGTGCAGGCTTCATTCCGACCAATTTGCACACTGCCTTGCTGGATGGTGTGATCCAGGTCGAAGCCGAAGAAGCGCGCGAGTATGCGCGCCGCAGCGCCGCCCAAGAAGGACTGCTGGTTGGCATCTCCAGCGGTGCCACGCTGGCCGCGATTGCAAAAAAACTTGCCGAGCTACCTGCGGGATCGCGAGTCTTGGGCTTCAACTACGACACTGGCGAGCGCTATTTGTCGATCGAGGGCTTTTTGCCGGCCTGATTGGGGGCAACTTTCGCGCGGTTCCGCAGCGGGGGCAGCAAGACTGGAGGGGGAAGTAAGTTTGCCCCCTGCCGAAATCGCCTTACCTCCTCTTGTTCGTCGAGCGACGCTTGTCTTTTGCGCTCACCCAAGAAGGGTCGCCCGCTCCACGCTTGCAGTGAAAACCGGCGCGGGCACGATCCACTTACAAACCCGCAAGAATGCGGACATTCTGCGCGGACATAAAAAAAAGCGACCCAAAGGTCGCTTTTTCTATTCTGCCGCGAACGATCAGAAGTTGTGGCGAATGCCAGCTGCGAAGGAGTCGAAGTCGCCCTTCTTGGTGTCGTTGGCGTCGATGGCTGTGTAGAAGCCATAAACCTTGGTGCGCTTGCTCAGGTTGTAGTTGTAGCCGAAGGTGTACTGCTTGGCGCCATGACCATTGAAGCCAGCGGTGCCGCCGGATTCCGTGCCGCCGACGTTGACGTGGAACTCAGACGCGCCCATCGTGTACATGGCCGAAACGCGGCCGATGTTGCGGGTGCTTTTCACAAACTTTTGACCCGTAGCGTGGTCTTCATACTGCCAGTAGGCGCCGAAGGTGAATGCGCCCATTTCATACAGGCCACGGATGGCGTACTGGCTGTTGTCGCCTTCCTTGCCGTAACCAGCACCCAAATGGATCGGTCCCATATCGTAGTTGGCGGACAAGTCGAATGCACGCGGAACGATTGCGCCAGAAGAATCCCTTGCACCTTCACCGGCGCTGGCGGTCAGTTCAGCAGTGAAACCAGCGTAGTTAGGTGTGAAGTAACCAACCTTGTTGGACTCCCGATAAGCTGTACCAAATGCATACAGCGCATCAGACGAAGTGCCGGTGTCATGG
This sequence comes from uncultured Roseateles sp., assembly GCA_963510335.1. GTDB lineage: Bacteria > Pseudomonadota > Gammaproteobacteria > Burkholderiales > Burkholderiaceae_C > Paucibacter_A. Next base: position 8,096 of record CAUPEV010000128.1, read on the forward strand.
TTGTGCATGCTGATGTAGTCAGCAGTGGCGAAGTACGAACCGTTGGTCCAACGGCCCAGCTTGACGGTACCGAAACCACCAGTCAGCTGCACGGCAGCTTCACGATTCCAGAAGGCGCTGCTGGTTTGCTTGCCGTCATCCGAATTCAGGCCGTGCTCCAGCAGGAACTGTGCCTTCAAGCCGCCGCCGAGGTCTTCGGTGCCCTTGAAACCCAGACGCGAGCTGTTGTTCTGAACTTTGACCACGCGGTCGCCGCCATCGCTGGACTGGCTTTCAACCGTTGTATTGATGCGGCCCCACAGCGTGACCGAGCTTTGTGCGAATGCGGCGGGTGCGGCGAAGGCTGCAATAGCGGCCACGAGAGCGATCTTTTTCATCGTTTACCTTTGTGAGTTGGAAATAGAACTGAGCAAGTACGCCCGGTCTTCTGCGTAGTGTGACGCGAGTATAGAAGTGCCAAGCCGGAGCGCCAGTGGGGCGACGCGAAATTGCAACACTTCGCGGCTATACCTGTCGACATGCTGTTCAGCACTTGCGATTGCCGCCGAATTGAAGCTCAAAACCTAACGTCTTAGTTGTGACCCAAGGGCTCCAAATGGCCGCCATCATTCCAACCTACAAGGCCAAAACCTGCGGACGTGAACAAGAGTCGATTGATAGCAGCGTTGCCCAATACCCAGCTGCGCGGCGCTTGCAGAGACTGGCGAGTGGCCGCACGGTGGAGGCAATCCAGTACACCGCCATGGGTGATCACAACAATAGTCTCGCCCGGATGATTCAAAGCAATTCGTGTCAGTGCGTCAACGCTGCGCTGGTAAAACCCACCAAGCGTTTCACCGCCCTCGGCGCCAAAGTCGACATCGCGCTTGCGCCAGCGTTCGCTCTGGCTTGGCCACCGCTCGGCAATTTGCTCCCAGGTCAGTCCCTCAAAGCAACCAAAACTGCGCTCGCGCAATTGGGGATCGAGTCGAATTTGCATTCCTGCCCGGGAAGAATGGCTGAGCACCGCTTGTGCAGTTTGCTGGGCCCGCAGCAAGTCGCTTGCATAGATTGCGTCGATCGCCTGCCCGCTCAAGGCGAGACCCAGCAAGCGCGCCTGGGCGAAGCCCAGCTCACTCAGCTCAATATCGGTATGCCCTTGAATCCGTTTGACGCGATTCCAGTCGGTCTCGCCATGCCGAATTGCCAGAATCTGGGTGTTGTTGTCCAGCGGCATCGCGTCAGACACCCCAGAAAACATCTTGATCGGCCTGCAAGCTATGGCGCATCAATTCGCGCAGCGGCCAAACACGTTGGCGCAGACTGATGCCTTCTCGACTTGGGGCGCTCAAGCCGGCGGCCAGCGCTTCGGCTTGCTGAGCAGCAAAGGCGGCGTCATCTTCTGCAGCAGCGAGCTCCAGTTTGCCCATCGCCGCCGCCAAGGTCGCTGCAGCGAGCAGCCCCTCGCGACTTGGCTCGCGGCCCAGCAAGGCCAAAACCTGATCTCCTTGCGGGCCCATCATGATGACGTCGGCACCGGCCTTGGACTTGAACTTGTAAATCATGACTCGCCCTCTATTGGATAGAGCGCTATTGTGCTTTGCTCGCCTGAGCGCTGCAGGCTTGCCACTCAGACCAACAATCCACCCAATAAATGCATGCCCACGCCGCGCGCCGGCGGCTCTGGGATGCGCCGCCAGACGCGATCCTCAAAGGCGCGCGGGTCCAGCGCCGGCGCATAGAGAAAGCCTTGAAACTCATGGCAACCGGCACGCAGCAAAAATTCGCGCTGAGCCTCGGTCTCCACGCCCTCCGCAATCACATGCAGCCGCAGCGCCTGACCCATTTGAATGATGGCGTTGACGATGGCCGCGTCACTGCTGTCGCCCGGCAAGCCCTGCACAAAGCTACGGTCGATCTTCAGGCGCTGAATCGGGAAACGCTTCAAATAGCCCAGGCTCGAATAGCCGGTACCGAAATCATCGATTGACATGGTCACGCCCAGCGCCGACAGGGCCTGCAGCCGGCGCAAGGCTTCTTCGGCGTCTCGCAGCAAAATGGACTCGGTCAACTCCAGCTCGAGCAGTGCCGGCGGCAGGCCCGAGGACTTCAGCACAGCCGCGACCGTATCGACGAATTGGTTTTGCTGAAACTGCAATGCCGACACATTGACCGCCACCGGCATGGCGCGGCCCTGGCGCAGCCAAGTCGCGGCTTGCTCGACGGCCTGCCGCAAAACCCATTCGCCAATCGCGACAACGAAGCCGCTCTCCTCGGCCACCGGGATGAATTCACCCGGAGATATCTCGCCGCGCAGCGGGTCTCGCCAACGGATCAAGGCCTCCGCGCCTATCACCTGCCCGCTGCCTAGCGCGATTTGCGGCTGGTAGTGCAAGCGGAACTGGCCTTCCTGCAAGGCTTGTCGCATCGCGTGGTCCAAGCGCATGCGCGACAACAAGTCGACATCCTTGCGCGGCAGATGGAAGTGGAATGTGCCGCGACCACTTTCCTTGACCCAATGCATGGCCCGCTCGGCACTCGCCATCAACTCGTCGGCCGAGCCTCCGTCACCGGGGAACAAGGCGATACCGGTGCTGCATGTGACTGTGAAGCTGAGCGTATCAAAGCTGAACGGGCGGGACATGGCGTCCTGCACCCGGCGCGCCGCATTCTCGGCCCCGCGCGCATCCGCCTGGTGAATCAGCAAGGCGAACTCATCGCCGCCCAAGCGGGCCACCGTGTCAACCTCGCGCAAACAGCCTTTCAAGCGCTCCGCCACTTCCTTCAAGACGCGGTCACCGTAAGAATGCCCGAGGGTGTCATTGATTTGCTGGAAGCGGTCGAGGTCGACATTGAGCAGCGCAAAAGCGATGTTCTCGCGCCTGGCCATGGCTTGCGCATAGTCCACCCGTTCGGCCAAAGCGCGCCGGTTTGGCAGTCCGGTCAACATATCTGAATGAGCCAACTCCTCAATACGCTGGCTGGCCGCGAGTTTTTCACTCAGGTCGCGGAAAGAATAGACCCGCCCAACCGCCCGACCACGACTGAACTGGGGCAAAGAAACCCGCTCCAACACCCGGCCATCCGTCAGCGTGATCACGTCGCTGCTTTGCAGCAGCGGCGCGTCCTCAATGGCAGCCAAGCGCTGCGCGTAACTCTTGCCATCGTGAACCGTGCGCCGCATCCAAGTCTGCACCGCTTCATCATTGCGTTCTTGCAGCAAATCGGCGGGAATACCCCAGAGCGAGGCAAAGCGTCGATTGAAGGAGCGCATGCGGCCCGCCAGATCAGTCACCAAAATTCCATCGGCGGTAGATTCAAGCGTCGCTTGCAATTCAGCCACCAAGGCTTCGCGCTCTTCCTCGCTTTGCCTTTGTTTGCTTTGGTCGCGGATCACCACCAGCCAATAGCCACTCGCTGCGCCGCCACCCAGTTGCAGGTTCGGCTGGATATAACTGATGCGCCGAGTGACCCACAACATCTGGCCATCGGCATGACGCATCAAGGTGTCTGAATTCAAGCTTGCCCTGTTGTTGCCGGCCGCTTCCATCCAGAACATCGCATCCTCGGGCGTGCTGACCAAGGACTCGACCGCCTGCCCGACCAATTGCTCTGGCTTCATGCCCAGCATTTGGTGGGCCACGGCGTTTACAGCCAGGATGCAGCGACTCTCACCATCGACCAACCAAGCCGAATCCAACAGCCCATCCAACAACGCTGCATAGGGTTCGACAGGTTTGAAAGGAGGCGCCAGCTGCAGCCTGAGTACCGTCACGCCGCCAGCTCCGAAACGGCACCCGCACCCACCGGCTCAAAGAAATAGGCGATGCGAGTGCGCGGACTCAGATAGTCCATGGAAGCGCGCGGCAATTGCTGCGCCTTGATGCTGCGGCGTATGCCCAGATCGGGCTGGTCTTCGAGATTGAGCACCAAGGCCTCTTCGCGTGGCACTTTGGGGTCATGCACCATCACACGAGGCTTCAAGGGCCGAGATGAATTGACCGCCACCACCAACGCATACCTGTCATCGGTCAACTGCACCGCCGAACCCGGCGGGTACACACCCATCATGCGAATGAAGGCATTCAACATCGTCGCGTCAAAGCGATTGCGCCCTTGCGCAAACATCAGAGAAAGTGCTTCGTGAGGCGTCATCGCCTTGGACGCCAACAAGGGATTGCACAGCCCATCGAATCGATTGACCAAGGCCACGATGCGGGCACCGGCACTCATCTTGTCCATATTGATGCGCTGAGGAAAGCCGCTCCCGTCGGCATTCTCGTGATGCTGCGCGATGATCAACAAGGGGCCGGGCGAGAGGCCCATGCCTTGCGCAATCGCCACGCCTTTGGCGACATGCTGCTGATACATCTGCATTTCAGGGCCGGTGAAGCTGTCTTCGCGATGCCTCAATCTAGCCAGCACCTCTAGCTTGCCGACATCGTGCAGCAAGGCGCCGACCCCAAGATCAAGCATCTCATCACGGTTCAGACCAAACGCCCGCCCCAAAAGCAAGGCAATGATGGACACATTCAAGGCATGCGCAGTGCTGCGGTCGCCGGCGCCTTCATTGAGCAGGCGGATGTTCAGATCACCTTCGATCAGCATCTTGTCCAGCAAAGCCGCGGCCAGCGCGGTGGTCTGCTCACGGCTATGGCGAGGATCCTTGGGAACCAGCTCCATGACTTCCCGAAACGCTCCGGCCGCTTCGTTGTACTGGCGCTCGCACAGCTGCAGCGCTGCCCGCTGGGCGGCCAAGGCTCTGCGATGCGCTTCGCGCGCGAGATCCTCACTGGAAACAGCCGACAAATCGACCGCGCCCGCCGCCACCACAGGCAACGGCGTTGCGTCCATGTGGAGTTCGCTTTTGGCCGGACTCCAGCGTACTTGGCTCAAACCCAAGCGGCGCAGAATCAACAGTTGCTCCTCGCTATTGAGCTTGAAGCTGCTGAGCGGGAAGGGATGAGCCATCCAACCAAGATCCAGGTGGATGAACATCCCCACCTTCAACTGACTTACATCGATCAATGGATCGGCGCTAATGTCCTTCATAAGATTCCTACGCCTATTCGTTGAGGCGCCCTCCGGTCTAGCTTCGGCAAACGACAGGTAAAACTTGAGTGCATCGCAGCGGAATCAGCACGCGGGACTCACTGCCAGAATTTCCCGTGCGATTTTTCACGCCCCACACCCGGAGACGCTCTGCATCGCTCGGCGCTATGGGCTTGGCCCGGCACCTGGCAATCTGCGTCCAGCAGCCTACCCCGATCCGCATGCCTCCCATTTGCCTTGCGCTTTGCACAGCATCCCTAGCACTTCGAGCCAAGCAAAGCAGCCCGCGGCTCCAGGGTGTTCATATTCACACCTCTGGGGCACTATATATAGTCACACGCTCAGAAGCTGGTGAGCACAGCACTCAATCGTGCATAAATCCAGCAGATCGCCCAGCGGCAGCCAAAAAATCAGGAGAAACCATGAGCCATCAGGCCTATATCTGTGACGCCATTCGCACACCTTTCGGGCGCTATGGCGGTGTCTTGGCAACGGTGCGGGCGGATGACTTGGGCGCCGTACCGCTACGCGCCTTGATGGCTCGCAACCCTGGCGTAGATTGGGAGTCCGTCAGTGATCTGCTGTATGGATGCGCCAATCAAGCCGGCGAAGACAACCGCAATGTGGCTCGGATGTCGGCCTTGCTGGCCGGTCTGCCGGTCGGGGTTCCGGGCGCAACCATCAATCGCTTGTGCGGATCGGGCATGGATGCCATCGGAACCGCGGCACGCGCCATTCGGGCCGGCGAGGCAGGGCTGATGCTGGCCGGAGGCGTTGAGAGCATGAGTCGCGCGCCCTTTGTGATGCCCAAGGCTGAAACTGCTTTTTCACGCAATAACGCGGTTTATGACACCACCATTGGCTGGCGCTTCATCAACAAGCTGATGAAAGAGCAGTTCGGCGTCGACTCCATGCCCGAAACCGCCGAAAACGTGGCCGTGGAGTTTGGTATCAGCCGCAGCGACCAAGATCTGATGGCCTTGCGCAGTCAGACCAAGGCGGTCGCCGCACAGCAAGCCGGCTTTTTTGAGCAAGAGATCACCCCGGTCTCGATTGCGCAAAAAAAAGGCGAAGCCCTCAGCATTGCTCGGGATGAGCATCCGCGTGACACCAGCCTGGAAGTCTTGGCAAAGCTCAAACCGATCGTGCGCCCGGACGGCAGCGTGACCGCCGGCAATGCCTCGGGCGTCAATGACGGCGCCTGCGCCTTGTTGTTGGCGAATGAATCGGCGGCCAAGAAGAATGGCCTGACTCCACGTGCACGGGTCGTCGGCATGGCCAGTGCTGGCGTAGCGCCTCGCATCATGGGCATAGGTCCGGCGCCTGCCAGCCAACGCGTCTTGGCACA
>CAUPEV010000129.1:0-14441 GCA_963510335.1 uncultured Roseateles sp.
ACTGAATCCAGCGCTGCGCCGCCCTAATCTCCACCTCAATCCACTCGCAAACCCAAGTCCAAAGGAATCCCATGAAAAACACTGTGCTGATCGCTTCGCTGCTGCTGACCCTGGGCCTGACCGCCTGCGAAAAGCCGACGACTGTCGTCAATGTGCCGCCTCCGGCTGAGCCGGTTGCCGGCCCGGCTGGCCCGGCCGGTCCAAGCGGAGCGACAGGCATGACAGGCCCGCAAGGCGCCAGTGGCGCCACTGGGACACAAGGCGGCACGGCCGTGATTGTGGTCACGCCACCCGCCTCCGCCGTGCAGAACTGAGTTACCGCTTGCGCTATTCAAGGAGAACACCATGAGCTTAGGCACGATACTTTTGATTGTTTTGATTCTGATGCTGATTGGCGTCTTCCCGGCGTGGCCACATAGCCGCGGCTGGGGCTATGGGCCGACCGGCGGCCTGGGTCTCGTGGTGGTGATCATCCTGGTCTTGCTGCTGTTGGGTCGCATCTAGGATCCACCATGCGCGCACAGGGCGAAGGCAGACGGCTGGGTGTGAGGTGGCTTGCTGGCCTGAACCTGACCGTCATCCTTAACCTGAGCGCATGCGGTGACCTTGCCACGCAGCCATTGGCTGCCAGCAGTGGCCCGCGCCCGAGCTTGCCCCCACCGGTGAGCCGCACGGTGCCTACCGTTCATATTGCACCCGCCATTGGGTGGCCCACGGGGGCGGCGCCTGTCGCAGCCCCGGGCCTGCAAGTCCAAGCCTTTGCCCGCGGGCTCGAGCACCCGCGGACTCTGCTTGTACTGCCCAATGGCGACGTGCTGGTGGCCGAGAGCAATGCGCCGGCCAAGCCAGAGCAGGAAAGAGGACTGGGTGCCTGGCTGAAGGGCCTGGTGATGGGCGTGATGATGCAGCGGGCCGGCGCCGGTGGACCCAGCGCCGACCGCATCACGCTGCTGCGCGACAGCGACGGTGACGGCGTCGCCGATTTACAAGCGCCGCTACTTGAGCATCTGCATTCGCCCTTCGGCATGGCTTTGATCGGCGCCGACTTGTACGTGGCCAACACGGACGCCCTGCTCCGCTTCGCCTACACACCCGGCAGCACGCAGATCAGCGGCGGCGCTGTCAAGGTGATGGATCTGCCCGGCGGCGCTATCAACCACCACTGGACCAAGAACATCATCGCCAGTCCCGATGGCCGGCAGCTCTACATCACGGTGGGCTCCAACAGCAATGTCGGTGAACGGGGCTTGGCCGTCGAAGTAGGCCGGGCCTCAATCTGGGAGCTGGACCTCAACACCGGCGCCAGCCGCATCTTCGCCAGCGGCTTGCGCAACCCCAACGGCATGGCCTGGGCCTTCGATGGCGCGGGAGCAGCACGTCTTTGGACCGTGGTCAACGAGCGCGACGAACTCGGCAGCGACTTGGTGCCGGACTACCTAACATCGGTACAAGACGGTGCCTTCTACGGCTGGCCCTTCAGCTACTTTGGCCAGCATGTGGACGCTCGCGTGCAGCCGCCCGCACCCGAGCAAGTGGCCCGTGCCGTGGTGCCCGACTTCTCCCTGGGCGCGCATACCACCTCGCTGGGCCTGGCCTCTTCCGCGGGCAACAGCCTGCCGGCGCTCTATGCCGAGGGTATGTTCATCGGTCAGCATGGCTCCTGGAATCGGCGCCCGCACAGCGGCTACAAGGTGGTGTTCGTGCCCTTTTCCCAAGCTCAGGCGATTGACGGCCCGGTGCTGGATGTCTTGACCGGCTTTTTGAGCGCCGACGGTGAGGCCTACGGGCGCCCGGTCGGCGTGGCGCTGGACCGCAGCGGCGCGCTGCTGGTGGCCGATGACGTCGGCAATGTGATCTGGCGCGTCAGCGCGCGCCCTTGAAGCGGGCAAGGCAAGCCATGCGGCGCTGGTCATGGCTCTGCTTGATGTTGCTGAGTCTGCTCGGCGCCTTGAGCCTGGCCTGCTGCGCTGGCCTGCCGACACTCGCTCCCGAACTGTCACGCAAAGCCAGGCCATCCCCCGGCGTTGACGGCCCCGGCGGGCCAATGTCGGCGGCGCAGGCCAAAGCGGTCTTGCTGCGCCTGAGCAAGCAAGGCCAGCCCGGCCAGCAGACCGGCATATTCGAGCGCCATCTGGCCTTGGAAGAAGCCATCAATGGCAGCCCCTTGAGTGCGGGCAATGCCGTTGTGCTGCTGCAAGACGGCCCCGCGACCTATAGCGCCATGTTTGCGGCCATCCTGGCAGCGCGCGATCACATCAATATGGAGACCTATATTCTCGACGACGATGAAGTCGGCCAACGTTTCGCGCAGGCCTTGATCGCCAAACAGGCCGAGGGTGTGCAGGTCAATTTGCTGCGCGACGGCGCCGGCACCATGGCCACGCCGAGTGCCTTTTTCGAGCATTTGAGCGCGGCGGGCGTGCAGGTGCTTGAATTCAACCCGCTCAACCCGGTCCAAGCCTTGAGCGGCAGCGGCGACTGGAATCTCAATCAGCGCGACCACCGGAAGTTGCTGGTGGTGGACGGGCGCATTGCCTTTCTGGGCGGCATCAATATCAGCAGCGTCTATTCGGGTGGATCCTTCAAGGCGGGCTCGCGGGCGGCCAAAAAAGCTAACGCGAAAACCGGACTGGCCTGGCGCGACACCGACCTGCAACTTCAAGGCCCTGTGGTGGCCGATCTGCAACGGCTCTTCATGGCCAGCTGGGGGGCGCAAAATGGCCCGGCGCTGGCTGACAGGCAATACTTTCCGCCGCTGCCGGCCATGGGCCGGGAAGTGGTGCGCGCCATCGGCAGCTCGCCGGATGAGCCCTTCAGCCTGATCTACGCCACCCTGTTGTCGGCAATCGCCAGTGCCGAAACCAGCGTGCATCTGAGCAATGCCTATTTCGTACCCGACCCGCAATTGCTGAAGGTGCTGGCCGACGCAGCGCAGCGCGGTGTTGACGTCAAGCTCATCTTGCCTGGCCAAACCGACTCCTGGTTGGTGCTGCAGGCCGGCCACGCCAGCTACACACCGCTGCTGCGAGCGGGGGTCAAAATCTTCGAGCGCCAAGGCGCCATCATGCATGCCAAGACCGCGTCGATAGACGGCGTATGGTCGACAGTCGGCTCGACCAACCTTGATTGGCGCAGCTTCTTGCACAACCAGGAGTTGAACGCGGTGGTACTGGGGGCAGACTTTGGCGGGCAGATGCACAAGCAGTTCGAACGCGACCTGCAGGCTTCGATTCAGATCAGCTGGGTGATGTGGCAAGACCGGTCTTGGTCGGCCAGGCTGCAAGAGTGGTTTGCCAATGTCTGGGCCTATTGGCTGTGAGGCCCGCGCTCGGCAGCATCAGCATCAGCATCAGCATCAGCACTGGCTGGCCTGGCAGGCGCAGGCGGTGCTTGCGTCATCGCCCCAAATGCGGCCAAGCAAGCCTCCAGCGAAGCGCCACTGAGCGCTTTGGACAAGAGCTGCTGCGCCAGGCCTGCCAGCAAGGCCGGCTTGACCCAGCGCCAAGGCCGCGCCCATACCAGCAGCCCGCCCAGCGCCGCTGCGCCACAAACGAGCGCGAGTGGATGACGTCTAGCCAAGGGCAGCAAGCTGACCTTGACAGCGCCCGCCAGCGGCTGTTGGCGCCACCAAGTTTTGCTCAGCTCAAATAACAGGGCAGCCCCAGGCATGGACTTCGCGCCTGAGAAAAGGCCCGCCAAGCCCGCTGTGCCGTCGCCAGCAGGTCGCTCGCACAAACTCTTTCGCAAAAGCTCCCGCGACAGGGCCAAGCGCGCCAAAGCTGTCGACGGCGGCCTCATGGCGCGCCGCCCGCAGCAGCTGCTGACGCCGTCGTTCCGACCAACAAGGCTCGGTCAGTGACCAATTGCTGGCGCAAATTGGCAAATAGCATGCTATCGCCGCTGCGCCTTGCCCCGGCCGCGCGCCAACAGCACAGTGCCAAAAGCAGCGGCGGCAGCGGCACGCACAGCATCAGCCAGGGTGCGTGGATTTGCGCCGGCGGCGTGACCGCCCACAGCAGCAAGGCCACACCGCCCAAGCCAACACCCAGGGCGACGCTGCACATCACCACCGCATGCAACACAAAGCGCCGCCGCAGCGCCTGCTTGGCCTGCCCGAATTCCTCGCCGAACAGATCGGCATAGGCCTGTGCGTGCTCGGCCAGAGCTGTCGGTTGCGTGGAGAACAAATGGAACAGCGCTTGCAGCATGAGGGGCAGGCCTTCTTGGATCAGCAGCGCTGAAACTCAGGACCGCGAGCGGTTCAGCAAATTGACCAAAGCCATCACCGCCGCACCGGCGGCCGCGGCCATGAGCACGGACTTGACCGGTTCAGCGCGAATGTAATGGGTCGTTTCGGAACCAGCGCGCATGGCTTGATCGCGCAGGCGCAGCGACTGATCGCGCACTGCATCAACGGTTCGGTGAGCCATGCTGCTGGCTTGATCAGCGGCCTTGTGCAGCATCGGTACGGCCTGCTCGCGCAGCTCTTGTACGCCCTCCGTCAAGCCGTCAAGTGCGCTTTGCGCCATCACTTGGCTGGCGTGCAGCGCCTGCTCGGCCGAGTTGCCGGCGTGATCGAGGCTGCTATTGGAGGGGGTTGAAATCTTGTTGCTACCGAACATGATGATTCCTTTTTTGAAATGAAGTAAGTGAGCTTGAATTTAGCGTTAGTTCTTGGCTATCAAGCCGAACAAGAAGCTGGCGATCGCCAGCACCGCAAACACGACAAACAAGATCTTGGCGATGCCCACGGCACTGGCTGCGATGCCGCCAAAACCAAACAAGGCGGCGATCAAGGCAATCACGAAAAAGACGACGGCGTAATGCAGCATGGTGAACTCCTAGGCTGAATGGCTGAATGCGACCTGATGGCTTGGGCCTATGGGCCGTAGCCAATGGGCTTGGGGCCATCAGCTGCGGCTTGCTCTCAGTGTCTGCGCTGCGGCGCGTACAGGCGATAGGCGGCCCGGCTGAAGCGGGGTCGGACGATTCGGCGCCGACTTGTAGGACGATCACTCTCGCCGGCAAAAAGCATGCCGCTAAGAGCAGGCCCTTTTTACGTTTATGCGCCGCTGTCTTGGGCCGGCAGCAAGAGTTGAATCAAGGTGCCCTGCCCTTTTTGAGACGCCACCGTCAAGCGCCCCCCCTCTGCCTCGACACGCACGCGCATGCCCAGCAAGCCGTAGCTCGAGCGCGGTGTGTCTTCGGCATCAAAGCCAACTCCGTCATCCCGCACAGACACCGTCACCCAGCCAGCCTCCTGCTTCATGCTGACCCAGAGTTGGCTGGCCTGCGCATATTTTGAGATATTCGTGATGGCCTCTTGCATCACCCGGTAGACGACGATTTCGGTGCCGCTGGCGAGTGCGACCGGCTGCAAATCGCAATGCGCTTGCACACCCTTGGCTTCGGCGAACTCGCGCACCAAGATCTCCACGGTGGGCAGCAAGCCCAGATTGCTCAAGGTCGACGGCCGCAAGTCTTCGATGATGGTGCGCCCCAGCGCAATGCTGGCGTTGAGGGTGCTGACGAGATGCGCCAAGCGCTCCAAGGCCTCGCTTATTCCTGGCGCTGCGGGTGCGGAGGCCGCAGTTTGGCTCAGTCGCGACTTGATGCGCGCCGCATCGAGCTTGGCCGAGGTCAGCAAGGCGCCCAATTCATCATGCAGATTGCGCGCAAGCCGGCCGCGCTCATCTTCGCGGGCGGTGAGCAAATGCTGCGTCAGCTCGGTCAACATCAGCGTGCTGATGCCGGCCTCGTCATGCAGCTGGTCGCGATCGTCTTGCAGCGTGCGCCTGGAGTCCTGCAGCTGAAGTTTCAAGATCAGGCTCTGGCGCACATACAAGATCAGGGCCAATAGGCAGGCCGCGCAAAGTGTCGCCAGTCCAATCCGGTTGATCAGCAGAGTTCTTGCCAGCGACGCTTGCTCCAATGACGCACGCTCGGATTCAAACCACAGCAGCGCTTCGGCATTGGCTCGAAACGCGTCCATATGGCTCTTGCCGAGCCCGCTCTTGACCAAGTGCATGGCCTGACGGACTTGGCCGGCATCAAACCAGGCAATCGACTGAGCCAACTCGGCATGCTTGGCAGACAGCTGCCGTTGGGTGTCGACCAGCAACGCACTCAAGCTCGGGTCGCGGCCGTACACCTCGCTCAGCAACTGCATGCCTTGTTTGCTCGCCAGCAGCCCGCGCTCATAAGGTTCCAGATAGGCCTTGTCGGCAGTCAGCAGATAGCCCCTCTGGCCGGTCTCAGCATCCAGCAGCCCCACCATCATCTTGTGAGTGCTGATCCGGAGTTTGGTCATCACAGCCAATTCCTCCAGACTGGTCGTGGCCTGCTCGTAGGAACCCTCACTCAGAAGAATGATCGCCAGCGTCGCCACGCACGCCAGAGGGACGATGAGCGGACTGCGCCGTGCAACGGTTAGTAGATTCATAAGCAGCCCTGGCCTGATTTCGTGGGATCATGGCCCACAGGAGCGCTACCGCACACATGATTCGTATTGCCATTGTTGATGACCATGCCATCGTACGGGCTGGCTTGCGCCAGTTCTTTGCCGATCAGATCGACTTCCAGGTTGTGGCCGAGGCCGCCACCGGCCGCGAGGCGATGGAGATCGTGCGCAAGGGCGAGATCGATGTGATCTTGCTGGATATTTCCATGCCCGACCAGAGCGGTGTCGATGCGATGGCCGCTATCAAGGCCCGGGCGCCTGAGCTGCCGGTATTGATCTTGAGCGGCTTTCCCGAAGCGCATTACGCCACCACCTTGCTGCGCCAAGGCGCCAGTGGCTATCTGAACAAAGACTGCGACCCCGAAGAAATCGTTCGCGCCATCCGCACTGTGGTGCGAGGGCGCAAATACATCAGCGCCGGCGTGGCCGAACAATTGGCCAACGGGCTGAGCAGCGGCGGCGATAGGCCCGCTCATGAAAGCTTGTCGGAGCGCGAACTGCAAGTCTTCTTGCGCCTGGCCAAAGGCGAAACCATCGGCCATATGGCCGACAGCATGTCGCTCAGCGTCAAGACCGTCAGCACCTATCGCACGCGGGTGATGGAAAAAATGAGCCTGGAGTCCAATAGCGACCTGACCTACTACGCGCTGAAAAACGGCTTGATTCAATGATGTGACGGGACCGCCTTTGGCGCGATCTAGCCTCACCAGATAGCTAGGCGCCATCTCAATCCAAGCCAGCGCGGCCGGTATCTCCCACCGCCAGGCGGCAGCAGTACTCCAGCAAGTCGTCGATCTCATTGGATTTATCGAAGACCCGCGCCGCACCTAACTCCAAACATTTGCGGCGCATCTCGCTGGTTGCATAGTTGCTCAAAACCACCATGGTTTGGTGGCCGCCAATGGCAGCGGCCGCCTTCAGCACGCCGATGCCTGAGCCTTGCTTCAAAAAGATATCAACAATGGCCAAGTCGAAGCTGCGTGCGTTCTGGCTCATCCACTGCACGGCAGAGGCTTCATCTTCGGCTGTACCTACCACTTCAATCGGCCCGAGCTCTTCCAAAGTCGCGATCAAGTTCTCACGAATGACCGGGCTGTCTTCGACGATATAAGTCTTGAGCTTGGGCATTGAGAGCGCGAGTTCAGATGGGGCCGGGGTCGAGTATTCAGCAATCATTTGGCATGGCAGCGGACTCGGCAAGCACCGAATACATCCCGCTGAACTCGATTCAATTTTGGATGCCCCGAGTGTGACAGCAATTGCGAGTGCTCCGCAGGGCGCAGTTGCCCGGCTACACGTAGGACAAGACCTACAGCGCCGCGGCGAACGCCCTCGCGTAGGACATCAGCTACGCACAGCCAAGCTGCTATCCGCTTCACCAAAGCGCTTTCAGCCTCCAGACTTCTGTAGCCGCTCAATTTTCGAATTAGCTCGATATTCAGAGCAGACCAAGACTCACCTCAGGAGATATCGATGAGTAGCAAACTGAAAATTCTGGCCGCCGCAGCGCTGCTTGTTTTGGCAGCCCAAGCCGGCGCCCAAATCACGTTTTACGAGCACGACAGCTTTGCCGGCCGCTCTTTCAAGACGCAGAACAAGGTCAACAATCTGCAGCGCCATGGCTTCAATGACCTGGCCTCCTCGGCGGTGGTCGGCAATCAGCGTTGGGAGGTTTGTGACCAAGCCAATTTCGGAGGGCGTTGCGTCATTTTGCGCCGCGGCAACTATCTGTCTTTGTCTGCCATGGGCTTGAATGACCGCATCTCATCGGCCCGCTCGGTAGACGCCAAGACGCAGTACGACGATGAGCGCTACGCACCTGCCCCGGTATCGGTCTATGACGCGCGGCGCCGCAACAACGAGCGCCTGTATGAGGCCGAAGTCACCTCCGTGCGCGCGGTCATGGGGCAGCCCCAACAGCGCTGCTGGATCGAGCAGCAAGAAGTCCCCCGGGGCAGCAATGCCAATGTACCGGGAGCCCTGGTGGGCGCCCTGCTTGGCGGCGTGCTCGGCCACCAAGTCGGCGGCGGCCGAGGGCAGGACTTGGCCACCGTCGGCGGCGTCGTGGCCGGCGCGGCCGTCGGCTCGCAGGTGGGCGGTGATTCGCGCTCAACCCGCACGCAGGATGTGCAGCGTTGCAGTTCGGAGTCCGGCAACGGTCGCCCGGAATATTGGGACGTCTCCTACAACTTTCAGGGCCGCCAGCACCATGTGCAAATGAACTCAAGGCCCGGCAGGACCGTCATCGTCAACCGCCAAGGTGAACCGCGAACCTGATGGCGGCATCGGCGTCGGCGCATGGCAGCAAAAAGGCTGCTGCCTGCTCACCGTAGGACATTGACTACCTCAAAACGCGCTCTAGTCTGCTTTGCCCAAGCGCCTCCGGTGCTGACACTGAGGACTCACTTGCCCCTCACCCGTCTCACGAGGTCTTTTATGAGCTTCATTCTGTTGTCTCTGACCGCGCTGGCGTTTGCATCTTCATGTGGATTGGCAGCGTTGAGCTGGTTCGCCACAGGGAACTCGCAGGCCGAGACGGGGCTTCAGGCATTGGAGGCCTGGGCGGCAGGACCCACGTGGCGCCTGAGCACAGAGCCACTGTGATACCCAAAGTTTGCATTTCAACCACCAAGGAAAAGACCATGAACCTACGCTTCAATCTGAAGGCCTCCATCGTTTTGGCCGCCATGTTCTGCTTGCCTGTTGCGCAGGCTGCCTTGACATCCAAGGATGACAACAAGGCCGCAAAGACCCGCATCGCAGCGGACTACAAGACCGAGAAGGCCGCATGCGCGCCCATGAGCGGCAACGTCAAAGACGTTTGTGTCGAGGAAGCCAAGGCGCGCGAAAAGGTTGCTTTGGCCGAAGCCGAGTTTGCCCACACCGGCAGCACCAGCGATAGCAACAAGGTGATCGTCGCCAAAGCTGAATCGGCCTATGCCGTTGCCAAGGAAAAATGCGATGACAAGTCCGGCAATGACAAGGATGTCTGCGTCAAGGAAGCCAAGGCAATCGAAGCCAAGGCTTTGGCAGATGTGAAGCTGAGCAAGAAAATCGATACCGCGGTGAAGGACGATGTGCAGACCAAGCGCGATGCCGATTACAAAGTGGGTATCGAAAAGTGCGACTCGATGTCGGGCGATGCCAAGAATACTTGTGTCGCCAATGTCAAAGCGACGTTTGGCAAGGGCTAATACCCGGCAAGACCGGCTTCAAGCCTAAGCAGGCAGTTGGCCTTGAATGAATTGCGCCCGCATTTATGCGGGCTTTTTTTTGCATGTGCACGCTCAGGTACCGCCTGGATCTAGATAACTGGCCTTGGGCCAGTTTTGGATTGCCGGCAATTGATTGGCATGTGCCGCCTGTGGCTCGCTGCAATCGCGCAAAGTCCCTTGCCAGGCTGACTCGCAGACTTGGTGCTATCTTCAAACTTCAGCTCACTCCTTCACAACACAACCATGCTCTTCACACCCTTGCAAGCCGGTGCGCTAACGCTCCCCAATCGCATCCTGATGGCGCCGCTGACACGCGCCCGCGCCAGTGCAGGCCATCTGCCCAACGACTTGATGGCCGAGTACTACGCACAGCGCGCCAGCGCTGGGCTGATCGTGACCGAATGCACGATGATTGCCCCCGGCACCTCGGCCTTTGCCAGCGAGCCGGGTATTTACAACACCGAGCAAATCGAGGCTTGGAAGAAGATCACCGCAGCCGTCCACGCCAAAGGCGGCCGGATCGTGCTGCAAATCTGGCATGCCGGCCGGGCCGCCCACCCTGCCTTCAACCATGGGGCGCCGACGGTATCCTCATGTGGCTTGGCGCTCAGCGGTGAGGTGCACACGGCCGAGGGCAAGGTCCCCAATGTTGCTCCCCGCGAACTGCGCAGCGATGAAATCCCGGCGCTGGTGCAGGCCTTTGCCGATGCGGCCAAAAACGCGATAGCGGCCGGTTTCGATGGCGTTGAGGTGCATGGTGCGAATGGCTATTTGATCGATCAGTTCCTGCGCGACGGGGTCAATCAGCGCAGTGACGCCTACGGTGGCAGCTTGGAAAACCGCGCACGCTTCTTGTTCGAAGTGCTGGGCGCCGTCTGTGCCGCCATTGGCTCGGAGCGCGTTGGCCTGCGCTTGTCGCCGCTCAACAGCTATAACGATATGAAAGACAGCGACCCGCTGGCCCTGACTGCCTTCTTGGCCGAAGGCCTGAATAGTTTCAATCTGGCTTATCTGCACCTGATGCGTGCCGACTTTTTCCAGCTCCAAACCGGCGATGTGATGACGCCGGCGCGCGCGCATTTCAAAGGTGTGCTGGTGGGCAATATGGGGTACAGCGGCGCTGAAGCCGAACAGGCGATCAGCCTGGGCAAACTCGATGCGGTCGCGTTCGGCACGGCCTTTTTGGCCAACCCGGATCTGCCTGCAAGGCTCAAGGCCGGCGCTGCGCTGAATGCGCCCGATTCCAGCACCTTCTACACCCCCGGCCCCAAGGGCTACACCGACTACCCAAGCTTGTAAGGCTCAGCTCGGGCTTGACACAAGGCTCGTGAGTATGGGCGCCCTTTGGCAGGTTTGATGGCCCCGGGGCGCCTATTGAGTATTGAAGGCACCAGGAAGTATTGGGAGCAAGGGCCTAGGCAGCTTCTATGTGCGCCCTGCGGATGAACCGGGGGCTAATGCCAATGGCCCGGTCTGCCGGCTCTCGCTAATCTGTTCAGGCTACCTATCAGCCCGCAACAGTGCAGCTCTTACCCCGAGCCGAGTCGAATCAATGTCAAGAATCTTTTTGCAGCGCCAAACAGTGGCCGCCTTTGTCACCGGACTGAGCCTCAGTACCACCCTGTCCATCTCGCACGCGGCTGATGTGGCGCCGCCCGCTGAACCGGCTAGCGCTGCGACAGCGGCCAAGGATGAGGCCAAGAAGGTCTGGAACGTCAACCAACCGCCCGGCCCTTCGCGCCAGATCGGCATCGACACCCGCAGCGGCACCTGGATGAGCGTGGACGTCAGCCCGGACGGCAAGCAAATCGTGTTTGATCTGCTCGGCGATCTCTATCTGATGCCCATCGAGGGCGGCGAAGCGCGCGCGCTGACGCATTCGATTGCCTGGGAGCAGCAGGCGCGCTTTTCGCCCGACGGCAAACGCCTAGCTTTTCAGAGCGACGCCGGTGGTGGCGACAATATTTGGGTAATGAATGTCGACGGCACGGGCGTGCGCGCCGTCACCAACGAAGACTTCCGCCTGCTCAACAACCCGGTCTGGCACCCCAGCGGCAAATACATTGCCGCCCGCAAGCATTACACCGGCACCCGTTCGGCCGGATCGGGCGAGATCTGGCTCTATCACCTGGACGCGACCGCGGCCACCAACAAGGGCGTGCAGCTGAACGAGAAGCCGAACTGGCAAAAGGATCTGGGCGAGCCGGCTTTGTCGCCGGACGGCAAGTTCCTCTACTACTCGCATGACAGCACACCCGGCCGCAGCTTCGAGTACAACAAGAACTCCAACGGCGAGATCTTCAAGATCTTCCGCCAGGACCTCAGCGACGGCAGCGTCGAGCCCTTTGTGCAAGGCCCGGGCGGGGCCATCCGCCCCACGCCGTCGCCCGACGGCAAATACCTTGCTTTTGTGCGCCGTGTACGCAACCAAAGCACCTTGTTCCTGAAGGACTTGAAGACCGGTGTTGAGCTCGCCGCCTGGGGCGAGCTGGAGCGCGACCTGCAAGAGAGCTGGTCGATCAACGGGGTCTATCCGGCTTTTGCCTGGACGCCCGACGCCAAGCAGATCGTCGTCTGGGCCAAGGGCAAACTCTGGCGGGTCGACCCCTTCAAGAGCAGCGCGGTCGAAATCCCCTTCCATGTCAAGGATCAGCGCGAGATCCGCGAAGCGCTGCGCCAGCCGCAAGTGGTGGCGCCCGATCAATTTGACGTCAAGCAACTGCGCTGGGTCACGGTGGCGCCGGGTGGTGGCAGCGCCGTCTATTCGGCACTCGGCCAGCTTTATCTGAAGGACTTGCGAGCCGGCCAGGACGCCGCACCACGTCGCCTGACCAAGCAGCAAGACGCCTTCGAGTTCTTCCCCAGCTTTTCACGCGATGGGCGTGAGCTGGTGTTCGTGACCTGGAACGACGACAAGCTGGGCAGCGTGCGCAAGCTTGATCTGGCCAGCGGCCGCGAGACCGTGATCACCAAGGCGCCGGGCAAATACCTGGCGCCCAAGTTCTCGCCCGATGGCAAGCGCGTCGTCTACAGCAAGGTCAAGGGCGGCTACCTGACCACGCCTTGGCATGGGCTGGACAACGGCATTTTCATCGCCGCTGCTGACGGCCAAGGCGAGCCGCTGCGCATTGCCAAAGAAGGCGAAGCGCCGCAATTCGGCGCCAGCAATGACGCGGTGTTCGTGAACCGCTTCAGCATCAGCAACGAGGTCGATGCGCGCCGCGCTCTCTGGCGTATCGACTTGAAAGACCGCATCGAGACCGAAGTCGCCCGCGGCGAGTTCGTCAGCGACTACAGCGTCTCGCCGGACGGCCAGTGGCTGGGCTTTGTCGAACGCTCGCATGCCTATGTGATCCCGCTGCCCCTGGCCGGCAAGACCATCACCGTAAGCCCCAAGATGGATGCGCTGCCGGTGCGTCAGCTTGACGGTTTGGCCGGCGAAAACATGCAGTGGAGCGGCAACAGCCAAAGCGTGCTGTTCAGCTATGCCGATGAGCTGTTCAGCGCCGCGCTGGCCGACGCCTTCGCGCCCATCCGCGTGGATGCCGACGGCAAGCCGCTGCCCGGCAGTTTCAAGGCAGCCGACGTGCAAAAAGCCGGCCGCAAGATCGGCTTCAGCCAAGCCAGTGACAAACCGCTTGGCCGCATCGCCATCACCGGAGCGCGCATCGCGACGATGAAGGGTGATGAGGTGATTGAGGACGGCGTCATCCTGGTCGAGGGCAACCGCATCACGGCCATCGGTGCGGCCGCGCAGGTCAGCATTCCGGCCGATGCCAAGCGGGTGGACGCCAAGGGCAAGACCATCATCCCCGGTCTGATTGACGCCCATTGGCATGGCGGCATGGGCGAAAACGAGATCATTCCGCAGCAAAGCTGGATCAACTATGCTTCGCTGGCCTTTGGCCTGACCACCATCCACGACCCATCCAATCGCAACGGTGACATCTTCACGCAGGCCGAAATGCAGCGCGCTGGCCTGGTCACTGGCCCGCGCATCTATTCGACCGGCTCGATTCTGTACGGCGCCAAGGCCGGCGTCACCGCGCTCGTCAACAGCCTCGACGATGCCGTCGTTCATCTGAAGCGCCAGCAAGCGGCCGGCGCCATCAGCGTGAAGAGCTATCAGCAGCCGCGCCGCGAGCAACGCCAGCAAGTGGTCGAGGCGGCGCGCCAGACCGGCATGATGGTGGTGCCCGAGGGCGGCTCGCTGTTTCAGCTCAATATGAGCATGATCGTGGATGGCCATACCGGCATCGAGCATGCCATTCCCTTGGCCGAGGTGTATGGCGATGTGCAGCAACTCTGGACGCAAACGCAGGTCGGCTACACGCCGACGCTGAATGTCGCTTACGGCGGCCTCGACGGTGAGCATTACTGGTACGCCCGCACGGAGGTCTGGAAGCATCCGCTGCTGAGCAAATATGTACCACGCGGCCTGCTGGAAGCGCGCGCGGTGCGGCGCGAAACCGCGCCCGAAGAAGACTTCAACGTGATCCGCGTGGCGCGCACCGCGACCGAGCTGCAGCGCGCTGGCGTGAAGGCCAATATCGGCGCCCATGGGCAGCGCGAGGGTCTTGGCGCACATTGGGAGATGTGGATGTTCGGGCTGGGCGGTATGACTTCCCTAGAGGCGATCCGCACGGCCACCGCCAACCCGGCCCATTACCTGGGGCTGGACAAGGATCTGGGATCCTTGGAGGTGGGCAAGTTGGCCGACCTGCTGATCATCGACGGCGATGTGCTGAAGGACATTCGGCAAAGCG
>CAUPEV010000130.1:0-14140 GCA_963510335.1 uncultured Roseateles sp.
ATGCCGTCCAGATTGCCGGTCGCTTTGTCGACGTTGTACTTGATACGGTCGGCCGGCATATTCGCGCCCCTGGCCTTTTCCACCGCCAAGCGCAGGCGTGGATTTTCCTTCACGTCACCGCCACCCAGGCGCGCGGCAACAGTGATTTCACGGATGATGCGGGTCCAGATCTTGCCGCGCTTCTCGTCTTGGCGGCCTTTACGATGCTGAATATTGGCCCATTTGGAATGACCAGCCATGTGGCTTTTGCTCCTGCTGGGTCGTCAAAATAGCGACCCACATTAGTTGGATAGACTGCGATTTTAGTTCCGACATCACATCGCTTCGCGATATGAGTCTTCTCTGAAGCAAAAATGCGCTTTAGTTCCGACATCACATCGCTTCGCGATATGAGTCTTCTCTGAAGCGTAAAAACGCTTTAGCCCTGCCTTATGGAGCCCTCATGCCCGATCCGATTTTGCTGGCCCAACATGGCCAAATTGAATGCCATCTGCTGCCTGCCTTGGCAAATCGGCATGGCTTGATCACCGGCGCCACCGGCACCGGCAAGACCATCAGCCTGCAGACCCTGGCCGAGAGTTTCAGCCGCATCGGCGTGCCAGTGTTCATGGCCGATGTGAAGGGTGACCTGACTGGCATCTCGCAGGCCGGTGCACCCAGTGCAAAGCTTTTGGCAACGCTGAAAGATCGCGGCATCGAGCCCCCCGCCCCGCTGGCCTGCCCGACCACGCTCTGGGACGTGTTCGGCGAGCAAGGCCATCCGGTGCGCGCCACCATCTCCGATATGGGCCCGCTGCTTCTGGCCCGCATGCTGGCGCTTAACGAGACCCAGCAAGGCGTGTTGCAGATGGTCTTCAAGATCGCGGATGACGCAGGGCTCTTGCTGATCGACATGAAGGATCTGCGCGCGATGCTGCAACATGTCGGCGACAACGCCGCACAGTTCACCACCCAATACGGCAATGTCTCGGCCGCCAGCATAGGCGCGATCCAGCGCGGGCTCTTGCAGATCGAGACCCAGGGCGGCGACAAATTCTTCGGCGAGCCAATGCTGAATATCGCCGACTTCATGCAGACCGAGGCGGGCTTGGGCGTCATCAATGTGCTGGCCGCCGACAAGCTGATGAACGCGCCACGCCTGTACGCCAGCTTCCTGCTGTGGATGTTGTCCGAGCTGTTCGAGACCCTGCCGGAGGTCGGTGACTTGGACAAGCCAAAGCTGGTGTTCTTCTTTGACGAAGCCCATCTGCTGTTCAAGGACGCGCCTGAGGCGCTGGTCGAACGCATCGAGTTGGTTGTCCGCTTGGTGCGCTCCAAGGGCGTGGGCGTCTATTTCGTGACGCAAAACCCGCTCGATATTCCCGACGCCGTGCTGGGCCAACTCGGCAACCGCATCCAGCATGCGCTGCGCGCCTTCACCCCGCGTGACCAGAAAGCGGTCAAGGCAGCGGCCGACACCATGCGCGCCAAGCCGGGGCTGGATATCGCGACGGCCATCACCGAGTTGGGCGTCGGCGAGGCGCTGGTCAGCCTGCTGGACGAAAAAGGCCGACCCAGCGTGACCGAGCGCGTGTTCGTGCTGCCGCCGGGCAGCCAGATCGGGCCCATCACCCCCGAGCAACGTCAGGCCTTGGTCAAGAACTCCTTGGTAGCGGGCGTGTACGAGGCCTTGGTCGACCGCGAGTCGGCATTCGAGAAGCTCAAGGGCGCCCCCGGCGCGCCGGCGAATGCACCTTCGCCGGCCGGAAACACCCCGCGCACCGCCGACGAGGAGGACGGCGGCATGCTGGGTGGCCTGAAGGATCTGTTGTTTGGAAGCACCGGCCCGCGCGGCGGCCATCACCCGGGACTCGCGGAAACGGCCGCCAAATCGGCGATGCGCACCATGGGCAGCTCGGTCGGGCGCGAGATCGTGCGTGGCGTGCTGGGCAGTTTGCTGGGCGGGGGAGCCAAGCGGCGCTGATACACCTCACCCGCAGCGGCACGGAGTTTGGCGCCGCTGCAAGCACCCTTGGCGCCCGGTAGCGCCCGCCGGTCGCGGCGCGCTGGCGGCTGCGTCGGCCACCGACCATCATGGGCTTCCCCCTCCAAGCTTGATTGCCTCTCAGCCCCTCAGACATGATCTGCCATCCCCCTTCTGCCAAGCCGCAGCCCAAGGACCTGTTCAAGCGTGTGCTGAACCAGTTCGCCATTGTCTTGGGCATCACGGCGGTGTTCAGCCTTGCACAAGTGCTGATTTTTCGCCAGCCTTGGGGCGTCGTGCTGCTCTATACCTTGTGCGTCAGCGCTGCATGCTCCACCATGATCCAACTGCTCAGCAGCGGCGCGACCCATCTGCTCAACCATCGACGGCCCAAGACCGAGCCGCCGCTGGGTTGGCCGGGTTGGCCGCTGATGAGCTTGTGCCTAGTGCTGGGCACTTTTCTGGGCGCGGCTATCGGCAATGAGCTTGGCAATCTGATCTCGGGCCTGCGCAACCCCAGCCTGCACTCCGGTGATTTGCGCAATTTGCTCAGCATCCTGCTGATTTCGCTGATACCGGGTCTGGCCGTGACCTTTCACTTCGTCAATCGCAGCCAGATCGCGAACGCCAACGCTCAGCTGCAAACCGCGCAACGCCTGGCGGCCGAAAACAAGCTGCGTTTGCTGGAGTCGCAGCTCGAGCCGCATATGCTGTTCAACACCTTGGCCAATCTGCGTGTGCTGATAGGCATGGACCCGACGCGAGCGCAAGCGATGCTGGATCAGCTGATCGCCTTCTTGCGCGCCACGCTGAACGCCTCGCGCACAGGCAGTCATCCGCTTCGCGAGGAATTTGCCCGGCTGAATGACTATCTGTCCTTGATGCAGATTCGCATGGGTGCGCGACTGAAGGCGGTGCTGGCCCTGCCGCCCGATTTGGCCGAACTGGCCATAGCGCCACTGCTGCTGCAGCCGCTGGTCGAGAATGCCATCAAACATGGCCTGGAGCCTGCGATCGAGGGCGGCGAACTGCGCGTCACCGCCAGTCGAACCGGCAACATGCTGCAACTTGATGTGCTGGACAC
This sequence comes from uncultured Roseateles sp., assembly GCA_963510335.1. Taxonomy (GTDB): domain Bacteria; phylum Pseudomonadota; class Gammaproteobacteria; order Burkholderiales; family Burkholderiaceae_C; genus Paucibacter_A. Next base: position 3,048 of record CAUPEV010000130.1, read on the forward strand.
CGGCGTTGGACTGGAGCAGGCCGCCAGCGCAGGTGAGCAAGCCCAGCACAGCGGTTTCGGCCTTCACCAGGTGCGCGAACGTCTGCAAACTCAATATGGCGATCAGGCCGGGCTCAGCATCAGCCCTGCCGCCGGTGGTGGCACCCTGGTTCGCCTTCACATCCCACTGAATACCGTATGAAACCGACCGCCCTGATTGCCGAAGACGAAACCCTGTTGGCCGAGAACCTGCGCCAGGAGCTGGCCCGCCTGTGGCCCGAGCTGCAGATCGTCGCCACCGCCCCGCATGGCCAGGCTGCGCTGGACGCAGCACTGCGCCTGCAGCCCGATATCTGCTTCCTAGACATCCGCATGCCGGGCATGAGTGGCCTGGAGGCCGCGCAGGCAATGACCGAGGATTGGCCACAGGGGCGGCCGTTTCCGCTGCTGGTCTTCGTTACCGCCTATGAGCAATACGCGCTACAGGCGTTCGAGCGCGCGGCCGTCGACTATGTGCTCAAGCCGGTGTTGCCCGAGCGCTTGGCGCAAACATGCCAGCGTCTGCAGGCCGCGCTGGCCCTGCGCCAAAGTGAGGGCAGCAGCCACGAACAGGGTGAAGACAAGGGCGAAGACAAAATCAATCAAGCGGTCGAACAACTGCGCCTGCTGCTGGGCACAAGCCCTCCAGTTGCTACCGCAGTGCCCCCCTTGCGCATGCTGCAAATTGCCCAGGGCAGCGTGATCCAGATGCTGCCGGTGGACGATGTCTTGTACTTCGAGGCAGCCGACAAATATGTGCGCGTCCTGACCAACGGCAAAGAGCATCTGATGCGCACCTCGCTGCGCGAGCTGCTGCCCCAGCTCGACGCCGGGCGCTTCTGGCAAATCCATCGCAGCGTGCTTGTACGCAGCGATGCCATCGACCGCGCCGTGCGCGACGAGAACGGCAAGGTAACGCTTCATTTGCACGGCAGCAAAGATCGCCTGACGGTCAGCCGCATGTACGCGCATCTTTTTAAAGGCATGTAAGGCAGCTGCCAGCGCACCTCGCGCCGCAAGCTTCACACCACTCGCGCCGGCCGCCTGCCGACCGCGCCGCCCAGCCACAGTCCGTCGCCTTTAGCTGTTAGCAGCCCCTTGCGCTGAGCAGAATTGTTGCACTTGCGCCCCACCAGGCCGCAAGCCTGCAGCAACACCTACTCATGCACAAGGACAGACATGAACCGCAAGACATCCCTTGCCAATTCAAGCTCGGCCTCGGCCGCGCGCTACCGCATCACCCGCTACCTTTTGCCACTGCGCATCGGCCTGCCCGCCATGCCCATCCTGCTGGCTCTGAACGCCATGTCGAACGCCCATGCCCAGACCTTCGACGCGGTCAGGCTGTATGGCGCCAAGATTGCCGAAGACGGCGGCACCATAGGCGGCGGCATTGCTTACGCCCCCCGATATCTCGGCGCCAAGAGCTACCGCATGCAAGGCTTCCCCTTGATTGAGTACAGCTGGAGCCACGGCGCGTTTGCCGGCACCGGCAATGGCATTGGCTACAACTTCAGCCCGACCTCCAATCCCAATGCTGCTTATGGCCTGCGCCTGACCGCTGATTTCGGGCGCAAGGAGTCGCTCGACGCCAGGCTGAAGGGACTGGGCGACATCAAACCGAGACCCGAGCTTGGTGTCTTCTTCAACCACGCGCTCGTCGAAGGCCTGGGGGTCTCGACCTCATTGCGCTACGGCTCCGGCAACTCGCAACGCGGCCTGGTCGCCGATCTGGGCCTGAGCTACTCACGGCCGGTAGGCGAGCGAACCATGCTCGGGCTTGGCGCCGCGATTTCGCTCGTCAACGCGGACCATATGCAGAGCTACTTTGGCGTCGACCCAAGCCAAGCCGGTAAAAGCAGTGCAAACGGGCTCAAGGTCTACAGCCCCAAGGCCGGCGTGCGAGACATACGCGCCAATGCCCTGCTCAGCTACAGCCTTAGCGCGCGCACCGGCCTGTCGATCGGCCTGAGTGCAAGCCGGCTCGGCGGCGAAGCCAAATCCAGCCCTTTGACACAAGAAGCCTCGTCACTGAGCGCCTTCGCCGGTGTCAGCTATCTGTTCTGAATCATCAACTGCAAGCCTTCACGGCATCTAGAACCATGCAAATCACAGCAAATCTCAAGCACATCCTCCTCTGCGCCTTGCTCGCCGGCCTAGCGGCCTGTGGCGGCACCAGCGAGGACGGCAACACCGTTCAGGTCGATGGCATCAATGTCAAAAGCACCATCAACAAGACCGGCCGCTATGACGTCGAAATCACCGGCTCCAACAACGAGGTGACGATCACGGCCGGCAACAAGGTCGGCCGCCTTGACATCACCGGCATCAACCATGACGTCTGGATTCAGGCCAACGCCGAGGTCGACAGCATAGACATCACGGGCTCGGGCAACACCGTGCATGTGCCCCCCGGCTTCAAAACCAAGCTGAGCAAGAGCGGCAGCAACAACGATATCAAGGAGGGTTGACGCCGCCGGCAAGCCGCTTTGCAAGGGCGGCGGCAAGGGTTTGGCGGGCGTGGCCTTTTGCACCGATAAAATCAGCCCAAACCTGCCACTTTGACGCCGCCACTCAGCGGCCGCTCCCACCCGATGTCCCACAATCCAGACGACGCGAACAAGCCCGCCACCAGTAATAACTTCCTGCGCAGCATCATCGAGCGTGATTTGGCACAGATTGGGCAAGGCGGGCAGCCCGAGCGTCACTTCGCCGGCACGCCCGGCGACGCCGCCCACCACGCGGCCGGCCCGCTGGATGCGGCCAAGATTCGCACCCGCTTCCCGCCCGAGCCCAATGGCTATCTTCACATCGGCCACGCCAAAAGCATCTGCCTGAACTTCGGCATGGCGCGCGACTACGGCGGCATCTGCCATCTGCGCTTTGATGACACCAACCCCGAAAAAGAAGAACAGGAATATGTCGACGCCATCCAGGAGATGGTCGCTTGGCTGGGCTGGGACTGGCACTCCGGCGGGACTTCGCACCTGTTCTTCGCCAGCAATTACTTCGACTTCATGTACCGCGCCGCCGAATACCTGGTGTCGGCCGGGCTTGCTTATGTCGATGAGCAAACGCCGGAAGAAATGCGCGCCAACCGCGGCGACTTCGGCCGCCCCGGCGTCAACAGCCCATTTCGCGCCCGCAGCCCGGCCGAAAACCTCGCCCGTTTCCAAGAAATGCGCGACGGCAAGCACGCCGACGGCGCCATGGTCTTACGCGCCAAGATTGATATGGCCGCGCCCAATATCAATCTGCGCGACCCAGCGCTCTACCGCATCCGCCGCGCCACCCACCACAACACGGGTGACCGCTGGTGCATCTACCCGATGTACACCTTCGCCCATCCGATCGAGGATGCGCTGGAGCGCATCACGCACAGCCTGTGCACGCTGGAGTTCGAGGACCAGCGGCCGTTTTACGACTGGCTGCTCGGCCATCTTGCCGAGGGTGGCTTGCTGGCCCATCCTCTGCCGCATCAATACGAATTCGGGCGCCTCAATCTGACTTATGTCGTCACCTCCAAGCGCAAGCTGCGCCAGTTGGTCGACGAAGGCCATGTGGACGGTTGGGACGACCCGCGTCTGCCGACCCTGGTGGGCATGCGCCGGCGAGGCTATACGCCGGCCAGTATCCGCAATATGGTCGAAGCCACTGGCGTGACCAAGAGCAATGCCTGGCTCGATTATTCGGTGCTGGATGGTTGCCTGCGCACCGACCTGGAAGGCAAGGCGGCGCGTGCCTGCGCGGTGCTGGATCCGCTCAAATTGAAACTGACGAACTGGGCAGAAATGTTCGGCAGCAGCACGCATATCGAGACCAGTAGCGCGCCAGCGCATCCGCATCTTCCAGAGCTGGGTCAGCGCGAGTTTGGTCTGGGCCAGGAGGTCTGGATCGAACGCGACGACTTCATGGAAACCCCGGTCAAGGGCTATCACCGGCTCTTCCCCGGCAACAAGACCAGGCTGAAGTACGGCTATGTGATCGAGTGCACCGGCTGCGAGAAAGACGCTAGCGGCCAAATCACAGCCGTGCTGGCGACCGTGGTGCCCGACACCAAGAGCGGCACGCCTGGCGCGGACGCGGTCAAGGTCAAGAGTGCCATCACCTGGGTCAGCGTGCATGAGGCGGTCGAGGCCGAGGTTCGGCTGTATGACCGCTTGTTCACCGTAGAGCAGCCGGACGGCGGCGATGCCGATTTCCTCAGCTACATCAACCCGCAAAGCCGGCGCGTAGTCACCGCTTACTTGGAGCCCTCACTGGCGCAGGTGCCGGCCGGCGCTCACTTCCAGTTCGAGCGGCATGGCTATTTTGTCGCCGACCGCATCGATCACCAAAGCGCCAAGCCGGTCTTCAACAAAACCACCGGCCTGAAGGACGGCTGGTCAAAGTAAGTAGAGCGTTAGTCTTCGCGAACCTGCACCACCGGGTTCGCGTACTCAGGCCCGACCACGGCGCGGGCGAACAAATCGTTTTCCAGCGCCCGGGCGCTGAGCCCGTCCAGCATCACGTCGCCCTGCGAATCGCAGGGGAAGGCCAAGGCCTTGCCCGAATGGAAAAGTGACTGAAAGCGCAATTCAAACTGGCCCATCGCTTGTGCGGGGGCCGGAATGCTCTTCTTGTTGCTGACTGGCATAAATTGGGTGTCCATCTTGTGTACTCCTGAGCTGTCACCATGATCTCGGTCTGCATGTTTGAAGACTAGACCCCATCTGAGGGGGAGACCATGTGCATACGTCTCGAAATAACGTCGGATCAACACCCGCGGTGGACTAGGACTTTCTCTGACAACAATTTGTCACGAAAGTCTGGTCTCAAAAAGCCCCGATTCAGTCGCTTAAATCGGCCAAATCAGCCATACGGCGCACCTTGGCCTTGCGGCCCTTGATCTTGCCCTCGGAGAGCCGCTTGACGGCCTCCCGCGCAATGCTGCGCTCCACCGCCACATAGCTGTGGAATTCGGTGATATTGATCTTGCCGACCTGCTCGAACTTGAAGCCGGCCTCGCCGGTCAAGGCACCCAAGATGTCGCCGGGGCGGATTTTTTCTTTGCGCCCACCCAGAATCTGCAGCGTATCCATAGGCGGCTGCATCACATTGCCGGGCGCCGGGATCAGCGTGTCCAGCTTTTGCCAGACAAAGGCATAACCCTGCATCTGCTCGATGCGACCGATGCGGCCCATCTCGTCGAGACTGGCCAGGCTCAAGGCCAAGCCACCGGCGCCGGCACGTCCGGTGCGGCCGATGCGGTGGGTGTGCACCTCCATATCGGGCGTCACTTCGACGTTGATCACGCATTCCAACTGAGCAATGTCAAGGCCGCGTGCGGCCACATCGGTGGCCACCAAGACCGAGCAACTGCGGTTGGCGAACTGGATCAGTACCTGGTCGCGGTCACGCTGCTCGAGGTCACCGTGCAAGGCCATCGCGACAAAGCCCTGACCAACAAGTACATCGACCAGATCGCGGCACTGCGCCTTGGTATTGCAAAACGCGATCGTGCTCGCCGGGCGGAAATGGTTCAGCAGCAGCGAGACCGCATGCAGGCGCTCGCCTTCCGTGACCTCAAACGCCAGCTGACGAATGCTGGTCGGCGCCTGCAGCGCAGACGCATTGAGCTTGACCTCCTTGGGCTCGCGCATGAACTGCGCGCTCAACTTGGCGATGCCTTCCGGATAGGTGGCCGAGAACAGCAGGGTCTGGCGCTTCTTGGGCGCCTGCTTGGCGACGGTGACGATGTCGTCGAAAAAACCCATGTCCAGCATGCGGTCGGCTTCGTCCAGCACCAGGGTGTTCAGCGCGCTCAAGTTGAGGCTGCCACGCTCCAGATGGTCCATCACCCGGCCCGGCGTGCCCACAGCGATATGGCAGCCGAATCCCAAGCTGTCCATCTGCGGCTTCATCGGCGAGCCGCCGCACAGGGTCAGGATCTTGATATTGTCAGCGGCTCGGGCCAGCCGGCGGATCTCTTGCGTGACCTGGTCGGCCAACTCGCGGGTTGGGCACAGCACCAAGGCCTGCACATCAAAGCGGGCTGCGTCGAGCTTGTGCAGCAGGGCCAGCGCAAAGGCAGCCGTCTTGCCGCTGCCGGTTTGGGCTTGTGCGATCAGGTCCTGACCGGCCAGCGCCAGCGGCAGGCTGGCGGCCTGGATCGGCGTCATTTGGGTGTAACCAAGCTGGGCCAGATTGGCCTGCATGGCGGCGCTCAAGGGAAGTTGAGCGAAGGATTGCTTATCGTTCGAGGATACGTTCAGGGGTGCGTTCATCGTCCGATTATCCCTGCTGGCCCCATTCAATGCGGGAAATCCCGGTATTGCGAGGCCTGAGGTGCCACGCGGGGCAGATCCAGCGTGAATTTGCTGCCTGCCCCGGGCGCACTTTCGACCGAAACACGCCCACCCAGTGACTTGGTGACCAGACTGAACACCGTATGCAGGCCCAAACCATTGCCGCCCGAGCCCAAGCGAGTGGTGAAGAAGGGGTCGAAAATTCGCGGCAGGCTTTTGGGATCAATCCCGATGCCGTCATCGGCCACGGTCAGCCTTACCCGTTGACCTTCATCATGCAGGGCCGCTCTGATCTGCGTGCAGCCTGCTTTGGCGTCTTGATGCGCATGCACCAGGGTGTTGCTGACAAGCTGGACCAACACCCGCTCCAAGTCGCCGGGCCAGCTGTCCATCACGATGCCGACAGGAATATGGACTTCGAGCCGATGAGGCGTGACGCGAAATTGCGATTGCAAGCTGTCGACCAGCTCCTCGATCGTGAGTCGCAAGTCAAAGCGCCGCCGCTGACCGCTGGTTTGATCCCCTGCGATTTGTTTGAAGCGCGCCACCAACTCGGCCGCACGGTGCAGATTGCGCATCAACAAGGCGCTGCTTTCCTTGGCCATTTCAAGATAGTTCGCCATGCTGGAACGGCGCACCGTACCGGCCGCAACTTCACGGGCCAATGAACCGGCGCCGTCCTCCAGCGTCGAGGCCACGACCAAGCTGTTGCCGATCGGCGTATTCAACTCATGCGCAACGCCGGCGACCAGCGCGCCCAAGGAACCCAGCCGCTCATTGCGGACCAACTCGTCCTTGGTTTGCTGCAGGGTATCGAGCGTCTCGGATAGCTGCTGGTTGGCGTCGGACAAGGCTGACGTGCGCCTCGCCACACGCGACTCCAGCTCTTGATTGAGCGAGACCATGGCCCGCTGCGCCTGCACTCGGGCCGAGATGTCAATCAAGCTGAATTGCACCAAGATCGCCGTGTCGGACTCAAAGCGATCAAGGTGCACCTCGGCATCCCAGAGCGGCTGACCTGCGCGCAGCAATTGCATCTCGAAGACACTGGGCGCGCCGTCCAAGGCGGCACGAATGCGTGCGTGCAACAAATCGGCGGACGCTTGTCCATCGGATTGCAAGGCTGGCGCAACCTCCGTCGGCGCCAAGCTCAACAATTGCTGCGGAAGGGAGAATCCGAACACCGCCAACGCCGCCCGGTTGCAATCCACAAAGCGCATGGCCGTCGGGTCAAGAATGCCTTGCGGCATACAAGACTCGCGAAACAGCAGCTTGTTGTAGGCATCACTGGCACGCAGCGAGCGCTCGGCGCGACGGCGCCGGCTGTCGCGCTCCACCAGCGCGATCAGATCGGCCAATTCGCAGGCCATGGCGATGTCGTCACTGCTCCAGCTATGCGCTTGGGGTCCAAAGGATTCAAAACAGACATAGCTCAGCTGCCCCAGCTGGCTGCTGCCCGCCGCAGCCCAAAGAAAGCCCTCTACACCGTCGGCCACAAGCGCCTGCACTTGCTCCGCAGCGAGACGAGGCTCAGCCGTGCAGCGGGCCACCGCAAAGTAGCGCTCGCCACTGCCGCCCCAATGGGCCAGCCCCAAGCGCAGAGCACCCACCCCTGGCTTTTGGACGCTGTAGCCGCTCTTGCTGGCCGTATCAAAGCACTCGCTCTCATCGGCATCGCTATGCACCCCGACACTGACCCGCCCGACTTGCATGAATTCGAGCAAACGCCGGCACATCAGGCCGGCCAACAAGGCCACATCGGCCGCTGCAGCGGCCGATGATTTGGCCAGTTCGGACAGCACCGCCTGGTCGGCGCGCATGCGCTCGAAGCGGCCCACGACGGCCAGTCGGCCTGCCTCCAACTCCGCGTTCTGCTGCTCGATGGTCGCCATCAGTCGATTGAAGGCGCCTGCCAGCTCCTGCAACTCCAGGGGGCCGGTCGGGCTGGCGCGCAAGGAATAATCATGCCTGCCGACGATGGCCTTGGCCACGGCGCTCAGATCTTGCAAAGGGACGGAAATCAAACGCTGCATGCGCATCGCCACCAGCAGCGCCAGCACCGCCGCCACCAGTACAACCCCGATCTGCAGCTGCAATTGCCGAAGAATGCTGGCATTCACGGTCTCCAGCGAGGATTCAATCAATAGCTGAGCAATTTTTTGCTGATCGATACGAATCGGATAGCGCACCTGAATCGACTCGGCCTGCGACTGCAACGAGGCTGCTTCACTCGGCGGCACGGGCGGGCAGGCCAAGCTCGCATGGCGCGTGTAGTGGGCAAACAACTCGCCCTGGTCGCCGTAAAGGCAGGCGCGCATCACATGCTTGACGTCATGCAGACTCGCCAAATTCTCAGTGGCGGTTTTGCCGTCATCAAAGGCAATGGCGGCGGTGCTGCGATTGCCCAGCAAGGTCGCCAAGGTGGTGAGCTCAAGTCCAAGCGCCTGCCTGGCATTGCGGGCCTCGTAAGCGATGTGAACGAGGCTGGATAAAAGCAGCGTGCCCACACAAACCGCCATGATCAGCATGACGCTCAAATTGCGTATGGGCATATTCGCCAAGCGCTTCATGGCCGACCCTTCGCGCCACCAACGGTGCGCACCGCGACCTCAATCAACTTGGCGCTGGGCTTCAGGTTGGCGCGCTTGAGCACATCCAGATTGATCTCCATGCGCAGCTTGCCGTCTTTGATGACAAAACCAACCCCGCCGCCATGGTCAACAAACTGGGACGAAGCCCCCACCGTGAGCACCGGCGTGTCGGCCAGCAAGGTACTCAACTCAATCACGGTCTTCTTGGCCGGTAGGTCGATATAGACGATGTGGCAAACCCTGGCTTCGCTGGCCGTGCTCGGATAGAGCAAGGCAATAGGGCGCGCGCCCAGCGAGCGGGTGCTCAACTCGCGCAGGCTTTCACCAAAAGGGTTGCTGCCGAGTACACAGATGGTGAAGGCCGAATCTGCGCTGGCTTGGGCACCGGTTGGCGCAGGATCTGGCCATTCCACGAATTGGCCGATACGGTAAAGAAAGGCCGCCTTGAGTCGGTACTCACCGTACAAGTCTTCGGGTCCAGCCCCTGCCGGGCGACAAAAAAGGCCAGCCGCCAGCAGCGCCAATCGCAGCAGATGGCCATCGCGACCCAGCAACTTGGGCGCCGATTGTTTGGTCGGCCGCATCAGTTGCCGCTCGTGTCCGCTCAAAATGCGACCCGAAAATCAAGCCGCCATTCCCGGCCCGGCATCGGCGCATCGCCGGGAATGGCGCTCGTGTCGAGCGGCTCGGTAGCGTGAGCATCCAGCACATTCTTCAAGGCCAAAGCACAAGACCAGGCAGCGCCAGGCGCCTGCCAGCGCAGGCCTACATCCAACAAGGTATAGGCCGGCAGTGGCGGCGGTTTCGCACCGGACTCACGCGGCCTTTCACCGACCCACCGCGCCAGCCCATTGGCGGTCAGCGAGGGGAGCAAGCGCTGATCAAGCCCCAGGCTCATGCTGTGGCGGGGCGCAAACGGCGCCGGCTCGCCCTGCCCGTCTTTGGCCCGCTGGTAGGCATAGTTGAAAGCCAAGCGAGAGCTCTGGGTGGCACGCCAATCCAATTCCAGTTCCACGCCGGGGGCCGACAGCTCACCGACATTCCGGTAGGTCCCCTGGACAAGTCGAATCAAGTCCTTCATTTCGTAATAGAAGACGGCCAAGCGCGGATTGAAGCTTGCGCCCCCTGTCCAATCGATTTGCCACTCAAAGGTATTGACCTTTTCCGGACGCAAGGTTTTGGAACCGAGATTGACGGGGTTGGAAGCAACGAACTGTTCCTTCATCGAGGGCGCGCGAAAAGCGCTGCCGTACAACCATTTGCTGACCAGGGCTGGCGTATGGTGCCAAACCAGCGAGGCGCGAGGGTTGACGGTGGAGCCGAAATCGCTGAAATTGTCGGCGCGCAGGCCCAGTGTCACCTCGGCCGCGTCGTTCAAGCGCCAGACGTCCTGCAGCGAAACATAGCGGGTGCGACGCGACAGATCAGGCGCGTAGACATAAGGGGTGCCGGTCACGTCCACCAGAGTGCCGACTGGCCCGCCATGGCTGAAATTCTTCACCTCCCAGGCGTGAAAGTCTTGCTGGTTTGCCCCCAAGGCCAGCCGAAGTCGGTGCCCGTCCCAGCCCAGATACTGCGATTCCCAATCGATGCGGTAGCTGTTCTCTTCTGAGCCGGGGTTGCCGATTGCCCCGTCCTGGAAGGTGTACAGACTTGACTCGCCCGGCCCAAACAGTTCGCCACGCGCATTGACCGGCAGCACCGCGCCGGCCGGAAAAACCCGGTAGTTGGCGTCGAACCAATGCTGTGACCAAGACAGCCGCAGCACCGAGCGCAGCGCGTCGCTGCTGCCCGGCATTTGCCAGCGCAGCTCAGCCAGGGACTGGCGCGCCTGCGACTGCGAGTTTGGATCAAGTGCACCAGCGATGCCCCAAGCGACACCCATCTTGTCGGCGCGGTAATGCCACAGCCTCAGTTGCAAGTCGGAGCGGGCCAATTCGGCATGCAGATTGCTCAATTGGTACTGCGTGTCCAGGGGCCCGGGCGCGAGCGAGGCTTGGCTGCCAAAAATGCCATCAAATTCCGTCTGCTGGTCAGCCGGGACCTTGCGCCCCCGGTCGCCGTCACTGCGCTGCACCTCGGCAGAGATCATCAGACCCCAATCAGCCAACTTGGCCGTCTTGCGCGCCCACAGGCCCGCCGAATTGAAAGCCCCGGCGTTGATACCGGCCGCCGTCTCGGGCTCGCGCAGCGGGTC